>JAAXXS010000084.1 GCA_013334395.1 Holophagaceae bacterium | reverse complement strand
CGCCGCCCCAGACCCTCTCCGAGGCCGAGCGCGAGCACCTGAGCGGCATCCTCCTGCTGCCGGGCCGGATGGTGAGCCTCATCAACGTGCTGAAGATCATCACGGGCGACGACCAGGAGAAGATTGCAGCCCTGGGGCAGGGCCTGGGCCTGGCGGACAACCGTACCCAGGAAGCCGCCCCCAGTCTGGAGCTGGTCGTGTTCCGGCTCGGACCTGAGAACTACGCCCTGCGACTCCATGAGGTGCGCGAGATCGTCATGGTGAGCCAGATCACGCCGGTGCCCCGGGCCCCCGAGTTCGTGGACGGCGTCCTGAACCTGCGGGGCGAGGTGATGCCTGTGGTGGATCTCCGCACCCGCTTCGGCCTCGAGCGCGTGGAGGCGACCAGCATCTCCCGCATCCTCATCACGAGCATCGGTGGCGTGTTCACGGGCCTCGTGGTGGATGCCGTCGACGAGGTCCGTCCCGTGGAGCTGAGCCGCTTCGGCCCGCCCCCCGCGGTCACGGCCGTCGGCGCCAACCGCTACATCGAGAAGGTCGCCCGGCTCGACACCAGCATGATCTTCCTGCTGGAGCTGCAGCAGCTGCTGACGGACACCGAGACCGGCCAGCTCCAGAACCTCCAGGGACGCCGCAGCGCGGCCAGCCGAACGGGTGAGCCATGAATGATTTCGCCCTGGACGATCCCAGCTTCTATGAGGACTTCCTCGTCGAGGCCCAGGAACACTTCGAACAGATCGAGACCAACTTCCTGGCCCTCGAGGAGGCCCCGGGCGACCTCGACCTGCTGAATGCCATCTTCCGCAGCGTCCACACCATCAAGGGAGCCGCGGGCTTCCTGGGACTCCAGAAGGTCCTCTCCGTCGCCCACATGGGTGAGAACGTGCTTGATGACCTGCGCAAAGGCCGCATGGAGCTCAGCGACCGGGTCATGGAGCTGCTCTTCGAGACCGTGGACCTGCTCAAGGTGCTGGTGGACGACGTAGGCATCATGGTCCGGAAGCAGGGCGAGCCCCAGGATCCAGATCCCACCGAGCTGCTCCAGAACCTCGAGTCCCTCAAGCGGGGCGAGGCCGCGGCCGCCGCCCCAGCCGCCGCCCCGGTGGTGGCCGCCCCCGAGAGCGTCCTCCAGATCCCGCCGGTGCTGGCCGGGGTCAGTGAAGCCGGCCGGGCTGCCGCGTTGGCCGCCCTCACCGAAGGCAAGACCGTGATCGGCGTGCATGCGGAGCTCTCCGGGGCCATCTACGGCACGGCGTTCAATCCCTTCTCGCTCTTCCAGGTTGCGGACCTGGTGGGGCGCGCACTCCATCGGCAGCTCATCCCACGCGAGCCCCTGGTGGACCTGGACTCCTTCGATCCCCGCTCCTTCCACCTGGATCTGGTGATCCTGCTGGAAGCCACCGAGCCCATGGAGGAGATCAAGAAGGTCTTCGGCGCCGTCACCCACGCCACCATCACCTACCATCCCCTGGCTATTGGCCTGGCACAGCAGGCGGCCCCGGCCGCGCCCGTGTCGGCAGCCGCTCCAGTAATTGCCATACCAGAGCCCGCTGCGCCTGAGCTTGCCGCGGCAGAGCCTGTCACTGCTGACCCGGCCGCCCCCGTCGAGGACCGTCGCAAGAACAGTCGCCGGGGTGGGGATGACAAGGGCGCTGGCGACACCATCCGGGTGAGCCAGGCCAAGCTCGAGCAGTTCATGAACATCGTGGCGGAGCTGATCATCAGCAAGACCATGATCAGCCATCTGGTGGAGCGCCTGGTACCCCTGGTCAACGGCCATCCGGCCGCCGGGGTCGCCAAGGAACTGGCCCACGCCTCGGTCTACCTGGACCACGTGAGCAAGGAGATCCAGGCCTCGGTGCTGGGCATCCGCATGGTGCCCGTGAAGACCGTGTTCTCGAAGTTCCCGCGCATGCTCCGCGATCTGGCCAAGGCCAGTGGCAAGAAGATCGACCTGCAGCTGGTGGGCGAGGACACCGAGATCGACAAGAGCATCATTGAAGAGCTGGGCGACCCGATGATCCACCTGATCCGGAACAGCGCGGACCACGGCATCGAATCGCCGGAAGTGCGCCTGAAGGCGGGCAAGTCCGAGACGGGCACCGTGATCCTGCGCGCCCGCCATGAAGGCGACAGCGTGGTGGTCGAGATCGAGGATGACGGCAAGGGTATCGACCCGGCAGTCATCCGCGCGAAGGCCATCGAGAAGGGCCTGCTGACCGCAGACCGGGCCGAGGCCATGCCGGACGAGGAGGTCATCGAGCTCATCTTCGCGCCGGGCTTCAGCACCGCCGCCCAGGTGACCGACATCTCGGGTCGCGGCGTCGGCATGGATGTGGTGCGCTCCAATGTCCGCAAGCTCAACGGCCGGGTGGGTATCCGCTCCACGGTCGGGAAAGGCTCGATCTTCACCATCAAGCTCCCTCTCACCCTGGCCATCATCGATGCCCTGCTGGTGAAGAGCGGCGGGCAGGTGTTCGCCATCCCGGGCACCGCCGTCGAAGAGACCCTGATCGTGCCCCTCGAGAGCGTGTCGCACCTCACCAGCCGCCAGGCCATCAACCTGCGCGGGGAGGTGCTGGGTGTGAGCCGCCTGCAGCACCTGTTGAAGTCCAAGGCACCGGTGAACGGTGAGGCCGAGTCGGAGGGCCTGTCCGTCGTGGTGGTCTCCGCCTCCGGGCGGCGCATGGGCATCATCGTGGATACTTTTGTCCGCCGCCAGGAAGTGGTCATCAAGCCTCTGGCACCCTACCTCGCCGCCCTGCCAGGCCTCAGCGGCGCCTCCATCATGGGTGATGGCGGCGTGGTCCTGATCCTGGATCCCGCAGAGCTGCTGCAACTCGCCGTCCAGGAGGCCGTGTGAACCCTGGCGCCGCTCCGACGTCTCCGGCCCGCGCCGTGGGCCAAGGGTCTGCCCAGCACCGCTTCATGACCTTCTTTCTGAACGGGCGGACCTATGGCATCCCCCTCCATCACGTAGCGGAAATCACCCCCCTCCGGGAGCTGAACCGTCTGCCCCACATGCCCAAGGCCGTGGAGGGGATCCTCGACCTCCGGGGCCGGGTGGTGCCCGTGATGAGCCTCCGGGAGCGCATGTCCCTGCCTCCGCTGGAGGCCTCCCAGGTCCCCACCATCCTGGTCCTGGACCTGGCCGGCACGGCCACGGGCTTGCTGGTGGATGCCGTGGACGCGGTGCTGAGCGTGCCCGAAGAGGATCTCGTCCAGGCCAGTCCCATGCTGGCCGGGCTTGGCGGCGCCTGGGTCGAGGGCTTCATCGTCCAGGGCGAGCGCGTGGTCACGCTGCTCGACGCGGCCATGGTCGCCAACCTGGGGCCCGGGCGCACCCAGGGCCGGGAGGCCCTCGCCGCCCGCAGCCTGGAGGAGCGCCTCGACGACGACCTCCGCCGGCTCATCGACATGGCGCCGACCAAGGACCAGGACGAGCACCGGGTACTCCCCCAGATCGAGTCCTCCATCACCTACACCGAGCAGGAGATGGGCAAAGTCCTCGAGCGGATCGAGACCATGCTGGCGGGCACGGACAGGGTCTTCCGGGGCATCGGCTACCTGAAGCAGGAGGCGGGGCTGGGCAAGCTGAAGGGCCAGGAGAAGGCCATCGCCGAGCTGGAGACTACCAACCAGGAGATGCAGAACACAGTCTTCGCCCTGATCCAGCTCATGCAGTTCCAGGACATCGCCCGCCAGAAGCTGGAGCGGGTCATGGCCCACCTGAAGGGCATGCAGCTGGCCATTTCCGGGAAGTTCCGGGGCGTCTAGCCCTTCCGGGGGAGACAAGCCCTGGAGCCGCCGCCAATCCCCGGGCACAATAGGGGTTTGGCCCAGGAGGCCCCGTGAGCAGCCCGTCCTTCACCGAAGTCCGATTCCTCGCTGGCCAGATCGGTGAGACTGTCCGGCTGCGGGGCTGGGTCCGCAATGCCCGCACCAGCAAGACCCGCTTCATCGAGCTGCGGGATGGCTCGGGCTTCGTGCAGTGCGTGGTGGGCGCCGCCGAGGCCGATCCCGCCAGCTACGAGCTGGCCGGCAAGCTCACCCAGGAGGCCGCCATCGCCCTCACCGGGGTCGTGCAGCAGCACCCCAAGACCGGACAGCCCGAGCTGCTGGTGAAGTCCCTGGAGCTCATCGGCGGCAGCACCGACTTCCCCATCACCCCCAAGGAGCACGGCACCGAGTTCCTCATGGAGAACCGCCACCTGTGGCTGCGCAGCCGCCGCCAGTGGGCCATCCTCCGCATCCGCCACACCCTGGTGAAGGGCATCCGAGACTTCTTCGACGGTGACGGCTTCACCCTGCTGGACGCGCCCATCCTGACGCCCAGCGCCTGCGAGGGCACCAGCACCCTCTTCGGCACCGAATACTTCCACGAAGGCACCGCCTTCCTCAGCCAGTCGGGCCAGCTCTACCAGGAGCCAGGCATCGCGGCCTTCGGCAAGGTCTACTGCTTCGGGCCCACCTTCCGGGCGGAGAAGAGCAAGACGCGCCGCCACCTGACCGAGTTCTGGATGGTGGAACCCGAGGTGGCCTTCGCCCACCTGGACGACGTCATGGCCCTGGGCGAGCGTATGACCAAGTTCCTCATCCAGCGGGTGCTGGAGGGGCGGCAGGAGGAGCTGAAGATCCTGGAGCGCGACACCGCGCCCCTCGAGCTGGCTCTGAACAACACCTTCGACCGCATGACCTACACCGAGGCCGTGGACAAGCTCAAGACCCTGGGCAGCGACATCCAGTGGGGCGAAGACTTCGGCAACGACGACGAGACCATCCTCATGAACGCCACGGACCGGCCCCTCTGGGTGCACCGCTTCCCCAAGGCGTTCAAGGCCTTCTACATGGAGCCGGATCCCCTGGACGCCCGCCTGGCCCTGGGCGCCGACCTGCTGGCCCCGGAAGGCTATGGCGAGGTCATCGGCGGCGGCGAGCGCGCCAGCGACCTGCAGTACCTGCTGGACCAGATCGTGCACCACCAGCTGAACCGCGCCGACTACGAGTGGTACCTGGACGTCCGCAAGTATGGCAGCGTCCCCCACGCCGGCTTCGGCATGGGCCTCGAGCGCGCCGTGGCCTGGATGTGCAAGCTGCCGCACGTGCGCGAGACCATTCCGTACCCCCGCATGATGGGGACTTTGCGGCCCTAACAGGCACTCGTTCCTGCACACGGGCTGCGCCCTTGTGATAGAAAATCGCTGCGCGATTTTCAGCAGAGCGACTGCCTGAAAACCCCACGCTTTTTAAACCGCCCTTGCTTTTACCAGTGAAAATCGCGCAGCGATTTTCAGAAGAACGGCCTAACGCCGGAACCCACCCCTCAAAGCTGCATCACCACGCCCGGCAGCTTCTGGATCGCCTCCCGCAGGGGCGTCTCGGCCTGGGCATCGGGCAGGGTGACCCAGAAGGTGTAGCTGATGAAGGCGCCCTTGCAGGTGGACTGGTGCCGCTCGTCGCCTTCGGCCTGGGGCCCCAGGTGGGCGAGGATCGTCTCGATGACCATCTCGGGGCGCAACTCCTCCTGACGCCCGATGATCTTCATCGGTACGCGAAAAGGGTAGGTGATCTCAGGCCGACGGCAGGCTTCTTCCATGCTTTACCCTAATCTCTCAACGCGCAGCGTTGAGAGCCTACTTGACGATGATCTCGCGCAGGTCCTTCCCCGGCTTGAAGCGGATGCTCTTGCCCTTGGGAATCTGGACGCTGGCGCCGGTCTTGATGTTCCGGCCCATGCCGCGCTTGCGGGGGCGGGGCTCGAACACGCCGAAGCCTCGGATCTCGATGCGGTGCCCGTTGAGCAGGGCATCCTTCAGGCGCTCCGTGAGGAGATCCACGACCTGCAGGGCGGTGGCGCGGGAGCAGGGGTGAACCTTCATCAGGGAATTGGCGATATCGATCTTGATCATCGGCGACCTCGGGAAGTGATTGGGAAGAGCCAGAATAGGTGAAGGAAGGCTACCGTGCCAGGGTGATTTTTACCTCGGGACTCGAGGGCATGGCCATGGACATCCCGGGAGCCTGCGATGGGGCCTGGGGCGACGGCTGGCCGCCCGCTTCCCGCCCGCCCCCCTGGGCGATGGACATGCCCCGCTCCATGTTGCTTCGGGCAAGGTCGGAAGTGCCCATGACCCCCTCCAGGCGGAGCTTGAACTCGCCGACGTTGGTGGCCCGAAGGAGGGCCTCCTCTTCGGTAATAAGATTCTGATTTAACAAGAAATAAAGGCTCTGGTCGAAGGTCTGCATGCCGTATTGGGCCGTGCCGGAGCTGATAACGTCCTTCAGCAGCTTGGTCTTGTCCTTCTCCTCGATGCAGGAGCGGACGGTCTCGGTGGCCACCATGACTTCCACGGCCGGCACCCGGCCCTGGCCGTCGGCCCGGGGCACCAAGCGCTGGGAGATGATCCCCTTGAGCACCGAGGCCAGCTGGAGCCGGATCTGCTTCTGGTGGTGGGGCGGGAAGACGGAGATGACGCGGTTGATGGTCTCGGTGGCGTCCAGGGTGTGGAGGGTGCTGAAGACCAGGTGGCCCGTTTCGGCCGCATGCAGGGCCGTCTCGATGGTCTCGAGGTCGCGCATCTCACCCACGAGGATCACGTCCGGGTCCTGCCGCAGGGCGGCGCGCAGGGCGGAGGAGAAGCTCTTGCAGTCGGCCTCGACCTCGCGCTGGTTGATGATGCTGAGGTTGTCCCGGTGCAGGTACTCGATGGGGTCTTCGATGGTGAGGATGTGCTCGGTGCGCGTGGCGTTGATGAGATCGATCATCGCCGCGAGGGTGGTGGACTTGCCGGAACCGGTGGTCCCGGTCACCAGCACCAGTCCGCGCTGCTCCTGGCAGATGGTCTTCAGGACCTTGGGCAGCATCAGGTCATCGATGGTGTAGATCTTTCGCGGGATCACGCGGAGCACCAGGCCCACGGTGCCGCGCTGGTTGAAGACATTGCAGCGGAAGCGCCCCAGGCTCGGCACCGAGTAGGCGATATCAATGTCGAAGTTTTCTTTGAATTTCCCCTTCTGGCGGTCGCTGGCCATGATCGTGTAGGCCATGGCGATGGTGTCTTCCTGAACCAGGCGCTTGAACTGGGTCAGGGGTGTCAGCTTGCCGCGGATGCGGGCGATCGGGTGGTTGCCGACCTTCAGGTGAAGGTCACTGGCACCCTGCTCGCACACGACGGTGAGCAATTCATTGATGTGCATGGGGATCTCCCGGTAGGGGTCGGAATTATCTTAGTCCCCATTCGGGCTATTGGAAGGGATTCGCGATCAGGGCTCGGAAAAGGCCATGGTTTCTGGTAAAATCGAGGGTTCTGCCCGGCCTTTGCCAGGGCCGCCCCGGGAGCACGATGACCGCCCTTGAAAAGATCCGCAACCTCGCCATCATCGCCCACGTCGATCACGGCAAGACCACCCTCGTAGATGCCCTGTTCAAGGGTGCCCACATGTTCCGGGACAACCAGCGCGTCCAGGAACGGGCCATGGACAGCAACGACCAGGAGCGGGAGCGCGGCATCACCATCCTGGCCAAGACCACCTCTCTGCACTGGGGCGGCTACCGCTTCAACATCGTGGATACCCCCGGCCACGCAGACTTCGGTGGCGAAGTGGAGCGGGTGCTCAGCATGGTGGATTCCGTGCTGCTGGTGGTGGACGCCTTCGACGGCCCCATGCCCCAGACTAAGTTCGTGACCCGCAAGGCCCTGGCCCTGGGGCTCCGGCCCATCGTGGTCATCAACAAGGTGGACCGCCCCGGCGCGCGCCCCGTCTGGTCCCAGGATCAGGTCTTCGACCTGCTCATCGAGCTGGGCGCCACGGAGGAGCAGCTGGACTTCCCCTGCGTGTTCGCCAGCGCCAAGCTGGGCTACGCCATGCTGGACATGAATGACCCCAGCGAGAACCTGGACCCCCTCTTCGACGCCATCGTCAAGCACTGCCCCCACCCCACCGGCAGCCCTGACGCCCCCCTCCAGATGCTGGTCACCCTCATGGACTGGAGCGACTTTGTCGGCCAGATCGGTATCGGCCGCATCGTCAATGGCCGCATCCACGTGGGCGACAGCGTGGCCCTCATCAAGCGGGACGGCACCATCCAGCAGCAGAAGATCACCCAGCTCTATGGTTTCGAGGGACTTACGCGAATCCAGCTGGAAGAGGGCAGCGCGGGCGAGATCGTGGCCATCGCGGGCATCGAGGATATCCGGGTGGGTGAGACCATCGCGGACAGTGCCAGCCCCGTGGCCCTGGAATACGTGGACATCGATGAGCCCACCATCTCCATGATGTTCATGGTGAACGCGGGCCCCTTCGCCGGTCAGGACGGCAAGTACATTCAGAGCCGCCGCATCCGGGAGCGCCTCCAGAAGGAGCTGCAGCACAATGTGGCCCTTCGGGTGGAGGACACGGACAGCCCCGACTCCTTCAAGGTGAGCGGCCGCGGCGAGCTGCACCTCTCGGTGCTCATCGAGACCATGCGCCGGGAAGGCTTCGAGCTCTGCGTGAGCCGCCCCGAGGTGATCCTTCACTACACCGAGAAGGGCGAGAAGATGGAACCCTACGAGGACGTCACCATCGACATCCCCGAGGCCTACATGGGCGTGACCATGGAGCACATGGGCAACCGCAAGGCTGAGATGCAGGACATGGGCAACGAAGGCGGCCGCCTGCGGCTGCACTTCAAGATCCCCAGCCGCGGCCTCATCGGCTTCCGCAACGAGTTCATGACCGACACCCGCGGCGAAGGCATCATCCATAGCCTCTTCAGCCACTACGGCCCCCACAAGGGCGAGCTCACCAGCCGCAAGAACGGCGTGCTGATCAGCATGGAGCAGTGCGAGTCCGTGGGCTTCGCCCTCATGAACCTCGAGGAGCGCGGCGTCATCTTCATCCAGCCGAACACCAAGTGCTACGAGGGCATGATCGTGGGCGAGCACGCCCGGGAGAATGACCTGGTGGTGAACGTGGCCAAGGCCAAGAAGCTCTCCAACATGCGCTCCAGCGGCAGCGACGAGGCCACGCGCATCACCCCGCCCCGGGAGCACACCCTGGAGCAGGCCCTGGAATACATCGAGCCCGACGAGCTGGTCGAGGTCACGCCCAACTTCATCCGGATGCGCAAGCGGGTGCTGGACACCAATGAGAGAAAGAAGTCAGAGAAGCGCAGCGCCGAATAAAACAGGCTCTAGGAAACATTACAAAATTGTATGACAATGTGAGTTGGCATACAATTTTGTAATTCACATCCTGGAGGCTCCATGGCGACCCCGGAGGATCCCAGCAAGCTCACGCCCCTGGTGGAGTTGAGCCAGGCTCTGGCCACCTCCGACATCCGCAGCGTGCTGCCCCGGGTGCTGGAGATCCTCGCCGAGGCCTTCGGGGCCGTGAGCGGGGCCATCACCCTGGCCGAGGAGGAGAGCGGGGCCCTGCGCCTGGAGGCTTCACGGGGGCTCTCCCGCCAGGCGGTGGAGCGGGCCCGGTACAAGGCCGGGGAGGGGGTCACCGGGCGGGTGCTCAAGAGCGGCAAGGCCGTGGTGGTGCCGAAGGTGAGCCAGGAGCCCCTCTTCCTGGACCGCACAGGCGTGATGCGGGAGCACCGCCGGAGCAAGGGGGAGCTGAGCTTCTTCTGCGTGCCGCTCTTCGTGGACGGCAAGGCCGTGGGCGCCCTGTCCCTGACCACGCCCTATCTGGCGGAGCGGGACTTCGACCGGGACACCAAGCTGCTCCAGATCGCCGCCTCCATGGTGGGCATGGCCATGAAAGTCGCCCGTCTGGTGGCGGCGGATCGGCAGCGGCTCCTGGAAGAGAACCGGCAGCTGCGGGAAGAGCTCCAGGAGCGCTACGAGCTGCGCAACCTCATCGGCAACAGCCATGCCATGCAGCGGGTCTATGAGCGGGTCGGCCAGGCCGCCCCGACCACCACCACGGTGATGATCCGGGGCGAGTCCGGCACCGGCAAGGAGCTGGTGGCCCACGCCATCCACTACGGCTCGACCCGGGCCGCCAAGCCCTTCATCAAGGTGAGCTGCGGCGCCCTGCCCGAGAGCCTGATCGAGTCCGAGCTCTTCGGCTATGAGCCCGGGGCCTTCACGGACGCCCGGAAACAGAAGCTGGGGCGCTTCGAGCTGGCCGAGGGCGGGACGCTCTTCCTGGACGAGGTGGGCGAGCTCAGTCCCGGCACCCAGGTCAAGCTGCTCCGGGTGCTGCAGGAGCGCGAGTTCGAGCGCCTGGGCGGGGTCAAGCCCGTCAAGGTGGACGTGCGGGTCATCACCGCCACCAACCGGGATCTCGAGGCCGCCACCCTCAGCGGAATCTTCCGCGAGGATCTCTACTACCGCCTGAATGTCTTCGAGGTCTTCCTGCCCCCCCTCCGGGAGCGGAGCACGGACATCCTGCTGCTTGCGGACCACTTCGTGGAGAAGTACGCCGCGCACCACCGGAAGGACGTGCGCCGCCTGTCCACCTCCGCCATCGACATGCTCGTGGCCTACCACTGGCCGGGCAATGTGCGCGAGCTGGAGAACTGCATCGAGCGGGCGACCCTGGTCTGCGAAGGGGGGGTCATCCACGGCCACCACCTGCCGCCGAGCCTGCAGACCGCCGAGGTGTCCGGGACCCTGCCTTCCCAGGCCCTGGCCGAGGCCGTGTCGGCCTTCGAGCGGGACCTGCTGCAGGACGCCCTCAAGTCCGCGCGGGGCAACCGGGCCCGGGCGGCCCGCCTGCTGCAGACCACCGAGCGCATCCTGAACTACAAGGTGCAGAAATATGGCCTGGAGCCCGATCGCTTCCAGGCCCACCAGGAAACGCAGAATCATACAAAAATGTAATAATATTTAAAATTCCTTACAAAATTGATGGCATTGATTGTCTAGACCTAATGATTGGTGATTAAGCTAAGTCATTCATAAATAATAATTAAGAAATTATTGTGAAATCAAAATCCCTCTGGCACGGGCCCTGCTCAGGGAACTGCCATGAGGGGTCGACGGCCGGCCCCTGCGGATCACCGGGGCGGCTCCGGGAACCTGGATCAGCGGAACGTCGATGACGCCCCCCGGGAACCCACCCTCCTCCGGTCAGATGAAGGAGGCACTCGGATGAATCGACGGATCCTATCCCGCTCCCTCGCGATGGTGGTGGCCCTGCTGGCCCTGTCGACGCTGGTCTTCGCGGCTGACACGTGCTCCGGCTCGCAGATGGGCAGCCAGATTGAGCCTGCCCAGACCCAGGGCGCCCAGGCGCCCCGGTAGTCCTGCACCTCCCCATTCCTTTCGGTCGCCTCCCCCCTTCCTTGGAGTTGTTCATGCGCCTTCGTTCCAT
>JAAXXS010000263.1 GCA_013334395.1 Holophagaceae bacterium | reverse complement strand
AGGGCATAGAGGGTCTCCTGCATGGCCACCGCGGCGGCCACGGCGTGCCGGGCATGGTCGGGATCGGGGTTCGGCGCGCCGAAGAAGGCCATGATGGCGTCGCCGATGTACTTGTCGAGGGTGCCGCCCCGGCTGAAGATCTGGTCGGTCATGGCCTCGAAGGTTCTGTTCAGGATGCCCGCCAGCACCAGGGGCTCCATCCCCTCGCTCATGCGGGTGAAGCCGGAGATGTCGGCGAAGAGCACGCTGATCTGGCAGCGCTGCGCCTGCAGCATGGGGGCTTCCTTGTTCTGGCTGGACTTGAGGATCTGGTCCACCACCGCCGGGCTGTGGTAGCGCTCCAGCCGCTGGCGGAACCGGGCCTCCCGCTCGCGCTGGATGCCCACGGCGGCGAAGTTGGCCATGGCGCTCAGCAAGTGCTCGTCCTCCCGCTTGAAGCCGCCCTTGTTGAGGCTGGTCTCCAGGTAGATCACGCCGAGGGACTGGTCCTCGACGATGAGGGGCGCGCAGAGGGCCGAGGTGATGCCATGGAGCTTGATGCTCTCGCCGGCGCTGAAGCGCGGATCCAGCCGGGCGTCCGTGGTGAGGATCGCCACCCGGTCCTTCATGGCCGTGCGGGCGATGGTGCGGCTGATGGGCGCCAGGTGCTGGCCCGGGTGCTCCTCCCAGATCAGCTCCGGAATCAGCTCGCCGCTGGCGTCCGCCAGCAGGATGAACCCGCGCTGGCAGGGAATCTGAGCTGTCACCAGGCCCATGACCGAGTCCAGCAGCTCCGTCAGGCCCGCGGCGCGGAGCAGGGTGCCCGCCATGCTCGCCAGCCGCTGGAAGAGCGTGACCGCCTCCCCGGCGGGGTGCTGGCCGCTGGCCTGGGCCAGCATGGCCTCCAGGCTGGCGTGGGGCACCAGGATCGAGCCCGAGGCGTCGAAAGCCCGATCCTCCAGGGAGATGCGGGAGGCGACCGCCTTGGGGGCCAGGGCCAGGTTCAAGCCCGCGACCGGGAGCGGCACCCCGCCCTCGGGCACCCACACCACCATGGCCTCCCCGAGCAGGACCTTGTCCCCCAGCTGCAGGGGCATGGGCTCGCTCAGGGTCGTCCCATTGAGCGAGGTCCCGTTCAGAGACTTCATGTCCATGACGTAGGGCCGGCCATCCTGAAGGTAGATCCTGGCGTGCACCCGGCTCACGGCGTTGGCCTGGATGCGGATGGTGGCCTGGTCGCCCCGGCCGATGGTCACGCCCTCTTCGGTGAGGGTCAGAGGGTGCAGGGCGCCGTCAACCTGGAGGGTGAGCTTCATGGACTGTCCGAAATGGGGGGTGAGTTTAGCACGCGCTACAGACGTCATCGGCAGGGGGCGTTAATCTATGAGGTTCACCGGAGGCCCGTTGACCAAAGTCGGATTCATGTCCCTGGGATGCCCCAAGAACCTCGTGGACTCCGAGGTGATGCTGGGGCACCTGCGGCTCAAGGGCTACGAGATCACCCCGGTGCTGGAGGAGGCCCAGGTCCTGGTGGTGAACACCTGTGCCTTCATCGACGCCGCCAAGAAGGAGAGCGTCGAGGCCATCCTCCAGGCCGCCGCCATGAAGAAGGATGGGGCCTGCGAGAAGCTCATCGTGGCGGGCTGCCTGGTGGAGCGCTACCGGGACGAGCTCATGACCGAGATGCCCGAGATCGACGCCTGCCTGGGTACCCGGGATATCGAGCAGATCGCCGAGGTCATCGGCGCCGGAGCCTCCTTCGAGCTGAACCCCAACCCCGACTACCTCTACTCCGAGGCCAGCCCCCGGCTGCTGACCACCCCCAAGGCCAGCGCCTACCTCAAGATCAGCGAAGGCTGCGACCACGCCTGCGCCTTCTGCGTCATCCCCCTGCTCCGCGGCGCCCAGCGCAGCCGCCGCATCGAGAGCGTCGTGGCCGAGGCCGAGAACCTGGTGGCCCAGGGCGTCCTGGAGATCAGCCTGGTGGGCCAGGACACCACGGACTACGGCCGGGACTTCGGCGACACCAACGCCCTGGAGAAGCTGGTGCGCGCCCTGGGCCAGGTGGCGGGCCTGCGCTGGTTCCGCATCCACTACGCCTACCCCAACCGCCTCACGGACGGCCTGCTGCGCGCCATGGCCGAGACCCCCAACTGCGCCCGCTACCTGGACATGCCCCTGCAGCACGCGGACGCCGCCATCCTCAAGGCCATGGCCCGGGGCGGCAGCCGCACCCAGTTCATGAAGCTGCTGGAGAAGGTGCGGCGCCTGGTGCCGGGCATCGCCATCCGCTCGAACTTCATCGTGGGCTTTCCCGGCGAGGATGAGGCCGCCTTCGCGGAGCTGAAAGCCTTCGTGCAGGAGGCCCGCTTCGACCACGTGGGCGTGTTCACCTACAGCCCTGAGGAGGGCACCACAGCCCACGCCCTGGGCGACCCCATCCCCAAGCGCACCAAGGAGGCCCGCAAGCGGCGCCTGCTGGAGCTGCAGCAGAAGATCGCCCGGGAGAAGAACCAGGAGAAGGTGGGCCAGGTCATCGACGTCCTGGTCGAGGGCGCCCACGAAGAGACGGACCTGATCATCAAGGGCCGCCACCAGGGCCAGGCCCCCGAGATCGACGGCGCCGTGCTGCTGGTGGACGGCACCCCCCAGCCCAACACCATCCAGCGCGTCCGCATCGTCAAGGCCCACGCCTACGACCTCATCGGCGAAGTCGAAGACGGCGGCCTCGAAGCCAGCACCGCCGCCTACGAGGCCGCGTTCAGGGCCAGGCAGAAAGCCTGAAATAAAAGCCGGGGCTACTGAGCGAAAAGATCAACTGATCCAACGAGAAGACGCGAAGAAGGACGTGTGGACACGCTCCCGATTCGTGTCCCTTTTGTGTCCTTTGTGTCCTTTGTGGTTAATTCTGCTTCTGCTTAATCGGTGTTCATCTGTGGCTAGAACAGGTCCTTCCATGGCCCGCGTCAGTCCATCCCCTTCATCCCTGTGGAAAGGCCTTTTG
>JAAXXS010000083.1 GCA_013334395.1 Holophagaceae bacterium | reverse complement strand
GCGAGCTCGATGACAAGGCCTGGAGCCTGGACCACTTCGAGCGGAAGCTGCTGAAGCTGGCCGAGGGCATGAAGACCGCCGCGGGCCAGCGCCAGGCCGGGGATCGCCAGCGGACGATGCTGGCGTATCTGGAGGCGCTGCGGGCGGAGCTTGGGGGCGGGTAGGTGGCTATCGGCTGCCAGCTGTTGGTTAAGAAGGTACCGGCCCGTCGGGGCGGTAGGGGGAAGCCAGGGCCTATGGGCTGATAGCCGATAGCTGATAGCCAGTAGCACATAACCGACCGCTATACTCTCCCGATGGCCTTCACCCTCTCTCTGCGCCGCCCGTTTGTGGCGGACCACTTCCATGACCTGCCGGGCTTCCAGGAAGACCGCCATGGCCACAACTGGGAGGTGGAGGCGGCAGTGGAGCTCGCCCTGGAGTCCGAGGAGGGCGCCTTCGCCGAAGCCCTGGACGCCTGGGTGGCCGGCCTCGACTACCGGCTGCTCAACGACCTGCCGCCCCTGGCCGGCCGCAACCCCACGGCGGAGCTGCTGGCCGAGCACGCCTTCCTCCACCTGCAGGCCGCGGCCCTTCGGCCCTCCTGGGTGAAGGTCCGCGAGAAGAACAACTACTGGGCCCTGTGCCGCGCCGGAGAGGGTCGTTGAGGCTCCGCCACGCCCTGGCCCTGCTGCTGGTGCTGACGGCCTGCGGGCGCAAGGAGCCGCCGCCGTCCCCACCGGCCTCGGCGCCCGCGTTTCCCGTGACCATGGCCTGGACCTGGCATCCCATCGGCCCCCTGGCCGTGATCGAGGGCGAGGTCGGGGAGGCCACGGACCTGGTCCTGGAAGGGAAGTCCATCCGGGAGCGCCGCTATGCGGAGCCCGGCCCCATGCGCTGGGAGTTCTTCCGCCCCCCCGCCGGGGAGACCGCCGTGCTGCGCACCGAGGACGGCCGGGTGCTCGCCCGCTTCGAGTTCTCCGACCCGGAGTCGGCTGCACGGCCGAAGCAGGCTCAGGCTGGCGCGCCCTTCCGGGCCGAGCCACCGCCCGCTCCGGTGGCCCGTGTCCCCCAGTCCGCGCCGCTGCCGCCAGCCCCCACAGCCCGGACCGAGACCCACGCTCCGAGCGCCCCGGTGGCCCCCCTCGCGGGCCGCAGGCCCTTCGCCCTGCCCAGCACCACCGAGGGGCCGCCGAGCCCGCCCGCTCCCGCGCTGCCCCCGGCCCAGGCCCGCGTCGAGACGCACTTCCAGACGACGCCCGTCACCCCGCTCACCGGACCGAAGCGCTCGGCCCTGCCCAGCACCAATGAGGGCCCTCCCCCGAAGCCCCTGCCCGAGTTGCCTCCCGCCCGGGCCCGCGCCGAGACCTGGCACCAGAGCTCGACGCTGGAGCCCCTGCCGGGACGCAAGCCCTTCACCCTGCCCAGCACCACCGAGGGTCCCGCGGCCCGGCCCACCCCGGAGCCTCCTCCCGCCCGGGCCCGGGCTGAGACCTGGCTCCCCAGCACCCCCGTGGCGCCCCTCCCGGGACGCAGCCCCTTCACCCTGCCCAGCACCACCGAAGGCCCCGCCGCCCAGCCCGCCCCGGAGCGGCCGCCCGCCCGGGCCCGGGCCGAGACCTGGCTCCCCAGCACCCCCATGGCGCCCTTGCCGGGACGCAAGCCCTTCACCCTGCCCAGCACCACCGAGGGCCCCGCCGCCCGCCCCGCCCCGGAGCTGCCCCCCGCCCGGGCCCGGGCCGAGGCATCCCTGCGCAGCATCCCTGTTCTGCCTCTGCCCAACCGGAGGCCCCTCGCCCTGCCTGGGCCGTCGGAGGCCTCTGCCCTCTCGAGCCACGCGAGCACCCCCACCCCCGTCCTGCTGGAGACCGCGCCGACCCGGCCACCGCAGCCGGTCTTCCCGCCAGGCCCCATGACCCCAGCCGTCGCCTGGCCGGGCATGGGCGAGGCGCTGAACCTCACCCGCGGACCCGGCGGCCGCAAGCGCCTGGTGCTCAGCTTCGACGGCGGCTCCAGCGCCGAGGTGGCCGTCGAGGTGCTGGACCTGCTGAAGGCCCGGGGGCTGCGCACCACCCTCTTCCTCACGGGCGCCTTCATCCAGCGCTTCCCCGCCCTGGTGAAGCGCATGGCGGCCGAGGGCCACGAGCTCGGCAACCACACCATGAACCACCCCCACTTCGCGCCGGGCATGAAGCGCGACCCGAAGTGGACCCGCGAGCGGGTGCAGCGGGAGCTGCTGGAAGCCGACGCCGCCCTGCTCCGCATCGCCGGGAGGCCCATGGACCCGCTCTGGCGCGCGCCCTATGGCGAGCACACGGCCGAGATCCGCCGCTGGGCCGAGGAGCTGGGCTACCGCCACGTGGGCTGGAGCGAGGGCGCCGACACCCTGGACTGGGCCACGCCCAACGAGCGCAGCCTCTACCGCACCGGCGAGGCCATCGTGAAGCGGCTGCAGCAGCGGCTGAATCGCGACGGCGACGGCATCATCGTGCTCATGCACCTCGGCTCGGCCCGTCGCAGCAGCGACCGCCCCACCGAGGGCCTCGGGGCCTTCATGGACCGGGCCCGGCAGGAGGGCTGGAGCTTCGTCCCCGTCGGCGCGCTGCTCCATGACCTGGGCAAGCCGGACTGGGACCCCCGCCAGCGGCTCGCGCTGCTGCGCGCCACCGGCGCCCAGGGCCGCTGAAGCCGCGCCGCTGGGCTACACTGGTTCCAGACCACCGGGGAGGCGCGTTGAAGGGAGTCGGCCGCTGGATACTGAGAGCAGGGCTGGGTGTCATCGCCCTGGTGCTGCTGCTCTCCCTGGGCAGCTTCCATCCCCTGGATCCCCATCTCTTCACGCAGGGCTCCGCCGTGGCGCCGGTGCAGAACCTCTGTGGCACCGTCGGCGCGAACCTGGCGGGTCTGCTGCAGACGCTCCTGGGCATCGGCGGCTGGCTGGTGCCCCCCTACCTGCTGTGGGAAGCCTGGCCCAGCACCGCCAAGCGCCGCTGGACCGAGCGCCTGGCCTGGCTGGGGCTGGGCCTTTCCTGCTGGACAGCCCTCGGCGCCTTCGGACCCCGGCTCTGGACGGGCCTGCCCGAGGCCGGCACCCTGTCGCTGCGCTGGGGCGGCTGGCTGGGCAGCGTCCTCTGGCCGGTGCAGCGCCGCTTCCTGGGTCCCGTCGGCCTGCCGCTCCTCCTCTTCACCCTGGTGGTGCTCTGCGCCCTGGTGCTGGCCCCCGCCCTCACCCGCGCCCTGGGCTGCCTGCTGACCCGGTGGCTCGGCGAGAAAGCCTGGCCCTGGGTGAAGCCCATGCCCAGCCGCGGGCTTCAGCATTTCCTAGGCATGGTGAAGCGTCCCTTCCTGCGGGGCCGGAACGCTGACCAGCCCGAGATCGACGCTGGCGACGCCGCAGCGCTTCAAGCCCTGGAGCTGCGCCAGCAGGCCATGGAGGCCCAGCGGGAGGCCCTCCTCAAGGCCGAGATGGAGACCGCCGAGGCGAAGCGCAACCAGCCGCCCCTGCGGGCCGAGGAGCTGCTGCCGCCCATCCACTCCCTGAACCTGGACGCCGCCTCGGCGGTGATCGAGGCCCAGCCGCTGCCCGCCACCGGACCGGTATTCAGGGGCACGGAACCCACCGCTCCCTTCCGCACGAAGGTGCTCGCCAACGCCCCGCCGCCGCCCACCCCCAAGCCACCCCTGGTCCGCGCCCAGATCGCCACGGACCGCTTCGGCCGGGAGAGCATCCAGTCGCCCCTGCCGCTCACCGAGCCCACCCCGATCAAGCCCCTGCCCCCGCTGCCGCCCGAGCCGCCACGCCCCTCCCTCGCAGATCGGGAGACGCTGCCGCCGCGCCGGCTCTTCGACCCGCCCGGCGAGCACGCCAAGGTGGATCTGGCCCAGCTCGAGCTCATCAAGGAGCGGATTGGACAGAAGCTGTCGGAATTCAAGATCAAGGGCATCGTCACGGGCATGCAGCCCGGCCCCGTGGTCACGGTGTTCGAGTTCCAGCCGGACCCGGGCATTCCCCTCTCGCGCATCCTCGGCATGGAGGAGGATCTGGCCCTGGCCCTGCAGGCCGAGGCGGTGCGCATGGACCGCATCCCGGGCAAGAACCTGGTGGGCATCGAGGTGCCCAACCCCAAGCGGGAGATCATCACCTTCCGCGAGATCATCGACAGCCCCGCCTTCCGCGAAGCCGGGGGCCTGCTGCACCTCGCCCTGGGCAAGGACATCGCGGGGCGGCCCGTGGTGGCGGACCTCAACAAGATGCCGCACCTGCTCATCGGCGGCAGCACCGGCAGTGGCAAGAGCGTGGGCGTGAACGCCATGATCTGCTCCTGCCTGGTGCGCGCCATGCCCAACGAGGTGAAGCTCATCCTCGTGGACCCCAAGATGGTGGAGCTGGGCGTCTACGAGGACATCCCGCACCTGTGGGCGCCGGTGGTGACCGACATGAAGGAGGCGGGCCGCGTCCTCAAGTGGGTGGTGGCCCAGATGGAGGACCGCTACCGCCGCCTGGCCCTGCTCAGCGTGCGCGACCTGAAGGGCTTCAACGCCAAGATCCTGGATGCCGGCGGCTCCATGGACCTGACGGACCGCACCCCCAACCCGCGCTGGCCCGACCGTCCCGCCCTGCTGGAGCCCCTACCCCACGTGCTGGTGGTCATCGACGAGCTGGCCGACCTCATGATGGTGGCCCGCAGCGAGGTGGAGGACAGCATCGCGCGCATCGCCCAGAAGGCCCGCGCCGTGGGCATCCACCTGATCCTGGCCACCCAGCGCCCCAGCGTGGACGTGGTGACGGGCGTCATCAAGGCGAACCTGCCGAGCCGCCTCAGCTACCGGGTACGCACCAAGATCGACAGCCGCACCATCCTGGACTGCAGCGGCGGCGAGCAGCTGCTGGGCGCCGGCGACGCGCTGTTCCTGCCCAACGGGGCCAGCCACCCCCACCGCATCCACGCGCCCTTCCTCAGCGAGGTGGAGACCCTGCGCCTCGTCACCTGGCTGCGCGAGCGCGGCCGGCCCGACTACAACCAGGCCCTCATCAGCGCCATGGAGACCGAGGAGGAGACCGCCCTCTTCGACGACGCAGACATGGGCAGCGACGACATCTACCAGCGCGCGGTGACCGTGGTGAAGCGCGAGCGCAAGGCCAGCACCAGCCTCCTCCAGCGCAAGCTGAACCTGGGCTACGGCCGCGCCGCCCGCATCATTGATCGGATGGAGGAGGAGGGCATCATCGGACCCGACCGGGGCGCCGGGAAGCCCAGGGAAGTCTTCGCCCAGGCCGAGTGAGCCTCCATACGTCGGATGGGAGGCTCCAGGTCCGCAAGCGCAGCGCGCGGGAGCACCCTCCGGGGGAGGGTGCGATACCTGGAGAGGAGGGCATCATCGGACCCGACCGGGGCGCCGGGAAGCCCAGGGAAGTCTTCGCCCAGGCCGAGTGAGCCGGATCTTCAGAGGCCGATCAGCTTCCGAAATGAGGAACCTCGATTCCGGGAAAACCTTCCACCTGGGTGGCCGTAGACCTGCATCACAATCTTTCTCGACTTATAGGTAATCAACCATACACTCCTAGCGGAATGTTCCCCTTGGAGGACCCATGAAGCTTCTGAACCTGACTGCCCTGATCCTGGCCGCCGCCGGCTCCGCCCTTGCCGCTGCCGACGCGCCCGCCAAGCCCCCGGCCGCAAAGATCTGCACCACCTGCCACACCACGGACGCCAACCAGCTGCGGGGCAACTTCGACAGCCTGATCTCGCTCAGCAACTCCCTGCAGCTCCGGATTGACGAGCGCACGGAAGTCCTGCGCTACGACAAGGCCACGGTGAAGGTCATCACGCCAGAGCCCGCTGCCAGCACCGAGGCCGCCCTCAAGGGCATCGCCAAGGGCCATGAGGTCCGTATCGAATACACCGAGAAGGATGGCGTGAAGACCGCCACCCTGGTGGCCGTGAAGCCCCCCGTGAAGCTCGCCGCCCATGAGACCAGCTCCCTCGAGGAGATCCAGAAGCTGGTGGCCATGGGTCCCGAGAAGGGGAATTACTTCCTGTTTGATTCCCGTCCGGCCCCGCGCTTCATGGAAGGCGCCATCCCCACCGCCGTGAACCTGCCCTTCCCCGCCTTTGACAAGAACATCGCCAAGCTGCCCGCGGACAAGGCCGCGCTGGTGATCTTCTACTGCAGCGGGAAGACCTGCAACATGAGCCCCGGCTCCCTGGCCAAGGCCCGGAAGCTCGGCTACACCAACGTCAAGGTGTTCATCGATGGCATGCCCGCCTGGAGCAAGAAGGCCGCCGGGGTGCTGAGCCCCGCCTCCCTGAAGGCCGCTTTCCAGGACACCCAGACGCCGCTGGTGATCCTGGATGCCCGCCCCGCCGCCGAGGCCACGAAGGGCTTCATGAAGGGCGCCGTCACCGTCGATCCGGCGAAGGTGGCCGAGCTGCTGAAGGCCTTCCCTTCGGCCAAGCTGAAGCCCCCCGTGGTTGTGGTGGATGAGACCGGTGGCGCGACTGCCAAGGCGGTGGCCGCGGAGCTGGTGAAGGCGGGCTATGTCGGCGTGAACGTGCTGACCGGGGGCTTCAAGGCCTGGCAGGCCGCGGCCCTCCCCGTGGAGACCGGCGCCCTGGCCACCCAGGCCACCTTCGTGCCGAAGCCCCGCCCGGGCTCCATCTCTGCCGCCGAGTTCACCAAGCTCGCCGAGACCGCTCCCGCAGCACGCGGCGTCGTAATCCTGGATGTGCGCAACCTCGATGAGACCAAGAACGGCACCCTCAAGGGCGCCCTGGTGATCCCTGAGCCCCAGCTCGTCGGACGCCTCGCCGAGCTCCCGAAGGATAAGCCGGTCGTCTGCCACTGCTCCACGGGCACCCGCGCCGAGCTGGCCTACCACCTGCTGAAGGAGAAGGGCTACAACGTCCGCTTCCTGCCCAACGAGATCACCGTCATCGACACCGGCGAGTTCACGCTGGACTAGCAGCAGGAAAGAGCCTCAACCACGAAAAAATACCCCAAATCTATTTCTTCTTTTGCCCTTTGTGTTCTTTGTGGTTAACCAATCTTTTTGCTTTCCCCAGAGACTTGCGTCCCCAAAATCGAGGTGCCATCAGGCAGCAGCTTACTTAAGCATTCGGCTGCTTCTGCGGGAAAGGACAGGGCTTTAACCACAAAGAACACAAAGGGCACAAAGAAAAGCACCCGCAAGGTGTGCGGCCAGTCTTCCTAGTCGTTGCGCCGGGCGGGGCGCCAGCGGCTGCGCTTGGCGGGATCGGCTGGGCCGGCCGCGTGGCAGGTGCGGCAGGCTTCGAGCTGCGTATCGCCGCCGCGCCAGTAGGCCCGGTCCGCGCCCGCAACCTCGCGGCGACGCTCGGCGGGAACTCGAGGCCAGTAGAAGGTCAGCGAGGGCCCGGCGGCCTGGATTTCCAGGGCGTAGAGAGGACCCACCTCGGGACCCGGCCGGCCCCAGCGATCCTCCTGGGAGCTGAGCACCACCAGCGTCCCCAAGGGCAGCGTGCCGCCGGCCCGGTAGGCTGCGGCGGCCTCGGGGCTCACCCAAGCGCGGATCCAGCGCCCGCCGTGGGCCAGGGACTTCACGGGGTCCGGGTGGACCGGTTGCAGGGCGGCATAATCCAGGGCCCGCAGGGGCGCCTGGGCCTCGGGGTCCCGGGCGGTCGTGGGCACCCGCACCGTCGGGGCGGTCGGCACCGGAACAGCGGCTGGGACCGGAGGGGCAGCGGTCCGTTTCTGGAGGTGGGCCAGACCGTGGCCCCTGTCGCCGGTCAGCACCAGGAGGACCGACCAGAGCAGGCCCAGGACCAGGGCGAGCAGGCCCAGGCTCTGGTGTTCCTTGCGGGGTCGGTTCATGGCCCAGAGGGCCGCCCCGCCCAGCAGCAGGGAGCAGCTTCCCAGCAGCACATGGCGGAGCAGCAGGCTCTCGGGACCCGCCCCCCCCAATAACCGGAGGGAGACCCGTTGCGCGGGCACGAGCCCGAGACCCGGCAGGGAGAAGAACCCGCTCAGCAGGGAGAGCAGCAGACCGCCGAGGCCAAGCCAGCCCAGGTAGCGGCTGACCGTCCACCAGGCGCGGATGCCGCGGCCCGGACGCTGGGCCGCCAGGAGGGCCCAGGGCAGCAGCAGCCCCGTCGCCACGGGAAGATGGGACAGCAGGGCATGGGGTGCGGCAAACCAATCCATGGGAAGAACACCTTTAACAGGGCGGGAACTCCCCGCAGTCTGGCAGTCCTGGCCGGAACCCGGGGTGGAATTCCTGTCACAATCCAGGCCATGAAACAGACCCTCCTCCTGCAGGTCCAGGCGTCCGTCCAGCTCAAGCAGACCTTCTTCGAGCGGGAGATGGACCACCTCCTGGTTCAGGCCGATGACATGGCCGAGCGGCTCCGCCGGGGCGGCCGGATCTTCGTCTGCGGCAACGGGGGCAGCGCCGCCGATGCCCAGCACCTGGCCGCCGAGCTCAGCGGGCGCTACGTCAAGGAGCGCCGGGCCCTCGCGGGCATCGCCCTCACCACGGACACCTCGGCCCTGACGGCCATTGGCAACGACTACGGCTTCGACCAGGTGTTCTCCCGGCAGCTCGAAGCCCTGGGCCGGCCCGGCGACCTGCTCATCGGCATCAGCACCAGCGGCAACAGCGCCAACGTGATCCGGGCCGTGGCCTCGGCCAAGACGCTGGGTGTGCGCACCCTCGGCCTGCTGGGCCGGGACGGCGGCCAGCTCGCCGGGCTCATGGATGACGCCCTGGTGGTGCCTTCCAAGGTCACTGCCCGCATCCAGGAAGTGCACCAGATGATCTACCACTTCTGGTGCGAGGCCCTCGATGCCCACTTCTGAGGTCGGCCGGTGAACGCCGCCGCAGGCCTCCTGGTGGTGGCCCTCCTGGGACCACCGCCAGCCCGCACCTACACCTGGCGGGACGCCGCAGGCCAGACCCACATCACCAGCACGCCGCCCCCGCCGGGTGCAGAGCTCCTGGAACCGCCCCCACCGCCCGCCGTTGAGCTGGGCCGCCCCGCCCCGCCGCTGCCCCGCCAGGAAGCCTCCGGCCTGGAGGCCCCCCCCCGGGAGCAACTCAACTCGACCCAGCAGCAGGCCTGGACCTCCCTGGACCAGCACCTCGCCCGGGCCCGCGCCGGGAAGGACCAGCGCACCCTCGAGGCCGTGGCGAACTCCCTCCTCCAGGACTCCCTCTGGGGCCACGGCCTCTGGGTCATGCCCCTGGTGCCCGCACTGGCCCTGGCCCTCCTGGGGCTGCTGGGCTGGTGGTTCGCCCTGGGTCTGCCGACCAGCCTGCGGCTGCCCGTCCTCGGCGGCTCTCTGCTGCTCGGACTCGCCTTCGGCCACCTCCTGCTCACGGTGTTCCTGTACCAGCCCCAGGCCGTGCGCCTCCAGCGGAACCTGGAGCTGCTCGAGCTGCACCTGGGCATCGGCCGGGCCCCGGGCCCCACCCAGCGGGCGCTGCTGCAGGGACACTACCGCGCCCTCGAAGCGGCCACCACACTCAGCCAGCCCCCCTGGCGCTTCCCGGCCGAGGTCCGGTCCCTGCGCGCGGACCTGAAACAGGTGATGGTTGAACCCTGAGCTGCTGCGCCGGCTGCCTGCGCTGCGTCAGGCTGCCCAGGCCGGGTCCCTGGGGCTCTACCTCCACGTGCCTTTCTGTGTGGACCGCTGCACCTACTGTTCCTTCGCCACCACCCGGGACCGCAGCCTGCAGCCCGCGACCACGACCCGGCTCACCGCCGAAGTCGACGCCTGGGGCGAGGCCCTGGCCCGGCCCGCCGTGGACACGCTGTACCTGGGCGGCGGCACCCCTTCCCTGCTGAGCGCCACGGAGCTCGAAGGCCTGACCCGGGCCGCGCGCCGGGCCTTCGACCTGACCCCGCTGGTGGAGGCCACCCTGGAGGCCAACCCTGGCACTGTGGACCTGGCCTGGCTGCAGCGGGCCCGCCACCTGGGCTGGGACCGCATCAGCCTCGGCGTGCAGGCCCTGGATGATGGCCTTCTGGCCCGGCTGGGGCGCATCCACGGGGCGGCCCAGGCCCTCGAGTCCCTGCGTCTCGCCGAGCAGGCCGGGTTCCGCCGCCGCAGCGCCGACCTCATGGTGGGCATCCCCGGGCAGACGCTGTCCAGGGTGCTGGCCGACGCCCGGACCCTCGCCGACACCGGCATCGACCACCTCAGCGTCTATCTGCTGGACCTGGACAAGGCATGTCCCCTGCGGGCCGAGATTGACGCGGGCCGCCTCGCCCTGCCCTCCGAGGATGAGGTGGCGGATGTCTTCGAGGCCCTCCAGGTAGAGCTGCCGCGCCTGGGCCTCGCCCCCTACGAGATCAGCAACTACGCCCGCCCCGGCGGTGCGTCCGTCCACAACACCCGCTACTGGGAGCGCCGCCCGTATCTGGGCCTCGGCCCCAGCGCCGCCTCGCAGCTGGGCGCCTGCCGCTGGACCGAGACCAGCGTCATCCCGGCCTGGGCCGAGGGGCGCGGCGAGCTGGACCTGCAGGAGCTGGACGCCGCCGAGGCCCTGGCAGAGATCCCCCTGCTGGGCCTGCGCCTCCACCGCGGGGTGGACTGGGCGGCCCTGCGCACCCAGGCCGAAGTCCTGAACCTGCGGCCCCTGGCGGAGGCCTGGGAGAGCCGCCTCCGGGCTCTGGCCACCGAGGGACTAACGGTGTGGGAGGGGGACCAGGTCCACCTCAGCCCTCGCGGCATGCTGCTCAGCAACGGCATCCTCGGGATGTTCGTATGACCTACCTCGGCGAGGGCGCCGCCCTCCTGACCGCGCTGTGCTGGTCCCTGAACTCGGTCTGCTTCACCGTGGCCGGGCGGCGGGTGGGCTCGGCCGCCGTGAACATCGGGCGCCTGCTCATGGCCTGGGCGGTGCTGGTCCTGGTGCACCTGGCCCTCTACGGCAGCCTCTTTCCGATGCAGACGGGGAGCGCCCGCCTGGGCTGGCTCGGCGTGTCGGGCCTCATCGGCTTCGCCCTCGGCGACGCCGTGCTCTTCGAGGCCTTCGTGCTCATCGGCGCGCGCCTGGCCATGCTGCTGATGACCCTATCGCCGATCTTCAGCGCCCTGCTGGCCTGGCTGTTCCTGGGGCAGAGCCTGAGCCTGCTGAAGCTGGCGGCCATGGTGGTCACCCTGGGCGGCATCGCCTGGGTGGTCTGGGGCGACGGCGACCGCGAGGCGCATCCCCACCTGGCCCGGGGCATCCTGCTGGGCGTGGGCGGCGCCCTGGGCCAGTCCCTCGGTCTGGTCTGCAGCAAGTTCGGCCTGGCGGGGGGGTTTCCGCCCGTCTCCGCGAACCTCATCCGCGTGACTGCGGGGGTCGCGGCGCTGCTGCTCTACTTCGCCGCCACGGGCCGCCTGCGTCCCAGCC
>JAAXXS010000082.1 GCA_013334395.1 Holophagaceae bacterium | reverse complement strand
GCGCAGTCCGCGAAGAGGTCCTGCTCTGGTTGGGGACTAGCGCTTAAGCAGGACGAGGGCCACGATCCCCAGCAGCAGCAGGAAGCCGGCGACCAGGAGCAGGAAGAGCGGCGTCAGGGCCGCGCACACGCCCCGCCAGGTGGCGGTCCGGTGCATGCGGGCCAGGCCCAGGCCGATGACCACCATGCCCGCGAGCTGGACGAAGAGCCCGAGGATGGGGATGAAGCCGCCGAGCTGGATGAAGGCCGAGGCGTAGCCGTAGGCGCGGATGCTCTGGGTGGTGGAGACGCCCGGCCGCAGCCCGCCCCACAGCCAGAGGAAGAAGTGGTTCAGGGCTCCGCCCACCACCATGCCCAGGAAGCTGAAGAGGGGCATCAGCAGCAGGATGGCGCCGAAGAGGAGCGGCATGGCCGTGGCCAGCACCCGGCTTTCCGTCCGCCCTGATTCTTCCAGGGCGGCACTGAGGAGCCCCATGCCTGCCCCGAAGAACACCAGGCCCATGAGGAGGAAGCTGGGCACCGAAAACAGCAGCAGGAACCGCCAGGGCGCACCCAGGCCCTCCGTGAGGGGCACCCGCTCGAAGAGCTCCATGGGATCCCGGAAGACCAGCCGGAACATGCCGCCCACCCGGGACCAGAAGCCCGGGAAGGTCTCCCGGTCCTCGAAGGGCACCGGCCGGGGCGCGACCGGCAGGGCCAGGGGCGGCGGCTCGCTCCACCCGAGGGCCGCTGGCAGGACGTCTTGGGGGCCGGTGGGCTCGTTCATCGGGTTCTCCCGGGGGGCACTAACCTATCACACACCCTTGAAGTCCCGGGGCCGCAGGCCCAGCTTCTCCAGCCGGGAGAGCAGGGTGGACGCGGGCAGCTCCGCCAGCGCCGCGGCCCCGTCGGCGCCGGAGATCTTGCCGCGGGTGTGCCGGAGCAGCCGCTCCAGGTAGTCGCGCTCCTGGGCCTCCCAGGCCAGGATCCGGCCGCTGCGCTCGGTCCGGCGGGGGAGGGCGCCGGCGGGCAGCCGCAGCTCGCGGCCCGCGGAGAGGATCGCGGCCCGCTCCAGGACGTTGTGCAGCTCGCGGACGTTGCCGGGCCAGGCATAGCCCTCCAGCTGCTCCCGCAGGCCGGGGGGCAGGGCGATGGGCGGCCGCCGGTTCTCGCGGGCGAAGCGGAGCAGGAAGCCCTCGGCCAGCGCCGCGATGTCCTCGGGGCGCTCGCGCAGCGGCGGCAGGTGGATGGGGAAGACGCTCAGGCGGTAGAAGAGGTCCTCGCGGAAGCGGCCCTCGGCCACGGCCCGGCGCAGGTCCGTGTGGGTGGCGGCCACGAGGCGCACGTCGACCCGGCGGGACTTCTCGCTGCCGAGGGGGTCGATCTCCTTCTCCTGGATGGCGCGCAGCAGCTTGGGCTGCAGGTCCAGGGGCAGGTCCCCGATCTCGTCGAGGAACAGGGTGCCGCCGTCCGCCAGCTCGAAGCGCCCCTTGCGGGCCGAGGCCGCGCCGCTGAAGGCGCCCTTCACGTGGCCGAACAGCTCGGACTCGATGAGGGTCGCGGGCAGGGCGCTGCAGTTCACCTTGATGAACGGCTTCTCCCGGCGGGGTGAGAGGTGGTGCAGGGTCTGGGCCACCTTCTCCTTGCCCGTGCCGGTCTCGCCGGTGATCAGCACCGTGGCGGCGGTGGCGGCCACCTGGCCCACCTGTTCGAGGATGGCCCGCATGGCGTGGCTCTCGGCCTGGAGCGGCTCCTGCAGGACGCCCTGGCGCTGCGCCTCGCGGAAGTAGCTGACCTCCTCCGCCAGGCTGCGCTCCCGTTCTGCCAGGCGGCCCAGGTGCTCGGCCTGCTTGAGGCCCAGGGCCAGCAGCGAGGCGAAGACGCCCACATGGTGCAGCACACTGGCGGGGTACTGGCGGCAGACCATGGCATCCAGGGTCATGAGGCCAAAGGTCTCACCCTGGCTGCGGAGGGGCGCCACCAGGCAGCTATGGCCGTGGGGCATCTCCAGGAGGCCCTGGAAGGTGTCCTCGCCCGGGTCGTCCTCCTCGAAGGTCGCGGGCTGCGAGCCGGCCTTCAGGGCGTGGCTGAGGCGCAGGTTGCCCCGCACCGGGATGAGGGTCTCTGCCAGCTGGGGCGTGGCCAGAGGGCCCAGGGCGTAGGCCACCCGCAGGCCGTCGCCCTCGCGCAGCAGCACCGTGGCCAGGTCGTAGGGCACCAGCTGGCTGAGCCGCTCGAAGGCATGGGCCACCATGCGGCCGGGCTCTTCGCCGAGGGTGAGGAGCGAGCCGGCTTCTTCCACCAGGCGGGCTCCCGTCAGCGCGGCTTCGAGATCCTGTGCGGGCATGAAGGCCTCCGGCCTGATTCTCGATATTTCGTGAACCAGGTCAAGCCTGCCGCCGGATTTGCCGCTTGCGTGTGAAGCAATGAACCCGGCGATAGGTATACTTGCCGGATTCCCCACAAAGGACCTGCTTGCCTTCTGACGCCACGCACTTCGGTTCCTACCGACTGCTCTCCCGCCTGGGCGAGGGGGCCATGGGCGAGGTCTGGCGGGCCCTGGACCTGCGGCTGGAGCGCGAGGTGGCGCTCAAGCTGCTGAAGAACGCCGACGACCAGCGCCGCCAGGCGCTCATCGGCGAGGCCAAGCTGGCCTGCCAGCTGAACCACCCGAACATCGCCCACATCTACGACGCGGGCGAGGTGGAGGGCACGCCCTACATCGCCATGGAGCTGGTGGAGGGGCAGACCCTGCGGGCCCTGGTGGGCCGGCCCATGGATGGGGAGGGCCTGCAGAACCTGGCCCGACAGGCGGCCGCAGCCCTTTCCCACGCGCACCAGAAGGGCATCGTCCACCGCGACATCAAGCCCGAGAACCTGCTGCTGACCGAAGATGGCCAGCTCAAGATCCTGGACTTCGGCATCGCGCGCCGGGGCGCCGATGAGCCGCTCCCGGGCCAGGTCTCTCATCACCTGACTCTGGTGGAGCGCACGGCGCCGGGCTACAGCCAAGGCACGCCCGCCTACATGAGCCCCGAGCAGGCCAATGGCCAGGCGCTCACGGGGCAGTCCGATCAGTTCAGCCTGGGTGTGGTGCTCTACGAGCTGGCCACCGGGGTGCATCCGTTCCTGCGCGGCAGCCTCGTGGACACGCTCTATGCCGTGACCCGGGACGAGCCGCGGCCCCTCTCTGAGGCCCGGCCCGACCTGCCCCGCCCGCTCCAGGACGCCATCCACCGCCTCCTGGCCAAGGTCCCCCGGGACCGGTTCCCGAACCTGCAGGCCCTCGCGATGGGTCTGGCCGAGAACGTGCCCACGGCGACCGTGCCCCACCTCGCGAGACCGGCGAGCCCTGTGCGCAGCGGGCGTCGGCGCCTGCTCCTGGCCTCCGTCGGCGGCGTGGTGGTGGTGGCGGCTGGCCTGGGGTTCTGGCTGTGGCGCCGGGCGGAGGCCACGGGCCTGGGCGAGGCGCGCCGGGCCTCGCGGGAAGACTTCACCCGGGGCCGCCGGGTGGTGGCCATCCTGCCCCTGGAGCAGCTGCGGCCGGACCCGGAGCACGCCTGGCTCAGCAACAGCTTTGCCGACGCCATGGCCTTCGGTCTGGTGCGCCGGGAAGGGCTGGCGGTGGTGGACCGCCTGCGGGTGGTGGAGGCCATGCACCAGCTGGGCGACACGCCGGGCCAGGCGCCCCGGGCGGTGGGCGAGCTGGGCCGCCAGCTGAAGGCTGAGCTGCTGGTGCTGGGCAGCTACCAGGTGGTGGCGGGCCAGCTGCGCCTGGGCGTCCGGGTTGTGGATGCGCTCCGGGGTTCCACCCTGCACCAGTTCCAGCTCGACCGTCCCGTGACGGAGCTGTTGAAGCTCGAGGACGAGCTGCAGCAGCGGCTGCCCCTGGAGATGGGGCTCGGCAGCGATCCCGGGGCCCTGCGCTCCCAGGCGCGGCTGCCGCGGACGCGGGAGCTCTACACCAAGGCCCTGCAGGTCTTCACGGAAGGCAACCAGGACTCGGTGCGGCTGGCCAACTCCCTCCTGGCCACGGCCATCGAGCTGGAGCCGGACTATGCGCCGGCCCATGCGGAATACGCCTGGACCCTGGCGGAGCTCGGCGCCATCACTGCGCTCAGCCAGGGCCGCTACGACGAAGGCCAGGCCCTGCTCCGCAAGGGGAAGGCCGCCGCTGAGAAAGCCAAACACCTGGATCCCAGCGCCTCCCAGGCCTACCGGGCGCTGGCCTCCATTCAGCTCCGGCTGGGCGACCTGGAAGGCGCCAGCCAGATGGCCCTGCAGGCCGTTCGACTGGACCCTGCGGATCACAAGGCCTACGACGTGCTGGCCGATGTCTTCGCGGGCCTGGAGGGCGAGGACAACCACCAGGCGGCCCACCGGTATTTCGAGAAGTCGCTCGGCCTGTTCCCGGAGGGCTGGCAGGCCCACCACCGGCTGGGGGTGCTGCTCCAGAACGAAGGCAACCTGCCGGAGGCGCTCCATCACGCGGATCGCGCCCTGGCGCTGCGCCCCACGGTGGAGTTCGCCTACGTCACCGCGGCGGATGCCCTGCTCTGGATGGGGCGCAGCACCGAGGCTGAGGCGCGCCTGAAGGCCGGGCTGCGGGAAGTGCCCAGCTCGAACGTGCTGCGGAGTCTGCTGGCCTACACCGCCTGGGACCGCCAGGACCGGGCGGCCGCCGAGGGCTACCTCAAGGAACTCGAAGGCGCCTGGCCGCCGAGCCACTCGAACACGGTGCTGCTGGCCGGGGTGAAGCAGGCGGTGGCTGGCGACGGGGTGGGTGCGCGCGCCGGGTTCGAAGCCTTCCGGCAGCAGCTCGCCGCCACGGACCTGGCCACCAAGAAGCACAACGAGAAGCGGGTGCTGTCCGTGAACCTCTACTTCATGGCCCGCATGGTGGCCCGGCTCGGTGACCGCGCCGCGGCCTTGACCATGGTGGAACTGGCCGATCGGCTGCACGCCGGCAAGCTCAAGGTGTCCAGGCAGGATCCGGCTTTTCGCTGAGGCTGCAGGGCCATGCGCTTCCTGGTGCTCTCGGTATCTGCTCGGTATCGGCTGCGCCGATACGCGAGAAAAACAGACTTCTGGCGGTGGGCTTTTCATTCCAACCCGCGTGCCGACACGCCGACATGGAATCTTCGTGCTGAGACAAGCCGACTTTAGGATTTGACTGCCGCAGCCTGCTCAGCGCGGGCCTGGGCCACGAGGGCTTCGATGCGCAGCCGCACTTCGGCGGCCAGGGCGTCGCGGTCGGCGTGATCGGTGGGGTAGACCGGATCCCCCACGAGCATGGTGAAGCGCCCGGGCCGGATGCGCAGGCCGCCGGAGGGCAGCGCATTGAAGCCGCCCACGGTGGCCATGGGGACGATGGGCACGCCAGCATCCAGGGCCAGGGCGAAGCCGCCCTTCTTGAAGTGCAGCAGCTCCCCGGTGCGGCTGCGGGTGCCCTCGGGGAAGATCACCACGTTCTTGCCGCCGCGGATCTGCCGGGCGGCATCCTTGATGCTCTGGATGGCCTTCTCCCGGTCGCCCCGGTTGATGAAGATCACGCCTGCTGCCCAGCCGGCCCAGCCGATGAAGGGCACGAACTTCAGCTCCGACTTGCCGATGTAGACCGCGGGCAGGGGCAGGGCGGCGACGAGATACGGTGGATCCAGCTGGCTCTCATGGTTGGACATGAAGATCACGGGCTGGCGGCCCTCCCGGATGTCTTCTGGCATCCGCTCCCAGCCCCCGAGGCTGAAGGGGATGTCGCAGAACCAGGCCACGCAGTTCGCGAACATGGGGGCGATGGCGAAGAAGGCCCGGGGGCGGCCGAGGAACGGCACGGCCAGCAGGACGCTGATCACCGTCACTGGCACCATGCCCAGCACGAAGACCGCCATCAAGAACGCACCGATACCCGTGTCCCGCCAGTTGGCCACGCAGCCCCCCCTGCCTCCAAGCTATCAGTTCGGGGCCGGGGTCGCCAATCAGCGGCGGCTGGCGGCCTCCAGGGCCACCGCCCGCGGGTGGAGCAGCTGGTTCTCCAGGTAGATGTGCAGGTGGGTGTCCGCCTCCAGGGCCCGGAGGCCGTCGCAGAGCGCTTGGAAGCTCGCGCAGCCATCGGCGGGTACCGCATAGCCCTGGGTGAAGGCGCGGAGGTCCGCCAGCATGCCGCCGACCGCCTCGTGCTCCGCCTCCATGACGCGGATGGGACTCTGGACGGTGCCGAAACAGGCGGAGCCGGACGCACCGGCCTCCATCTGGCGGATGAAGGGGAAGAGGATCTGCTCTTCCTTCATGAGGTGCGGGATCAGGTCCGCGGCAAGCTCCTGGAACCGGGCGGAGACCTGGTTCAGCTCGGGGTGGTTCTCCCCATGGGCGCGGAGCACCTTCTGGAGCAGGGCCTCCAGCCGCGGCAGCTCCGCACGCAGGTAGGCGTGGTGGCTGGTCTCAAGGTGGTCCATCAGGGCCGTCAGGGAGGCGCTGAGCCAGGACTCTGGCGAGGGCGCATCTGGTGTGGGCGCCTCCAGTCCTGCCAGGCCGGCGAGGATCTCGGCCGGGTTCCGCTGGGCGGCCGCACAGGCTTCCGCCAGCGTGCGGTGGCCGCCGCAGCAGTAGTCCACGCCCTGGCCTTCCAGGTAGCGCATGGCCTGCGGCCAGGCAAGGACGACGTCGCCAACCTTGGTGCCGAGATCGAGGGTCATGGGGTCTCCTGGGTTGGTTTCGGGGGCCGCAGCCTGAAGGCGGACGATCCCACCGGTTGATAAATCATATAAAAAGGATCATCAATTCTGTAATATCTTTTTGTGTTTATATAGCTAATTTATTTTCAATAAATTAGCTAATGAACGGCGCTAGGGCACGGGGTCAAATCCACCCCGGGTGAGGGGGGAACAGCGCAGGATCCGCCAGGTCGTGAGGAGGCCGCCCCGCAGGGTGCCGAACTTCTGGATGCAGGCCAGGCCGTAGTGGCTGCAGGTGGGGGTGAACTTGCACTGGGTGGGCAGGTGCTCGGACAGCACGGCCTGGTAGGCCCGGATGGCGCCACGGCAGACCCAGGCCGTGGGCTGGAAGCGCACCGGCAGGAAGGCCTCCAGGACCATCAGCAGGGCCACGGTCCCCGCGGGATGGGCCTGGAGCCAGGGGAGCACCCTAGGCCCCCGCGGCGGCATCGGCCTCGGCCTTGACCTTGCGGGCTTCCTCCAGGAAGGCGGGGACGAGGTCCTCCTCCTTCACCCGGCGGATCAGCTCGCCCTTGCGGTAGATGAGCCCCTCGCCGGCGCCGCCGGCCACGCCGAGGTCCGCGTCCCGGGCCTCGCCGGGGCCGTTCACCACGCAGCCCATGACCGCGTAGGTGATGTTCTCGTGGTTGATCAGCTTGAGCCCCGCCTCGATCTCGTTGGCCACGCGGTTGAGGTCGATCTGCACGCGGCCGCAGCTGGGGCAGCTCACCATGCGGAAGCCGCCGGTGCGCAGGGCCAGGCTGCGCAGCAGCTCATGGCCCACGCGGCACTCGTCCTCGCCCTCGCCCGTGAGGGAGACGCGGATGGTGTCGCCCAAGCCCTCGGCCAGCAGGATGCCCATGCCGGCGCTGGAGCGGATGGTGCCGCCGAAGGGGGTGCCGGCCTCGGTGATGCCCAGGTGGAAGGGGTAGTCCACCTGCCTGGCCAGGAGGCGGTAGGCCTGCACCGTGCGCACCACGTCGCTGGCCTTGAGGCTGATCTTGATGTCGCGGAAGCCCTCGCGCTCCAGGACGTCGATGTGGCGCAGGGCGCTCTCCACCATGGCCTCGGGCGTGGCGGTGCCGAACTTCTCAAGCAGGTCCTTCTCGAGGCTGCCGCCGTTGACGCCGATGCGGATGGGGATGCCCTTGGCGCCGGCCTTGTCCACCACGGCCTTGACGCGGTCCTGGCCGCCGATGTTGCCGGGATTGATGCGCAGGCAGGCGGCGCCGCCGTCCGCGGCCACCAGGGCCAGGCGGTAGTCGAAGTGGATGTCGGCCACCACGGGGATGGGGCTGCGGTCGCAGATCTCGTGGAAGACCTCGCCGGCCTTGGTGGTGGGGACGCTCACCCGCACAATCTCGCAGCCCGCGTTGGCGTAGGCGTAGATCTGCTTGACCGTGGCCTCCACATCCCGGCTGTCGGTCTTGGTCATGCTCTGGACGGTGATGGGCGAGTCCCCGCCCACGGGGACCGGGCCCACCATGATGCGGCGGGTCTGGCGGCGCGGGGCGAGGGGCTGGGTCTCGGGTCCGGACATGGGGCCTCGGTCAAAGACACGAGTTTACCCGCCTGAGGGTCCGCGGTACAGAAAGCGCGGCCCCGGGGGGCCGCGCTCTGGGAACGGAAGGACCTACTGCTTGAGGTTCAGGGTCACCTGCAGCAGCTCGTCGGTGGTGGTGACGATCTTGGCGTTGGCCTGGTAGCCACGCTGGCTGACGATGAGCTTGGTGAACTCGCTGGCGACGTCGACGTTGGACAGCTCGAGGTTGGAGCCGAGGATGCCCCCGCGGCCGGCCGCGTTCGCCACCCCGATGGTCGGGGCGCCCGAGGCCAGCGTCTGGCTCCAGTGGTTGTTGCCGGACTGCTGGAGGCCGTTGGTGTTGGTGAAGGAGGAGAGGGAGAGCTGGGCCAGGTTGAGGATCTGGCCATTGGTGAAGGTGCCGCTGATGATGCCGTCCTGGTCCACGGTCATGCTCTGCAGGGTGCCAGCAGGGTAGCCGTCCTGGGTGCTGCTGATCGTCGCATTGGCCGAGCTGAGGCCCGTGAAGTTCGACGTCCCGGTGGCGCCCATGATGTCCAGGGTGATGGTGTTGGAGGTTCCGGTGAGCCAGGGGATGGTGATGACGGGGTTGTTCTTGGTCGTCGGGTTATTGATCGGCGCTCCCTTGACGCCCATCTGGACGAGGTTGCCGCTGGCATCAAAGCCTAGGAGACCGTCGACGGGGAGCACGGCGGTCCTTGGCGTCCCGTCAGGATTCACCGCCGCATCCCTGACGTTGTAGGTCCAGGTCAGGTTGCCGGTGGGATTGCCCCCGACCTCGGTCAAGGTACCCGCAGTATTGCCCGTCGAATTATTGCTGAAGTTCGAGGGCGAGAAGGCGATGGTGCTGGCAACACTGGAGGCGGAGGTGACGGTCAGTGGCGCGGCTACCGTGACAACGCTGGCCGATCCCGTGGCCCAGTTAATGGTTCCGCTGCCCACGGAAGCCGGGGCACCCGGGAAGGCATCGGTGATGTCGTAGGTCCACTCGTTGGCATTGGCGGTTTTTGTGTAGGTGATGGCCAAGGTGTGCTTGACGCCCTGGCTGTCGTAGACGAACCCAGGAGTGGGTCCGGCCGTGCCAGCAGTGGCGGTTGTGGGGTCGAGATTGACGCCGGAGAAGCTGAGGCTGGTGCTGGGCGACTGGGCCTCCGTCGCCTTCGTGTAGGTGACCACCATGTTCTGGACATGGCCCAGGGAGTCGTAGACCTGCACCGGGGAGGAATAGGTGCTGCCGAGATCAGCGGAAGCGTTCAGGTTGACGTTCAACCCGACGTTGGCGGTGGCCTGGGCCCCGGCGGTGGCGGCGGAGATCTGGATGGGCACGGCGGCGCCCGTGGTGACGACACTGCCGGCGCCGTTCGCACCGGTGCGGTTCCAGCCCATGACATTGGCGCCGTCACTGGCCACGAGGTAGCCGTCGCTGTTGCGGGTGAAATTGCCGGCGCGGCTGAAGACCTGGCTGCCGCTGGCCGTCTGCAGGGTGAAGAAGCCGTTGCCCTGGATGGCCATGTCCAGGGCGTTGCCCGTGGACTGGAAGGAGGACTGGGCGAAGTTCTGGTTCACGGAGTTCATCTGCACGCCCAGGCCGAACTGGATGGGGTTGCCGTTGCCCTGGGTGGACGAGGCCCCTGCGGTGCTGAAGATGTCGCGGAAGGTCATGTCCGAGCCCTTGAACCCCACGGTGTTGATGTTCGAGAGGTTGTTGCCGATCACGTTCAGGGCGCTGGAGTTGGTGGAGAGGCCGGAGAGTCCGGAGTAGAAGGCGGAGTAGAGGCTCATTGGGGCTCCTGGGTTGAGAGGCGGAAGGGATCAGGCAGAGATGCCGAGGACCTTGGACATGAGGAAGGTGTTGGTGCCGGAAGTGAGCGAGATGGTGCCGTTGCCCGAGAAGGCCACCGAGTCCACCTTCATGATCAGGCTCGTCTGGAAGGGCACCGCAGTGCCGTTCGTACCGGTGGCGCTGACGCTCACCGAGTAGGCGCCATCGGCCAGCTGGTTGCCGTTGACGTCCTTGCCGTCCCAGGCGACCGTCGCCTTGCCGGCGGCCAGCTGGCCGCGGGGGATCGTCGCCACGGTGCTCCCGCTGGCATCCTTTACCGTGAACGTGACATTCGCTGGCGAGTTGAGGTAGATGTTCATGGAGGCCTTGCCGGACTGCAGGTTGAAGCCCGTGCCATCCACCTCCACCGTCTTGCCGATCAGCGCGGCAGCCTGCCCCTGGAACAGCCCCATGTTCTGGGTCTGCAGGCCCTGGAGCAGCGTGTTGGTCTGCTGCGCCTGCTCGAGGCTGGAGAAGCTGGTCATCTGCTGGACCATCTGGTTGGGATCCTGGCTGCTGGCAGACGTCGGGTCCTGGTTCTTCAGCTGGGCCACCAGCAGCTTGAGGAAGCTGTCCTTGTCCAGGGCGTTCTTGGCGGATGCGGTGGTGGCGGACGAACTGGCTGTCGTCGCCGAGGTGATCATGCCGGTCTCCATGGGGACCTCCATAGCAACGGGTGTTTCAGGAAGCGTGCCGATCAGGCGTAGAGCTCGACGTGGTGCGGGTTCAGGACGGCCATGGGGGGCGGAGCGGGTGCTTCTTGCCGGGCCACCGGGGTCTCCGCCAGCCCTCGCTCGCGGAGCATGGGGGCCGAAGGTGCCTCCTGGAAGGGACGGTGCCCCTGCTGCAGATCGAAACTGCCCAGGTGGAGGCCCTGTTCCTTCAAGGCCTGCTCCAGGTGGGGCTGGCCTTCCTTGACGGCCAGCACGGAGGCTGCCTCCGAGACCCAGACCTTTGCGTGGACCTCGCCGCCCTCCACCTTGAGGTGGATGGTGACCTGGCCGAGCGCGTCTGGGTGGAGCTGCAGCTGGGCTTCCTGGGCGCCAGACTTCAGCATCCAGCGGAGGCTGCCCTCCACCTGGAGGACCGGGGCGCTGGGCGGTGCGGATGCGGGCTGGGACGGAGGCGGCGCGGCGGCAGGAGCCGGGGCAGTGAGCCCTTCCGGAGCGCGCTGAGGGGCTCCGGGGGCCAGGACCGCACCGTCCAGGGTGCGGTTGGCGAGGGCCAGCAGATCAGGAGCGGACTTCGTCTCCGCCAGGTCGAGGGACACGGGTGCGCCACCTGCCTTGGGCGGGGCCTGGCCGCTGGGCCCCTGCGCT
>JAAXXS010000262.1 GCA_013334395.1 Holophagaceae bacterium | reverse complement strand
GTCTTGAAGACATGCAGGGGCAGCCCCGAGACCTGCTCGACGATCTTGCCCAGCAGCATGAAGCCGGAGTCCGAGTAGCTGTACCGGGCTCCCGGCGCAAAGTTGGCGAGCTGGAGCGTGGCCAGGATGCCAGCCAGCTCATCCTTGGTGAAGCTATGCAAGGGGTCCTCATCGGTCAGCCAGTCCGGGTAGCGCCTCCCGGCGAAGGGCACGCTGGCGGTCAGCGGGACCACCTGGTTGGTGAGGTCGAAGACCCCCGCCCGATGCATGAGGAGGTGCCGGATCGTAATTTGGTTCCTGTAGGGAATCGCGTAGCCCGAGGTGTCGGGAAGGTAGGTGTCGCTGCGACCGGGCATGATCGCGCTCACGGGATCATCGATCCGCAGCAGGCCGCGCTGGTCCAGCAGCATGATGGCCGCCGAGGTGAAGGTCTTGGTGGTGCTGGCTCCGCGAAAGTGATGCCCGGCCGTGACCCCTTCGAGGGTGCTGGCAAAGGTGTCGCAGTACGGGGTCATCACCTGCAGGGACAGCCCCCCGGCCCTGCCCGCGTAGCGGTCGTTCCAGCGCGTCTGGAGCAGCCTGCGCAGGTCGCCAACCGGATCGGCCCCCTTGCCAGGGCCACGGCAGCCGATCAGCGGGGCGGGAGCGAGCAGGCCGAGGCCGACCAGACCCGCCGCCTGCAGCAGGGCGCGGCGCGAGAGGGGCTCGACCGGACCCGGGCTGGGGAGGTCTCTGGACTCCTTGGTGAGGTCATGGCCACGCTGGTGCATCGAAGACCCCTTTCCCCCTGTTGAAGTTATCTCGCCCCGAAACCGGACAACCTCAGGGAACCGCCACGCTGACGCTGGCGCCTGGGGTGCCAAACAGCTGCAGGTAGCCGTGGCCGGTCCCCGCCGGCAGCGTTCCCTGCCCGCTGGCCTCTCCGCTGGCCAGCAGGTTGAAGCCCTGATCGTAGCACCGCCAGGCGCTGGCTCCAGACACGGAGACCCGCAGGGGTAGGGGCCCGGCTCGCACCGCCCGCCACTCCGAATGGCCCTCCGTCCCGATGATTACAGGAGTGCTCACGCCCGCCGGCAGTATCAGCACGCTGGCCAGGGGGCGGTGCAACCAGCCGCCCCAGCGCAGCCACTCCTCGCCACCCCGGACAACCACCTCCAGGTCGTTCAGGTCCCGGCCATAGTTCCCCGGAATGACGAGCATCATCCGCGCCAGACTGGCGCTTCCGGATGGGTCGAGGAGGTTGGGCGAAAGCAGGCCCCCTGCCGGCCGGGTGGCAATGAGGCCGGGCAACTCCGGCACCGTGCTGAGGCTGAAACACGGGGTCGCTGCCGCCGGAATGATCAGGGACTTGGGGGTTTCATTCACCACCAGCCAGGTGAGGCCTAGCCGATCGAGCCAAGACCGGGAGAGTGGCGCCTTGGGCAGCACCCGCTGGGCTTTGACGAACCCCAACAGGTAGTGTTTGGCACCGTCCGCGCCGCGCATCCCGAGGTATTGCCGGCCGTCCGCCTCCACCACCCTCAGGGAAGCCAGCGGTGCCGCGTCCGCCGTGAACCAGCCATCGCTGCGGTAGCGCAATCCCGCCAGGCTGGGCTCGAAGTGGCCCGCGTCAAAGCTGAACGTCAGCAGCGTGAGCGAACCGTCCGGCTCGGCCCGCAGTTGATACAGGTTCTCGTGGTTCGCAAACTCGCCGACAAGGGAGGCCAGGAGGCCCTCCGGAGCTGTGGCCACCGGCGCGGCCACGGGCGGAACTGGGGCTGGAAAACGGGCGATCCGCCCGGTCTCGATGAGCGCCCGGAGCAGGACCCGCTGGGCAATGGCTCCCGGGTCGTAGCCGGCGCCATTGGTTCCCATCACCACCACTGCCAGACCGGCTCCAGGAGCGACCAGGAGCTGGGCTCCGTAGTGGAGCGAGCCGCCGTTCTTGGCCCAGCCCTGGATTCCGACTGCCTGCAGTCCAGGCTCCGCGACACTGTCCCAACCCAGCCCAAACGACGGATAGGCCGGCTGCACAGGGGAAAACCTGCCCTTCGTCTGATCAATGGCCATCTGGTCCACCGACAAGGACCCCAGGATGCGCACGGTTCCAACGGTGCCTCCGTTCAAGAAGATCCGGGCGAACGTGGCAAGATCGGTCGGGGTCGAGTAGAGCCCTGCAGCCGCCAGGGAGCTTGCGAACTCCTGCGGCTGGGGAAGGCCGTTCCCATAGGCCTTGGCATAGGATCCCTGCGGGAAGGGCGCCAGCGTGTAGGCCGTGTGCTGCATGCCCAGGGGATTCAGGATGGCCGTCTGCACGGTCTCCGCGTAGCTCTTGCCGGTCACCGCCGCCACCAGGGCCTCCACCAGGGTGAAGCCGTCGTTGCAGTAGACGCTCATGTAGCCGGGGTCCGCCTTCAGGCGCTGCTGGGCGAGCGTGGCCCGAAGCTCCTCCCCATAGCTGGGGTAGGGACCGGTCGGCTGGTAGTTGCGATAGGTCGTGCCGGGCAGACCGCTGGCGTGGTTGAGCAGCATCCGGACCGTGATGGCCGTATAGCGGGGGTCGGCCATCCGGAAGCTGGGCACATAGCTCACCAGCGGCTCATCGAGCTTGACGCGCCCCTGCTCGACGAGCTGCATCACCAGGACGGGGGCAAACATCTTCGAGACGGAGGCGATCCCGAACATGGTCGCGGCAGTGGCTGCCTGGCGCGACTCCAGGTCGGCGAAACCGTAGCTCTCAGCCCAGACCAACCGGTCGGGAGTCACGAGGGCGACGCCCAGGGAGGTCGCACTACCCTGGCGGAGCACCTCCTGCGCAGCGGTCTGCGCCTCCTGCTGGGCCGCGGGATAGGTCGGCAGCGGCGACGCGGCGCCCCCACAGGCAAGGCTCAGCAGAGCCCCCACCAAGCTGGCTGCAACGGCGATCCCACAGAACGGGTGCATGAGGACTCCTCGAGGAGGGTCATCTCCGTTGTGGACCATCTCATAACGTTTATCCCTAAGGACATACGCTTCATCGCTTATATAGCT
>JAAXXS010000261.1 GCA_013334395.1 Holophagaceae bacterium | reverse complement strand
CAGCGCTTGCGGGACCATGGCATCTCTCTGGAAGATGGAGCAGGCCCGCTTCCCCGAAAGGCGCCATGACCCAGCCCCCGCCCATCCTCGTCCCCTCTGTCCGTGATCCGGACCGGGTGCGGCCCGCAGCCCGGGCCGGTCTGGCGGCGCTGCAGGCGGTGGTGGTGGGCAAGGAGACCCAGGTTCGGCGGGCCTTCGCGGCCATGCTGGCCGGGGGCCACGTGCTGCTGGAGGATCTGCCCGGCGTGGGGAAGACCACCCTGGCCAAGGGCCTGTCCCGCATCCTGGGCGGCAGCTTCCAGCGGGTGCAGGGCACCAACGACCTGCTGCCCTCGGACCTGCTGGGCGTGCACCTCTGGGACGCCAAGGAGCTGGCCTTCCGGTTCCAGCCGGGACCGGTCTTCTGCCACGTGCTCCTGCTGGACGAGCTGAACCGCATCGGGCCCAAGACCCAGAGCGCCATGCTCGAGGCCATGGTGGAGGGCCAGGTCACCCTGGACCGCAGCACCCACCGTCTGCCCGATCCCTTCTTCGTCATCGCCACCCAGAACCCCCTGGATCACGCGGGCACCTTCCCGCTGCCGGAGAGCCAGCTGGACCGCTTCTCCTGCACGATCCACCTGGGCTATCCCGACCGTGCGGCCGAGCGCCGCATCCTCACGGGAGAGGCGGGCGCGGAGCGGCTGGAGTCCCTGGTGCCGGTCCTGGACCTCGAGGGCTGGCTGCAGGCCCGGGCCGCCGTCCGGCAGGTGCAGGTCGCCGAGGCGGTGCTGGACTACGTCGAGCGCATGGTGAGCCACATCCGGGCCGGGGGCGGCTTCTGCTCCACCCGGGCCGCCAAGCACTGGCTGGCCCTGGCCCAGGCGGAGGCCTGGCTGGACGGCCGGGACTTCCTCACGCCCGATGACCTGCAAGACACCCTCGCCGACACCATGGCCCACCGGGGCAGCCTGGATGACCGTCGCCTCAACCGCAGCGAGCGGCGCGAGCAGCTGGCCCGGATGCTGAAGGACCTGCCCGTGGGATGGGTCTGATGCTGGAAGACGCCACCGTCGGTCATCTGCTGCAGCAGGCCCGCAAAGCGAAAGGCCTCACCCGGGAGGCCCTGGCCCTGGAGCTCAAGCTGCCCCTGCGGCACCTGGAGGCCATGGAGGGCGATGACTGGTCCTCGCTGCCGCCGGGCCGGGCCCGGCCGCTGGCCCGGCAGCTGGCCGAGCGCCTCGGGGTGGATCTGGAGTCCCACACCGGGGCCTTCCAGGTGGTTCCGGGTGTGCAGGAGCTGGAACCCCCGGATCCCCGGCGCGAGCGGCTGGAGCGCCTGGTAATGGGCGCGCTGACCGGTGCGTCGGTGCTGGTGGTGCTGTGGCTGGTGGTGCCCGGTCCCAGCCTGGGCCGCAAGGCCGCCGGCAGCCGCCTCGGAGCCCTGCCCAAGCTCTCGCTGCCACCGCCGCCGCCGCCTTCGAGCGCACCCTATCCCGTGCTGGGGGAGCTGCTGCCCGAGGCCCCCATCGACGAGCAGGGCATCCTCGTGAGCCTCCGCGTCATGGATGCCTGCGCCGCGCGCATCGAACAGGAAAGCGGCGCTCCCCAAGCCCGGGCCCTGCAGGTCTCGGAGCCCTGGCGCCTGCGTGTGAAGGGCCCCTTCAGCCTCGTGCTGGACAATGCGGGCGTGGTGAACGTGGAGGTGGCGGGCCGTCGCATCGCCCATGGCCAGAGTGTCGGCCAGGCCTGGACGGGACGCTTCGATGCCGAGGGCCGCTGGCTGCGCCCCGTCGCGCCAGAACTGCCGGAGGAGCCCGCGGTGCCCGATGATGAGGAAGAAGGCGGTCCGCCATGACCCTCCATCCCATCGTCCAGCGCTTCCTCCAGGGCGCCCTGCCCGAACCCATGGTCATGGCCCTGGTCGGGGGCAGCCTGCCCGTGCCCACCCTGGACCTGCTGCAGGCCCTGGCCCATGCCGGGCTGCGGGAGACCCCCTACCGGCAGAGGGCCCTGGGCTTCTTCGAGACCATGCCGGAGTCCCTGCTGCTGGGCGTGCTGGCCGAGGCCATCGATCCGCCGGCTCCCCTGCTGCTGGTGCTCTGCCACCGCAAGGAAGTTGCGCTGCTGGAGACGGTGCTCCTGAACCCCTCCATCACCCCGGAGATCGTCGAAGAGGCCATCCCCAGCCTGCCCGGCGCGGTGCTGGAGATCGTGCTGAACAACCAGGTGCTCTGGCTGCAGCGGCCGCGCATCCTCGACCTTCTGGAAGAACATCCGGAAGGCGAGTACGTCATCAAGCGGCGCATCAACGAGTACCGCTTCGAGGTGCTGGGCCTCATCCCGGAGGAGGTCAAGCAGGATCGCCTGGCGATCATCGACGAGGTGGAGGCTGGGCACCTGGATCGCGCCTGGTCCGAGCTGCCCCTGCCCAAGGCACCCTCTCCCGAGGAGGCCGAAGCCGAGGTGGAGACCGAGGAGATGGCTGCCGAGCGCCGACTGCTGGCTTCCAGGCCGCCGGTGGATCACGAGGGCCAGGAGATCAACCTCACCATCACCCAGCGCGTGGCGAAGCTGAACACCAACCAGAAGATCATGCTGGCCATGAAGGGCGGGAAGGAGGAACGCACCCTCCTCATCCGCGAGGCGAACCGGCTCATCCAGGTCAACGTCCTGCGCAATGGCCGCATCACCGAGGGCGAGGTCGCGCACATCGCCCAGATGCGCACCATCAACGAGGAGGTGCTCCGGATCATCTCCAACAGCCGCGAGTGGATGAAGAAATACCCCATCACCAAGGCGCTGGTGATGAACCCCCGCACCCCGCTGCCCGTGGCCATGACCCACTTCAAGCGCCTCTTCGAGAGCGACCTGAAGCTGCTCATGAAGGACCGCAACGTGCCTGAGCTCCTGCGCCGCGAGGCCAAGCGCATGGTCGAGATGAAGGCGCAAGGGAAGGGGTAGCGCCGCCTGCTGCAACTTCAATCTCCCGTCTTTTCCATCTCCAATACTGAACAGGCCCGCCAGCGGCGGGCCTGTTC
>JAAXXS010000260.1 GCA_013334395.1 Holophagaceae bacterium | reverse complement strand
GGCGCCTGGCTGCGCTGGGGCCTGGGCCTCCTCCTGAATCCCCTGCTGGCGGAAGTGCCCATGGGCACCCTGGCGGCAAACCTGCTGGGTGGCTACCTGGTGGGCCTGGCCGTCGCCCTGTTTACCCAGCACCCCGGGCTGGCTCCCGAGGCCCGGCTGTTCCTCATCACGGGTTTCCTGGGCGGGCTGACCACCTTCTCCACCTTCTCCGCCGAGGCCGTGCACCTGATCACCCGCGGCGAATATGGCTGGGCCGCGGGCCACATGGGTTTGCATCTGGCAGGCTCGCTGGCAATGACCATGCTTGGGTTGTGGACGTTCAAGAGCTTCATCAAGGCCTGAGCGTCCGGGGGGTGGCGTCATGAAGGGCACCTACCTGATCTTCTTCATGCAAGAGGACCGGACTCACCACGGAATCCTGGTCTACGAGTGGCTCCTGAAGGAGGCGCGCCACCTGGGCCTGCACGGCGGGTCGGCCTTCAAGGCCATCTCAGGCTTTGGCCGCCATGGCCTCATCCACGCGGACCACTTCATCGAGCTGACCGGAGACCTGCCCATCGAGGTCGCCTTCATGGTCACCGAGGAGGAGGCCGACCGCCTCATGGCTGCCGTGGCAGCCGAGGGCCTGGAGATGGTCTACGTGCGCCTGCCCGGGGAGTGCGGCGTCATCGGCGCGCACCAGGCCTAGTGGCCGCAGCCGCAGCCGCCAGTGAAGGCGGCGCTGCGAGCGGCGCGGACCATGCCCAGGCCCTCCCGGCCGATGAGGGCGGCCAGGGCCAGGGCCGAGACCGCGTCCACCCACCAGAGGGCGGGGGAGAGCAGGAACAGCAGGCTGCCCGCGAGGAGGACGCCTGAGAGCTGGATGCAGGCCAGGCTGCAGGCGGCGTCCGCGGCCAGGGTCGCGCTGTCCAGGGCCTGGGCCGCGCGCAGCTTCGCCCGCCACAGGAACACCATGAACGACAGGGACAGCAGGGCGATGACCAGGCCGGGCACCGTGGTGGGCGGGTGCGTCCGGGCGGTCAGCTGCAGCACCGCGCCCCCGGCAATGCCCGCGGCCAGAGCCAGGAACAGCCAGCCGATGCGGCTCGTGGCCTTGCGCTCCCGGGTCAGGTCGGCGTGGTCCAGAAGCTTCCACAGCACCAGCAGGGCCGAGGCCACCTCGATGAAGCTGTCGGCGCCGAAGCCGAAGAGGGCCACGGAGTCGTCGGCCCAGCCGAAGGCCATGGCGACAAGGCCCTCGAGCACGTTGTAGGCGATGGTCAGTCCGCAGAGCCAGAGGGCGCGCCGACGCCAGTCCGCAGGGCTCATGCGTGGGCTTCGCGGACCTTGCGGGCCTTCACCAGCACCAGGGTGGAGCCTGTGGGCGTGCGCTCCATGAAGACCTCGTCCATGACCTGGCGCATGAAGAACACACCCCGGCCGCCGGGCTTCAGCAGGTTCTCGGGCAGGTTCGGATTGGGCAGCAGGTCCAGGTCCACGCCGGGGCCCTTGTCCTCGATGCGGATCTCGAAGCGGTCTGCCCTTGGCGTGAAGGTCACCTTGAGGGGCTTGTCCTTGTCCAGCTTGTTGCCATGGCGCATGGCGTTGGCGATGCCTTCCTGGATGGCCAGCCAGAGGCGCTCGCCGTCCTCCTGGGTGAAGCTCAGGTGCTTGAGGAACTCCGCGCCCACCACCTGGATCAGGTCGATGAACCGCAGATCCGTATTGCAGGTGAGGACGACGGGCAGCAGCGCGGGATGGGCCATGGACGACAATACCCTTTCACAGACCAGAAGAACCAAGCCCAAGTTACTTGGAATCCGGTCATCTGAGCCAGTGGTTTTGCCGGGGAGTCGCTTCCGGAGGGCAGGGTGGGTGTCCTGGATCATAAATAAGAATTGTTGGTCCTAAATATGGAGATTGATGAAATACTGCTCACTGGCGTCGGTTGCGCCGGTTCGGAGGATTCCATGAAAGCAAGGTGGTGGCTGGTTCTGCTGGTGCTGCTGGCAGGTTTCGGGGTGCTGGGGCTGGGGGGGCGGCAGATCGCCCAGAATGCCCCGCCGATCCCGCAGCGGGTGGTGGCCGAGGACGGCAGCGTGCTCGTGGGACCCGGCCAGATCCTCGCGGGGCAGGTCAGCTACCTGGGCCACGGCGGACAGCACATCGGCTCGATCCTCGGGCACGGCTCCTACCTGGCGCCGGACTGGACCGCCAAGGCGCTGCACCAGTGGGCCGCCGCCACCCTGGCCGGGGTGCAGGCCAAGGGCGCTTCCCCGGCGGAAGCCAAGGCTCAGACTGTGGTCTTATTTCAGAATAATAAGTATGAAATAGCCACTGAGACCCTGAAGCTAGACGCCGTCCAGGCCAAGGCCTACCTCCAGACCCGCGCCGAGCTGGCCCGCATCGCCGTGGAAGGGGACAAGGAAGCCGCCATCCCCGCTCGCTGGATCCCCACCCAGGCCGAGGGCGAGCGGGTGGCCGACTTCTGGCTGTGGACCGCCTGGACCGCCGCCGCGCGCCGGCCCGGCTCGGAGGCCAGCTACACCCAGAACTGGCCCCACGAGCCTCTGGTGGGCAACACCATCACGCCCATCAGCCACCTCTGGAGCATCCTGTCCGTGATCCTGCTGATCCTGGGCGTGGGCCTCATGGTCTGGCACCACGCGAGCCAGCCCGCCGAGGAGTTCCCGGCGCCCCAGGCCATTCCCGCGGCGCCCGCCACCCCCAGCCAGCGCTGGTCGGCCCTCTACTTCGCCGTGGCCATGGCCCTCTTCCTGGTGCAGATCGGCATGGGCGTCCTGACGGCCCACGACGCGGTGGAGGGCAACGCCCTCTATGGCGTGGACCTGTCCCGCATCCTGCCCTACGCGGCCTCGCGCACCTGGCACCTGCAGCTGGCCGTCTTCTGGATCGCCACCTGCTGGCTGGCCACGGGCCTCTACCTGGGCCCCAAGCTCAGCGCCCGGGAGCCCAAGGGCCAGTGGCTCGGCGTGGCCGGCCTGCTGGTGGCCCTGGTGGTGGTCGTCGTCGGGGCCCTCA
>JAAXXS010000259.1 GCA_013334395.1 Holophagaceae bacterium | reverse complement strand
GGGCGCGGGGGCTGATCCACTCTGCCGCCAGCGCCGCGTCCGGCTGGGAGCTGAGGCCCTCCTTGGCGGCCATGCGGGTCAGGGCCTCCAGGGCGCCGATCCAGATCTGGCCCTTCTCGTCGCTGGCGGCCCGAATGTGGGCCTTGGTGCCCTGGGTCTCGAGGTCGAGGATGACGTGCAGGGGCCAGTCCCGGCCCTGGAGGCGGAGGCTGCCTTCCTGGGGGAAGGACTCGGCCAGGGCGGTCACCAGGGCGGTGGGATCCTTGAACTGGTTGAGCTGGATCACGACATGCTCAAGCCCCTTCTGGATCGTGGTCTCCCCCGGCTGGGGCGCCCCGACGACATGGAAAGTGACCCGGCCCGTCTCGAGGCGCGGATTGATGTGGGCCTTCTGCAGGAAGATGTCCAGCGCCCGCTCGACCATGGCGTCCCGGGCGAGGAGGCCCTGGACCTCCTTGTGGGTCAGGACCCAGCCCGCTTCGCCGCTGAAGGCGAGCACGCTGTCCATGGGGGCCGACTGCACCCACCCTGGCACCCGCGCCTTGGGCCGACAGGAGCTGGCGAAGGGCAGGCACACCAAGGCCACCGCGGCGGGGATCAGCATGACTGCGGGGCGTCGCATGGGGGCTCCTGGAGGGGCTACGCAGGGGCGGGCTATATGTTTATTCCAATCAGCCCAAGGCCCTCAGGGCGGCGGGCAGGTGGGGACTGCGAAGGATCTGCTGCTGTTCGGTCTCACTGAGCAGGCCCCAGATCCTCAGGGCTGATTCCCGGGGGGTCTTGGGATTCAGCAGCAGCTCGGACATGATCGCGGCGTGGGCCATGAGCACCGGGTGCCCCGCGATCTGGCTTAGCACGCTGCGGGGGGTGAGCTTGTTCCGCGCCAGACGCAGGAGGATGCCTGGATCCAGCTGGCGATCCGCGACCATGCGTAGGAGGGTCTCCTCATCCTGCAGCACCTCTTGGGGCAGGTGGCGCATGAGCTCGCCGCCGGAGGTCCGCAGCGCGGTGATGCGATCGGCCACAGGCATGGCCTGGTAGAGCGCGCGGAGTGTCTCGAGGGCGCGCCGCTTGACCTCCAGGTGCAGCACCCGGGGATCCCGCAGGACCTCCATGGTGGCCTTGACGCCGGCCAGCATGCGTAGGAGGCGGAGGGCTGTGGGCTCGGAGAGGCCGGGGTGGTGGACCAGGGCCTCGGCCACCAGGGGATCCTCGGACCAGGTCCCGTGCCCGGCCACCGCTTCCGCACGCTCCCGCGTGAAGCCCGGGAGGGTGGAGGCCAGCAGTCGCGGGGTGAGGGCCGGGTTCTCCAGGGCGAGCCGGAAGACCTGGGGATCGGGATCCTTCAGCACCTGGCTGATCTGCTCTTCCTGGGTGGCCTGGGTGGCGAGGAAGACCCGCTCTTCCAGCGTGGCCCAGCGGCCCTCTTCACCGCGCTCGGGCAGCGCGGAGGCGAAGCCCGAGCGCTGTCGCTGGAGGCGGTCGTAGAAGTACTTCACGACCCGGAGGAGGTGCGGCGCGTGCCGCTTCGCCCAGAAGGTGATGAACTGGTACTCCGTCTCGTCCAGCTGGGTGAAGAGGCTCACGATCCGCCGCAGGCTCGAAACGTCCTTGGCGCCCAGTTCCAGGACCGCCACCAGGTGATGGGACAAGGCGGTCCGCCGGCTCAGGTCGCCGGGGCTGCCGGGGGCCTCCTGCAGGCTCTGCCGCACGGGATCCCGGAAGTACCAGCGGGCCTCGGCGTAGACCTCCTCGAAGAAGGCTGCCTCGTCGGACTGGGCCAGGGCCTGGCAGACCAGGTCCTCGGTCACCATCGGGTTCTGGAGCGCGGCATGGCGGAGCTCGGCGTCCGCATCCACAAGAAAGGTCAGCAGCTCATCGGGCTGGGCTGTCTGGCGCGCCTGGGCGAGCCGCCGAGGACGGTCGAGCCCTTGGGCCACGAGCTGGTCAGGCAGAGGGGCCGGCAGGGCCGCGAGGGCCTCCCAGTCCGGATGCTCCGGCGGCAGGGCCGGCAGCTCCTGGGTGGTGCCCGTGGCGGTGACGGTCTTGGCCAGCTGCTTGGCGAGGAGCTTGGCGACGGGCTTCAGGCCGGCGTTGAGCTGGGAGTAGAGGGTCTTCACGGACTCGGCGCGCTCGGCCTTCTCCTCGGCGGGGGCCTTGTCCATCTCCCGCATCTGATCGAAGAGCGAGACGACCATCTCCAGGTCGCGGCGAATGGCCTCCGGGGTGGCCTCGTTCTCGGCCACGCCCAGCAGGATGGGCCAGTGCGCCAGCCAGTGGGGCGTGCGGGCCATGACGGTTAGCAGCCGCGGCGAGGCCAGGGTGCGCGCCAGCCCCTCGAGCATGTGGACCTGGCTCTCGGAAGGGAGCTGCGAGCGCACCAGGGCCAGGTGCCTGAAGTGGACCCTCTCCGACTCACCTAGGGATTCCAGAAAATCGGATTCCCGTGTGCTCACGGCCCCTCCCGGATCAGGCGCAGGTGGCCTGGAGGAAGGCGAGGAGCCGGGGATCCTGCCGGAACAGCACCGCGTCCACCAGCCCGCCCTTCAGGATTGGGTGGGTGGCCAGCGTGTCCAGGTGGGCGGGAAGAGTGAGACTGCCGCCCATGATCAGGGGCAGCCCGGTGGCGGCCGCGAGCTCATCGGCGGTCTGGAAGTCCGGGATGGCGTCGGCATCCTCGGGGAGGTCCACGAAGAGCAGGCGGCGGAAGCCGTAGGCCTTGGCCCGCTGGGCCAGCTCCAGGGCGGTCATGGGAGTGGTGTCCACCCAGCCGGAGCGGTGCACCTTGCCCCCCCGAGCGTCGATGGCGGCGACCAGGTTGTTCTGGAACCGGGCCATGAGCTGTTCGGAGACCATCGGGGATTTATGGAGGATGGTGCCGGCCACCAGCCAGGTGGCGCCGAGATCAAGAAAGAACTGCGCCTGGTCGGAGCTGCGAATGCCGCCCGCGACCTGAAGGCAGACCTTCCGGTCCCGCGTCCGGCAGCGCTTGAGGACCTGGCCGATGATGTCGCGGTTGTT
>JAAXXS010000258.1 GCA_013334395.1 Holophagaceae bacterium | reverse complement strand
GGCCATTTCCCACCTCCCACGAGGTACAGCATGGGAAGGCCGCCTCGCCGCGCAAGGGCAGCCTCCTGGTGGGGATTCGGAGGGGACGCAACCCGGTTTAGGCCTCGGGCTCCCCGATCCGCAGGTCAAAGGGGATGCCGGCGCGCTTGCAGGCGGCGATGAAGGACTCCTTGTCGGGGCACTTGATGTAGGCCTCCATGGCCTCGACTTTCCGGTCCTTGATGAGCTCCACCAGGGCGTCGTTCATCAGACGCTGGCCGTAGCTGCGGCCGGTCTGCATGGCGCTGGCGATCTGGAAGTTCTTGCCCTCGCGGATCAGGTTGGCGATGGCCGGGGTGATGAAGAGGGTCTCCAGGGCCGCGATGCGGCCGCCGCCCACGCGCTTCAGCAGGGTCTGGCTGACCACGCACTTCAGGGCATCCGCGAGCATGACCCGGATCTGCTGCTGCCGGTCCGCAGGGAACTGATCCACGATCCGGTCCACGGTGCCGATGGCGCTGCTGGTGTGCAGCGTGCCGAAGACCAAGTGGCCGGTCACGGCCGTCTCCAGGGCGATGGCGATGGTCTCCAGGTCCCGCAGCTCACCCACCATGACGATGTCCGGGTCCTCGCGGAGGGCCGCGCGGAGGCCGCTCTTGAAGCTGTCCGTGTGGGTCCCCACCTCGCGCTGGTTCACCAGGCAGCCCTTGCGGGGATGCACGAACTCGATGGGATCCTCGATGGTGAGGATGTGGTCCCGCCGCTTCTGGTTGGCCAGGTCCACGATGGCGGCCAGGGTGGTGGACTTGCCGCTGCCCGTGGGGCCCGTCACCAGCACGAGACCCTTGGAGAGTCCGGCCAGACGGCGCACCGGGTCGGGCAGGCCGAGCTTGTCGGGGTCCGGCAGCTGGTTGGGGATGACCCGGCAGACGAATCCGGGGCCCACCCGGTCCTGGAAGTAGTTCACGCGCAGGCGGCAGCCGCCGGCCTCGTAGGGATAGGCGAAGTCCGCGTCGTGGTGCTCCTGGAAGCGATGCCAGGCGGGGGCCGTGGCCAGGGCCTCCATCATCTCCAGCAGGGTGGCAGGGTCGAGCGGGCCGAAGCCCTCGAGCTCCAGCATGTCGCCGTGGACGCGGGCCAGGGGTGGTTCGTGGGCGGTGCAGTGCAGATCGGAGCCCTGCTTCTCGAGGAGGAGGGACAACAGTCGCTCCGCAAGAGGATGGCCCTGCGCCTTCCGCGTGGGGCGCGGGGGGGCGGCGGCCCGGGCAGGCTCCGGGCTCGTCGGCAGGACCGCCGCGGGCTTAGGTGGTGGCGGGGCTTCCACCGCTTCTCCCGGCAGGGGCTTCTGGGCCGGTCCCTGGTGGGTCGCCAGGATCTGAGGGGCGTCCTGGAAGCGGCTCAGGCGGATCCGGAAGGCTTGGCCGCCCTGCTCGTAGTCGAACTCGGCCTGGCCCTCGTTCTGCCATGCGCCCTTCAGCTCCGGCGGGACCACATCGCTGGCCAGCACCTCCACCATCACCGCGGGCAGCGGGTTGGGCAGCAGATCCACGGCCTCGCCAGATTTCAGTTCCAGCCGGGGTTTCCGGTCGGCTTTTACCTCCAGCCGAAGGCCGCCTTTTGCGACGACGTGGGAGAGCAGACGATCCAGCTGGGCCATGGCAGGACTCCGGGACCCTCAAAGGATGCCATGGGTCACAGCCTTCGTGGTTCGGCGGGGCGCTTCCGGCCGCTAGACTGGGGGGTGACCTCCATGGAGCCCGCATGAACATCCACGAATACCAAGCCAAGGAACTGCTCCGGCAGTACAAGGTGGCCACGCCCGACGGGCAGGTGGCCCAGGATGCCGAAGAGGCTCGCATGATCACGAAGGGCTTCGGCGGCGCCAGCGTCGTCAAGGCCCAGATCCACGCCGGTGGCCGCGGCAAGGGCGGCGGCGTCAAGTTCGCCACGGACCCCGACAAGGCCGCCGAGCTGTTCAAGGCCATGGCCGGCATGCAGCTGGTCACCAAGCAGACCGGCCCCGAGGGCCGCAAGGTCCGCACCGTGTTCCTCTCCAAGCCCGTGGACATCGCCCGGGAGCTCTACCTGAGCTTCCTGGTGGACCGCTCCTCCAGCCGCATCACCATCCTGGCTTCGACCGAAGGCGGCGTGGAGATCGAGGAGGTCGCCGAGAAGACCCCCGAGAAGATCGTCAAGGTCGCCGTGGATCCGGCCCTGGGCCTCTGCGCCTTCCAGGCCCGCCAGGTCGCCTTCGCCCTCGGCCTCGAGGGCGACGCCTTCAAGCAGGGCGTGGTCTTCCTGCAGAACCTCTACAAGCTCTTCGTGGACAAGGACTGCTCCATGGTCGAGATCAACCCCTTGGTGGTCACCAAGACGGGGGATGTCACCGCCCTGGACGCCAAGATCGGCTTCGATGACAACGGCCTCTTCCGGCACCCCGATGTCCTCGCCTTCCGCGACCTCAACGAAGAGGCCGAAGAGGAGATCGACGCCAGCAAGTACAACCTGAACTTCATCAAGCTGGATGGCGAGATCGGCTGCATGGTCAACGGCGCAGGCCTGGCCATGGGCACCATGGACATCATCAAGTACCACGGGGGCTCGCCCGCCAACTTCCTCGACGTGGGCGGCAGCGCCACCGAGGACGCCGTGAAGAACGCCTTCCGCATCATCCTCAACGATCCCGCCGTGAAGGCCGTGCTGGTGAACATCTTCGGCGGCATCATGCGCTGCGACATCGTCGCCGGTGGCATCGTGAAGGCCGCCAAGGAAATCGGCATCAAGGTGCCGGTGGTGGTGCGCCTCGAGGGCACCAACGTCGAGGAAGGCAAGGCCATCCTGGCCGCCAGCGGCCTGAACCTGATTGTCGCCGCCGACCTGAAGGATGCCGCCACCAAGGTGGTCGCCTCCATCCAGTAGCTCCTCCACGGAACCCGACTGAATCCATTTTGCGAGGTATGACATGGCTGTTCTCGTGGGCAACCACACCAAACTCATCGTCCAGGGCATCACGGGCCGCGAAGGGCTCTTCCATGCCAAGGGCTGCCG
>JAAXXS010000257.1 GCA_013334395.1 Holophagaceae bacterium | reverse complement strand
CATCCGTCAGCCCGCAGATGCCCGACTCCACGGCGCCGGTCTCCTGGAACACGGCGAAGGTTCCACCGATGACGAGCAGGAAGCAGATGAGCAGGGAGCCGTCCAGGAAGCCCTTGATGGGGGCCAGGAGCAGGGCCTGGAGGCCGAGCATGACCTTGGGCACCAGGTGGAAGGTGCCGGGGATGGTGACCTTCCGGATGCCCTCGCTGGTCTCCACGGCGGTGCGCTGATACTCGCCGGAGGGAATGAGCCAGGACAGGACAAGCACCAGGATGATCAGGGCCCCGACGATCACCAGGGTGTGGGGCATCTTCCGGCCAGGAGACGTGGGCACCGCAGGCACTTCGGCGGCGCTCACTCAAACCTCCCCTTGGTCAGGGGACGCCCGGCCTTCATCAGCAGCCGGCCCTTGGCCACGACGCCGCGGACTTCCAGGTCCTTGCTGAGCAGCACCACGTCCGCGTCCATGCCCGGGGCCAGCTGGCCCTTGGTGCGCAGCTTCAGGATGCGGGCGGGGTTGGCGGTGATCACGCGCAGGGCGGTCTCGAGGGCGAGCCCCTCGGCCTGCACCGCCTCACGCACGGCCGGGAACAGCGAGGTGACCCGGCCCACGGAGATGTCCTGCAGGCGACCGTTCCGGTCCCAGTCCGGCAGGCTGCCCTGGCCGTCGGAGGTGAAGGTGATCTGGCCCGGATCCACACCGGCTTCCAGCATGCGGCGCAGGGCCTTGGCGCAGGGAATCTCGCCATCCTCGAGGTAGGAAGGCAGGGTCGAGGTGGTGAAGTCCACGAAGCCGCCCGCCTTCGCGTGGGCGATGCCCTCCTCGAAGAGGTGCGGGTTGCGGTTGATGTGCGTGGGCCACATCTGGGTGAGGGGCAGCTCCGTCTCGGTGGCGATGCGCCGCAGGAAGTCCAGGCCCCGGGCACCATCGCCCAGGTGGACGTTGACGATGCCGGCCTTGCCCGAGAGCATCCCGCCCCGCCGGGCCATGGCCACCAGCTGGGCGAAGGCCTCGAAGGTGGGCTGGCTGGAGCGGTGGTCTGAGAGGGCCACTTCGCCAGCTCCGATCACCTTCTCGATGAAGAGGAGATCCTCCTCGAGGCTGGGCATGAGGGTGCGCAGGGGCAGGCCGTAGGAGCCGGAGTAGACAAAGGTGCTGAGGCCCTCCTCCTCCAGGCCCTTGGCCTTGGCGAGCAGGCCGGCCATGTTCCGGGTGTAGCCGTCGGTGCCCAGGCAGCCCACCACGGTGGTGACCCCGCCCAGGATGGCGTCCGTGAGGGGCAGGCCCGGGGTGCGGGTGGCGAAGCCGCCCTCGCCCCCGCCGCCCATGATGTGCACGTGGCCGTCGATGAAGCCCGGCACGGCCTTGTGGTTCCGGCCGTCGATGACCTCGCAGTACTTCCGGGGGATGCGGATGTCCGCCTCCATGCTGAGGATCTTCCCGCCGCCGATCAGCAGGTCACAGGTGCCGCCGGGGTCTGGGGCGAAGATCTCGGCGTTCTTGATGAGCAGCAGCATGGGAACTCCAGCCGGATGCGATCCGGAACGGGTTCAGAAGAGGCGGGACACAGGCAGAAGAGCACCGGGCTTCGCCGACTCACGGAAGCCAGGGTAGCCGTAGAGGCCGTAGAGCAGGCAGGGTTCCAGCACCTGGATGGCCCGGCGGGCCAGGTCCTGGTCAAGCGGCACGATGAGGGTGCCCTCGGGCAGGTCCAGGTCAGCCGGGGCCTGGCGCTCGACGATCTGCCGATCCTTGTAGCGCTGGTAGAGCTCATCGTAGGGCTCCTCCAGGCGGAGCAGGCGGACCCGCTCGACCCGCGCCCGCCGGGGGGCGATGAGGGTCTCGTAGCGCAGGCCCTGGGCCTCCAGCACCGGCCGGAAGCGCCCTGCGAGGGCGGGCTCGATGGCGTAGGCCCGGGGTGTGGGGACGCTGCCCTTCACCACCAGGTCCGTCATGACGTTCGCCGTGGGCACCTCGAGCACCCGGCCCGTGGCGGTCTCCACCACCTTCACCGACGTGGCCTTCCCGCCGAGGTTCGCCCAGAAGGTGTTCGTAGCGATGAAGGGCGGCAGGGGTTCGCGGCGGGCGCGCTCTGAGAGCTTGAAGACCCGGTCCCGCCAGGCGCGGTCGCCGAGCAGGTGGCGGTAGAGGATGCGGTAGCCGTCCACCCGCGCGCCCAGGTCCGCCTGGGGATCCTTGGCCCGGTGCCGGACGCCGGCCTCGATGATGAAGGACAGGGCGCCCAGGGTGCCCAGGCCGTTGCGGCCGTCATCGACCTCCGGGGTGGAGGGTCGGAGCTCGTCATCCGGCGGCGGCCCGCCGACGCTGTAGCGGGCGTAGGTATGACCGGCCTTCCGCTGCAGGGGCGCGGCAGCGGCCACGGCCTCGAGCCCCGCGGCCTTGAGGTAGTCGGGAATCAGGGGGTGGTTGGCGGCGTCCATGGTGATCATGGGCCAGGCCTCCCAGCCTCGGCTGGTGTAGTCCTTTCCATCCCGCCCGAACTCGTGGCTGTCCACGGCCAGGTGGGGCCGGATGCGCCGGGCGACGCGGTGCAGGGTCTGGGTCTCGGGCTGGGCCAGCAGGAGGTGGTCCCGGTTCAGGTCCTCGCCCGCCCCGTTCAGGCGGCGGTGGGCCTCGGCGCCATCGGGATTCAGCATGGGCATGAGGTAGAGGTCCACGTCCTCCGGCAGCAGCTCGGGGCGCTGGGCGATGTCCCGGATCAGGGTCAGCAGGGCGTCCTTGCCGGCCACCTCGTCGCCATGCTGCTGGGCGTAGTAGAGCACCCGGAAGCGCGCTTTGGCGCCGCCCCGGTTCAAGCGCACCAGGAGCAGTTGCCGACCCTGGTGGCTGCGGCCCTCTTCGGTGACCGTGATCAGCCCCGGCCGGGTCACTGCCGCAAGAAAGGCGGTCATCTCCGCATAGGAGATGGTCTTGGTCATGGTGCGGTGATCGGTGGGGAAGGGCGCCGGTATGGCCGCTCCGAGACTGCTCACCGCAAGCAGGGCTGCAAGCATCATCCGGGGCATGAGGCCACCACGAAAAGAAAAGCGGGTT
>JAAXXS010000256.1 GCA_013334395.1 Holophagaceae bacterium | reverse complement strand
GCTTTCGCGGGGTGCTCCCGGCCCTGGTCTCGGCCCGGAATGATCACGGCTATCTGATCGCAAGCCCGCCTCCCCCAAAGGCGACCTTCCTGAGCGGCGCCATGGGCGATCCCCTGATCTACCACATGCACGACTTCAGCCTGTTCTGGATGAACATCCGGGCGAATGCCCGGGAGCGCGTGCACACCTTCCTGCTGCAGCGTCAGCAGGTCCGCCATCCCCTGATCGAGAGCGCGACCACCCTGACGGGCGAGGTCGGGCGGGACCTGCGCTATCGCATTCGGACCATCAATCTGCCCCAGTCCTTCGCAGCCACCGGCCTCCCGGCAGGGTTGGTCCTCGATGCCCAGACGGAAATCATCAGTGGACGACCCGAAGCACCGGGAACCTTCGCCGTGGTGTTGAGGGCGACCAACCCCCATGGAACAGACACCGCTGAATTGGCCTTGGCAATCCTGGGAAGTACGACTCGGAGCTCTCTTCAGCTTTCCTTGTCGGCCACCCCTCCCCGGGTCAAAATGGAGTCCTTGGCTCGAATCACGGTTAAGTCATTGAATTCCATCAGGAGAGGGCACCCATGAATGCTTCGAAGCAGGATACCTACCTCAAGGACTGGCAGGCCCAGGAGGCCGTGGCGGAGCAGATGCTGCCCGTCCTCGGCAGCCTCTACCGGGACAAGAACATCGTGATGACGGTGTACGGCCGCTCCCTGATGCACTGCACGGCCATCGACATCCTCAAGGCCCACCGCTTTGCCCGGCAGATCCTCGACAACGAGCTGTCGGTGCTGGACTCCTGGCCCCTGCTGGAGGCGATCAGCAAGCTGGAGCTGGCGCCCTCGCGCATCGACCTGGGCAAGCTGACCTTCCACTACTGCACCGAGGGTGGCGGCCTGTCCCCGGAGGCCTACGTGCTCCGGGAGCTGGCCAGCGTCCACACGGGGGTGAGCCCCATCCTGGATGAGCCCCAGGACATCGTGCTCTACGGGTTCGGCCGCATCGGCCGCCTGCTGGCCCGCATCCTCATCGAGAAGGCCGGCAGCGGCGAGAAGTTCCGCCTCAAGGCCGCGGTCGTGCGCAAGGGCGCCGCCGATGACCTCCTCAAGCGCGCCAGCCTGCTGCGCCGCGACTCGGTCCACGGCCCCTTCAACGGCATCATCACCGTCGATGAGGAAGAGAACGCCATCATCGCCAACGGCAACATGATCCGCATGATCTACGCGGACAGCCCGGAGAGCGTGGACTACACCCAGTACGGCATCCGTAACGCCATCCTCATCGACAACACCGGAAAGTGGCGGGACCGGGCTGGGCTGAGCCGGCACCTCCAGGCCCAGGGCATCGCCAAGGTCATCCTTACGGCGCCGGGCAAGGGCGACATCCCCAACGTGGTGGCCGGGGTCAACGATCAGCTGATCACGGACCAGGAGCAGATCTTCTCCGCGGCCAGCTGCACCACCAACGCCATCGTGCCGGTGCTGAAGGCCCTCCACGACCGCTACGGCATCTCCCACGGCCACATCGAGACCTGCCACTCCTACACCAACGACCAGAACCTCATCGACAACTACCACAAGTCCTCGCGGCGGGGCCGCAGCGCGCCGCTGAACATGGTCATCACCGAGACCGGCGCCGCCAAGGCCGTGGCCAAGGTCATTCCGGAGCTGGGCGGGAAGCTGACGGGCAACGCCATCCGGGTGCCGACCCCCAACGTGTCCCTGGCCATCCTCAACCTGGAGCTGAACCAGGCCGTGACCGTGCCGGACCTCAACAGCTACCTGCGCGGCATGTCCCTGGAGTCGCCCCTCCACAAGCAGATCGACTACACCAACTCCCCCGAGGTGGTCTCCAGCGACTTCGTCGGCTCCCGCCACGCAGGCGTGGTGGACTCCCTGGCCACCATCGCCGAGGGCAACCGCATCGTGCTCTACGTGTGGTATGACAACGAGTTCGGCTACAGCTGCCAGGTGGTCCGCATGGTGCAGAAGATGGCCGGCATCGAGCTGCCGGCGCTGCCGTAGGCGGCGTCCCAGCCCCGCCTGACCGCGATGCCCTAGCCGCCCCTGGGACCGCCCCAAAGCTGTCCCAGGGGCGGTGCGGCGCGCAATCGACCCTTTGGGCGCCTTCCATTCTGTGGTTTTCTATACCGATGCGCGCCTCAGCCAGGCAGGTCTTGATACCTGGAGAGCCTGGAGCAGCGCCTTGACGATCCCCCAGCTCTGCCCTCTGCTGTCCCTGCTTCTGGAGTCCCTGTGCGCAAGACCAAGATCGTCATGACCATGGGCCCGGCCCTCATGCAGGAGGACCGGCTCCGGGCGGCGCTCATGGAAGCCGATGCCGTGCGCCTGAACGCCAGCCACGGGGACCCGGAAGCCCGCCTCAATACCCTGAACATGGTGCGCACCCTTGCTGCGGAGCTGGGGCGCTCCATCCCCGTGTTCCTGGACCTGCAGGGCCCCAAGTGGCGGATCGGCGCGCTCGAGAATCCCGTGACCCTGACCGAGCGCAGCGTGGGGGCCTTCTACGCCCAGGGCGCCACCCTCACACAGGGCCTTGCCTGGACCGCTCCCCTGCCCCACCCCGAGCTCTTCGAGGGCGCGGTGAAGGGCCAGCTGTGGCTCCTGGACGACGGCGCCATCACCGTGAAGGTGCTCTCCCGGAGCTCGGACGTCGTGATGGCCGAGGTGGTCGTGGGCGGGCCGCTGAAGTCGCGCAAGGGCGTCCATCCCATCGGCATGGACGTCCTCATGAGCCCCCTGACGGACAAGGACCACATCGACATCCGCTGGGGCGTGGAGCACCAGGTGGACCTCTTCGCCCAGAGCTTCGTGCGCCGGGCCTCCGACGTGCAGCAGCTGCAGGCCATCATCCACCACCTGGGCGGGAACCAGCACGTCATCGCCAAGATCGAGCACCCCACGGCCCTCTCGCACCTGGAGGAGATCCTCGATGTCTCCTGGGGCATCATGGTGGCCCGCGGGGACCTGGGCCTGGAGCTGGGTGTGGAGCGGGTGCCCAGCCTGCAGAAGCAGATCATCCGGGCGGCCCGGCAGGCCCTCAAGCCGGTCATCAC
>JAAXXS010000081.1 GCA_013334395.1 Holophagaceae bacterium | reverse complement strand
GGGCGTTCCAGCCGAGGAGGTACCGGGCCATGCGGCGGTCCTCTCCGTTGATGTGCTTGATGAGCCAGTCCGTGACGAAGTCCAGCACCTCGTCGGTGACGGCGTGCGAGTCCAGCTGGTAGCGGGCCACCAGGGCCACCACCTGCTGGCGCATGTCGTCATGGATGGCGCGGTGGGCGACCGTGCCGGGATAGGCCGAGGCCTCCATCTGCGCTTCTTCCATGCGGAAGTGCTCTTCCACGTAGTCGGCGAGGAAGGCCAGCAGCCCGGGCAGGCGGCCATCCATGTCGTTGGAGTGGATGGCCCCCAGGAGCTCGTCCACCTGGCTGAGAAGCGCCTGATGCTGCAGGTCAATCAGCTCAATGCCCGTATTCCACTCGGGGTTCCAGACCAGCAGGCTCACACGGGCACCGTCATCACTGAAGTTCCTTGGTTGGCAGGAGCAGACACTTGTCGGGCCCTACTTGGGACGGCTGGCAGGAACGGGCACCACCACCCCGCCGCTGACGGCCCAGGTGAGGGCCTGGTCGGCGTTGATCGGCAGGGGCCGAACCCGGGTGGCCTCGATCATGACGACGTAGCCGGAGGTGGGGTTCGGGGCCGTGGGCACATAGACCGCGACCATCTCCGGCCCCCCCTCCATGGCCCAGGCACAGTCCCGGCTGGCCACGAAGCCCAGGGTGTAGGACCCGGCGTAGGGCCACTCCACCAGCACCACGTCCTTGAAGCTGCCGCCCTGCCCCGACTGGATGGCGCCCATGAGCTGGCGCGTGGCGCCGTAGATGGACTTCACCAGGGGCACGTGCATCATCACGTCATCAAGCCAGGTCAGCAGCTGGCGGCCGACATAGTTGCCCACCAGGGCGCCGACGAGGACCAGCAGCAGCAGGGTGCCCAGGGCCGAGACGAGGGCCAGGCCCCAGGTCGGTGGGTCCGGCATCTGCAGCAGGTGGGCCAACCAGGTCAGGGGGACTCTGAAAATGTCCAGCAGGGAGTTGAAGATGCCCTTGAGGATCCAGAGGGTCACCACCAGGGGCAGCAGGGTGAAAAGACCTGCCAGGAGGTATTTGCGGATCATTCGGTGTCCTCGGGGCCAGTCAGGTGGCTGTTTTCGGCCATGATGCGGGGTCCAACGACCTTCCAGAAGCCGTGGAAGTAGGAGACCGCGCTCCAGATGGCCAGGATCACGGCGCCCCAGAGCAGCAGGACGCCCATGCCCCAGAAGAAGGTGTAGGGCCGGTTGAGCTGGATGAAGAAGGAGAAGATCTCGTAGCGGGTCCAGAGGTAGAGCCAGTAGTCCAGGCGCGGCCCGAGCAGGAGGCAGGAGATGGCCGCCACCTGGAAGCCCATCTTCCACTTGCCCACGGTGCCGGCGGGGATGGTGAGGCCTTCCTCGCTGGCGATGCCGCGCAGTCCGGTGATGGCGAACTCCCGCGCCAGGATGATGAAGGTCATCCAGGCGGGCGCCAGGTTGAGCTCCACCAGCGAGATCAGCGCGCCGGCCACCAGCAGCTTGTCCGCCAGCGGATCCAGGAGCTTGCCCAGGGTGGTCACCTGCTTCCAGCGGCGGGCCAGGTAGCCGTCCAGCCAGTCCGTGATGGACGCGATCCAGAAGACAACCACGCCGATGACCTCGTGGTTGGTCACCTTCGTCATCAGGACGACGACCAGCACCGGCACCATGAGGATTCGGGCAATAGAGAGGAGGTTGGGCAGGTTCATCGAGAGGACACGGGCTCCGCATCCAGCCTACAGCACGGTCAGGCCGCCGCGCGAAAGGAGCTTCTGCCAGCCTTCATCGGCGACCTGGTCAAAGGCCGTGGGGCCCAGGCCGCCGTGGGCCAGGCTCGCCGCCGACACATGGATCGGGATGCCCCGGCCCCGCAGGCCTTCCAGGATGGCCAGGGCCCCGGGATCCTCCAGCAGCTCCACGGCCTGGTGCGCGAGGCAGAGCCAGGGGGTGCCCGCCTCCAGCTGGGCGAGGGTCTCCAGCAGCAGGCGCCGGCCCAGGGCCCGGTCGCCGGGGGCGAAGGCGCTCCGCAGCAGCAGCACCGGCAGCCGGGGCGGGGCCGCGGGCAGGACCGGCGCCAGGGGGCGGGAGGCGGGGGCCACCTGCAGCTCCCAGGGGGTGCCGGGCCGGGTCACCCGGACGATGCGGCCCTGCTTCTCCAGGAAGCCCACCACGTTCAGGCGCAGCAGCTCCTCCTCGCCCAGGATGCGCAGGGACTCGCCCGGATGCTCCGCCAGGAGCGCGCGCAGCTCCAGCAGGGCCTGGAAGACCGTGACATCGAGCAGCTCGAGGGTGAGGATATCCATGGGAGGGAACCTTCGCGTGCCAGTTGAACACCCGGATCCGCTGGCGTTCAAGTGCTGGCTTCAGGCCGAGGCCCTTTCCGCCGGCTTTGCCCTGGCGGGTTTCGCCCCCTGCGACCCCTTTTTGGCGGACGCCGAGCGGCTCGGGACTTGGTTCGAGGAGGGCCGAGGGACCCTGCTGCCCTACCTGGACCCCGCCACGCTGCTCGATCCGAGGTCGGTCTTTCCCCAGGCCCGCACGGCCCTGGTGGGCTATTTCCCCTACGCCCGCCCCGGGGCCGTGCCCGGGGCCGCCCCGGGCAGCCTGAAGCTGAGCCGCTACCTCTGGGGGCCGGACTACCACATGATCCTGAAGCCCCGCCTGACCCGCCTGCTGGAGGCCGCCCAGGCCCGCTGGCCGGGCCTGGAGGGGCGGGTCTGCGTGGACACGGCCCCCCTGCTGGAGCGCCAGCTGGCCGCCCGGGCCGGCCTTGGCTGGCAGGGCAAGCACACCCTGCTCATCGCCGGGAAGGAGGGCTCCTGGGGCTTCCTGGGGGTGCTGCTGCTGTCCGTGGACCTGCCGCCGGACGAGCCCTTCACGGCGGAGCACTGCGGCACCTGCACCGCCTGCCTGGAGGCCTGTCCCTCCGGGGCGCTGACCCCCTTCCTCCTCGATCCGGCCCGCTGCCTGACCACCTACACCATCGAGACCGAGGCGGAGCCCCCTGCCGGGGTGGCGACCGCCCTGGCCACCAGCCAGTGGGCTGCGGGGTGTGACGCCTGCCAGGAGGCCTGCCCCTGGAACCGGGCGCCGGTCTGGGGCGACCCGGCCCTCTGGGGCGGCCCCAGCCCGCTCCACACCCGCTCTGCCGGGGACCTGCCCCGGGGTGCGGCCCAGTGGCGGAAGCTCACCCGGCGCACCGCCCTGAGGCGCGTTCGGGACCGCCACTGGCGGGCAACCTTGGCCCGGATCGAGAAATCCTAAATTTTCATTGGTAGTTTTCGGCTTTTTTTTCTATAAACAAACTTCCGGCCGAAGGTGGCCGCCCCGATTCGAGGAGGCCCCTGGAATGCCCATGAAGCACTGGACCGTCCAGGACGCCACGTCGCTCTACGGCGTAAAGGAATGGGGCAACGGCTATTTCGGCATCAACGCCAAGGGCCACCTGGAGATCACGCCCACCCAGGACGACACCCTCAGCTGCGATGTCTACGAGATCGTGCAGTCGCTGAAGAAGAAGGGCCTCCGGACCCCCCTGAACCTGCGCTTCCCCCAGGTGCTGGCCCACCGGGTGGTCGAGGTCAACGAGGCCTTCCGCCGCGCCATCAACGAGTTCGGTTACGAAGGCGGCTACCAGGGCGTCTACCCCGTGAAGACCAACCAGACCAAGGAAGTGGTCGAAGAGATCGTCCGCGCCGGCAACAAGTACCACTACGGCCTGGAGGCTGGCTCCAAGCCGGAGCTCATCATCGCCCTCAGCCTGGACCTGCACCCCGAGGCCCTGGTGCTCTGCAACGGCTACAAGGACGAGTCCTTCATCCGCATGGCCCTGCTGGCCCGCAAGGCCGGGCGCAAGGTGGTCATCACCGTCGAGAAGATGACCGAGCTGCCCCTGATCCTCAAGGTGGCCAAGGAGCTCAAGGTCGAGCCCCTCATCGGCCTCCGGGCCAAGCTCAACGCCCAGGGCTCGGGCAAGTGGGAGACCAGCGCCGGGGACCACGCCAAGTTCGGCCTCACCACGCGGGAGATCCTGGACGCCATCGAGGTGCTGGAGAAGCGCGACCTGCTGGACTGCGTCATCGAGCTGCACTTCCACATCGGCAGCCAGATCACGGACATCCGCAAGATCAAGTCGGCCATGAAGGAGGCCACCCGCATCTACGCCAAGCTGCGCAAGCTGGGCGTGCCCATCCGCTACCTCAACGTGGGCGGCGGCCTTGGCGTGGACTACGACGGCAGCAAGACCACCTTCAGCAGCTCCATGAACTACACCATCTCCGAATACGCCGCGGACGTGGTCTACACCACCAAGGACATCTGCACCCAGGAGCAGGTGCCCATGCCGGACCTGCTCAGCGAGTCCGGCCGCGCCATCGTGGCCTACCACCAGGTGGTGGTGGTGGACATCATCGGCCTCATCGATACGACCCACACCAAGTACACCGTGACCCTCACGGGCAATGAGCCCCAGATCCTCAAGGAGCTGGCCTACACCCGGGACAACATCTCCATCAAGAACTTCGCCGAGATGTACCACGACGCCATCACCCAGAAGGACGAGATGCTCACGCTCTTCAACCTGGGCTACCTGGGTCTGGAGGACCGCAGCAAGGGCGAGACGCTGTTCTGGGAGGTCTGCCGCAAGCTGTCCCGCATCCTCAGCAGCAAGAGCCTCAAGTACGTGCCCGAAGAGTTCCAGGACCTCAACAAGAGCCTGGCGGACAAGCTCATCGCCAACTTCAGCATCTTTCAGTCCATGCCCGACCACTGGGCCATCGAGCAGCTGTTCCCGGTCATGCCCATCCACCGCCTCAAGGAGAAGCCGGGCCTGTCCGCGACCCTCTGCGACATCACCTGCGACAGCGACGGGAAGATGGAGAAGTTCATCGACCTCAAGGATGTCCGCGACGAGATCCCGCTCCACGAGCCCCGGGGCGGCGAGGCCTACTATGTGGCCTTCTTCCTCACCGGCGCCTACCAGGACATCCTGGGCATGCGGCACAACCTCTTCGGCGCCCCCAACGAGGCGCACATCATGGTCCACGAGGACGACACCTTCAAGATCCAGCACATCGTCAAGGGCGACACCGTGGACCACGTGCTGCGCAGCGTCCACTACGATCCCGACGTCCTGATCCAGGGCCCCCAGACCAAGCGCAAGGCCAGCGCCAAGAACGATGCCGCCGAGGCCCTCCGGGCCCTCCTCACCGAAGAGCGGAAGCTGCACACCTACCTGGAGATCTAGTAGTTCCACTCCGGCGGCAAGGCCGCTCAGCCGCCCAGGTAGTGCTCGGCCACCTTGGGGTTCGCCAGCAGGCTGGCCCCCGTGTCCGCCAGCACCACCAGACCGGTCTCCAGGACATAGCCCTGAGCGGAGATCTTCAGCGCCTGGCGGACGTTCTGCTCCACCAGCAGGACCGTCAGGCCGTCGCGGTTGATCTCGACGAGGGTACGGAAGATCTCCTGCACCATGAGGGGGGCGAGGCCCATGGAGGGCTCGTCGAGCAGCAGCAGCCGGGGCTTTGCCATCAGGGCCCGCCCGATGGCCAGCATCTGTTGCTCGCCCCCGGAGAGGTTGCCCGCGTACTGCCGGGTCCGCTCCTCCAGCAGCGGGAAGAGGTCGAACACCCGCGCCAGGCTGTCCGCGACGCCGGCCCGGTCGTGGCGGGTGTAGGCCCCCAGGTCCAGGTTCTCCCGCACGGTGAGCGTGGTGAGGATGGCCCGCCCCTCGGCCACCTGGACGATGCCCCGCCGCACGATCTGGTGGGGGGGCAGGCCCGTGATGTCCTCGCCCGCGAAGCGCACGGAGCCCCCCTTGGGGCGCTGCAGGCCCGAGAGGGCCAGCAGGGTGGTGCTCTTGCCGGCGCCGTTGGCCCCCACCAGGGCCGTGATCTTCCCCTCCTCAAGCTGGAAGGAGACGCCCTTCACGGCGTCGATGTGCCCGTAGGCCACCGCGAGGTCCTGGACCTCCAGCAGGATGCTCATGGCAGCACCTCCGCCTCGTCACCGCGCCCGAGGTAGGCCTCGATGACTTCGGGGCTGTTGCGGATCTCGTCCGGCGCGCCCTCGGCGATGATCCGGCCGAAGTTGAGCACTGCCACCCGGTCGCAGAGGTTCATGACGAAGCGCATGTCGTGCTCGATGAGGAAGACGCCGTAGCCGCGGTCGCGGATGTTCCGGATCTCCTCCATCAGCACGGCCTTCTCGGACGGGTTCATGCCCGCTACGGGCTCGTCGAGCAGCAGCAGCTTGGGCTCCGTGGCCAGGGCCCGGGCGAACTCCAGCTTGCGCTGCTCGCCGTAGGAGAGGTTGTCGGCGGTGGACTCGGCCTTGTGATCCAGCTTGACCCAGGAGAGCAGCTCCAGGGCCCGCTCGCGGGAGCGCCGCTCGACCTCCCGGAAGGAGGGCGTGGCGAAGAGGGCCGCCAGGCCGCTATAGTTCGTCAGGTGATGCCGGCCCACCATGACGTTCTGCAGCAGGGTCATGTCGGGGAAGATCCGGATGTTCTGGAAGGTGCGGGCGATGCCCAGCCGGGTGATCTTGTGGGGCGCGATGCCCGCGAGCTCCTGGCCCTGGAAGCTGATGGCGCCAGCCGAGGGCCGCAGGAGGCCCGTCACCAGGTTGAAGACCGTGGTCTTGCCCGCGCCGTTGGGACCGATGAGGGCGAAAATGGCGCCGCCCGGCACCTCGATGCTCACGTCATGCAGGACCTGGAGTCCGCCGAAGTGCTTTCCAATGCCGCGGATGGACAGCATGCTCATGGCTGCCCCTCCCGGCGGGCGCGCCAGGCGCGGAGCAGGTGGCGGAGGCGGCGGGAGTCCCAGAGGCCCGTAGGCAGGAACAGCACCACCCCGATGAGGATCAGGCCATTCACGGCCAGCCGGTAGGCGTGGAGGAAGCGCAGGAGCTCCGGCAACAGCGTGAGGATGGTGGCCCCCAGCACCGGGCCGATAAGGCTGGAGATGCCGCCCAGGATGGTCATGGTCAGGATGTCCACGGCGTTCTCGAAGCCGTACTCCCGGGGGCTGATGAAGAAGGTCGAGTGCGCGTTCAGGGCCCCCGCCAGCCCCGCCAGCACGGCCCCGAGCGTGAAGGCCGCGAGCTTGTGCCCTTCCACGTCGATGCCCATCATGCGCGCCGCCACCTCGTCCTCCCGGATGGCCTCGAAAGCCCGCCCCATGCGGGAGCGCCGGAGGCGCGCCAGGGCGTAGCCGGCCGCTGCGAGGATCAGGACGATGTGCCACCAGGTCGTGAGCAGCGGGATGCCGTTCAGCCCTTCGGGGCCCCCGGTGATGTCCAGGTTGAGGACCAGGATGCGGGTCACCTCGCCGAAGGCCAGGGTCGCCATGGCCAGGTAGACCCCGGACAGGCGCAGCGTCGGCGCCCCGATGACCAGGGCCACCGCCGCCGGTGCCAGGGCGCCGGCCGCCAGGACCATTGGGAACGGCCAGTGCAGGTGCAGCGTCAGCAGCGCCGCCGTGTAGGCGCCGATGCCCATGAAGGCCGCATTGGCCAGGGACAGCAGGCCGCAGGAGAGGGTCAGCCAGAGGGAAAGGGCCAGCAGCGCGTGGATGCCCACCGTGAAGATGAGCGTGCTGTAGGTGGCCCAGAAGTCGGCGAAGGCTTCCATGTCAGGCCTTGCGTTCCAGCACCCGGCCGAAGAGGCCCGCGGGCCGCACCAGGAGGATCAGGAACAGCAGGCCAAAGGCCACGGCGTCGCCCATCTGGGACGAGAGGTAGGCCTTGCTGAGCACCTCGGCGAAGCCCAGGAAGAGCCCCCCGAAGAGGGCGCCGCGGATGTCGCCCATGCCGCCCAGGATGACCACCGCGATGCCCTTGTGGAGGATGGGCTGGCCCATCAGGGGCGTGACCGAGTTGAAGTTCAGGCCGATGAGCAGGCCGGCCACACCACCCAGGGCCGCGGCGGTGAAGGAGGTGGCCAGGAACAGGCCCTCGACATTGATGCCCAGGAGGGCGGCGGCCTTCGGGGACTCGGCGATGGCCCGCAGGGCACGTCCCTGGCGGGTGTGCCGCAGCACCAGGAACAGGGCCGTCATGAGCAGGAAGGCGATGCCCACGATGGCCAGCTCCAGGGCCCGCACGTGTACGCTGCCGAAGATGAACTCCCGGGTGGGGAGCAGCTCGTCGGGGAAGCGCTGGACCTCGACGCCGAAGAGCCCCTGGGCGGCGCTGGTCAGCACCGTGGTGGCGCCGATGGTGGCGATCATCGGGATCAGGTGCGGCGCATGGCGGGCCCGCAGCCGCTTGAGAATCAGCGCGTCGATGGCCAGGCCCAGGAGACCCGACACCAGCATGGCGGCCAGGATGCCCACGGCCAGCGGCGCCTTGAGGCGGGTCACCACCGTCAGGGCCGCGAAGCTGCCAGCCATGAACATGGCGCCGTGGGAGAGGTTGATGACCTCCAGCACGCCAAAGACGAGCGTGAAGCCCAGGGAGAAGAGGGCATAGACGCTGCCCAGAGTGAGGGCGTTGACGAGCTGTTGTTCGAGCATGGGGCCTGGGGAACTCGCCTACTTACCGGTGAAGAGCACGAACTTCCCGTCCCGGATGACGTAGATGAACGGTGTCTGGTCAGCGTCGTAGCCTGCAGGCTTGCCGTCCTTGCCGACGGACTGGCGGAACTTGAAGGGGCCGGTGGCGCCGCTGATGCTCACCTTGGGCAGCGCGACGTGCAGGGCCTCGCGGTCGGTGGCCACATTGCCGGTGACCTTGATGGACTTCAGGGCCGCGGCGGCGATGGTCATGGCGTCATAGGCCTGGGCGGCGAACTGGTTGGGATCGGCCCCGTATTTCTGCTTGTAGGCCGCCACGAAGTGCTGGTTCGCCGGGGTGGGATTGGTGTTGGCCCAGGGGCTGCCCACGAAGGTGCCCTCGCCGGCGGTCTTGGAGACCTCGAACAGCTTGGGGGAGTTGAAGCCGTTGCCGCCAATGAAGGGCGCCTTCAGGCCGAGGCCGCGGGCCTGGACCATGAGGGTGGCCGCCTCCTCGGCAAGGCCGGAGCAGATAATGGCATCGGGGTTGGTGGCCTTGATCTTGGTGAGCTGGGCCTTGAAGTCGACATCGCCCTTCACGTAGGTCTCGGTGGTGGTCACGGGGATCTTCTGGTCCTCCAGGACCTTCTTGAAGACGTCGTAGCCGCTCTTGGTGAAGGCATCGTCGTTGCCGTAGATCACCGCTACCTTCTTGATCTTGTAGTGCTTCACGGCGGTCCTGACGGTCACCGGCAGCACGTCGCTCTCCATGACCGAGTTCCGGAAGATGTAGGGGCCCATCTCCGAGATGCCGTTGGCGGTGTTCGACGTGCCGAAGGCCACCACCTTGGCGGCGTTGGCCACGGGGCCGGCGGCGAACATGGAGTTGGACAGCGTGGGTCCGAAGATCATCAGGACCTTGTCCTGGAAGATGAGCTTCTTGAAGACGTTGATGGCCTCTTCCTTCTTGCCCTGCTCGTCCTCCACCACCAGGACGACCTTGTTGCCGTTGATGCCGCCCTTGGCGTTGATCTCGTCCGCGGCCAGCTGGAAGCCGTTGCGGATGGGCACGCCGTACTGGGCGGCGCCGCCGGTGAGGGCCTCGGCAATGCCGATCTTGAGGTCACCCGCCACGGCGCTGACCGCCAGCAGGCTGGCTGCGGCAAAGAGGAGATGCTTGGTTGCTCGGTTCACGACAGCCTCCGAAGTTCGGTGATGGGTTTGAATCGCCAGGATCTGGTGGAGTTGTATCTAAGGATACCAACAGGAGGGAGATTCCAGCAGGACCAAGCAAAGAAACATCCCCAATAGCACTTAGGAAGCGTCCCAGCGAGGCTTGGGCTGGCCCTTCCAGAGCCAGATGAGGTAGTCGACGTTGCGCGCGGAGGCGCCCAGCGCCACGAGCCGGGTCATGCACTGGCCCCGGTGGTGCTGGGAGTGCATGCAGGCCTGCAGCAGGGCGTCCTGGACGGGGATGACGCATGGCGGTTCCGGGAAGAATGGCACCCGCAGGGTGCGGGCCAGCTCTGCCTCACCAAGGCCGACGGCCAGGGCCTCCAGGGCCTGGTGGCTGGCCATACAGCGGGCCTTCAGGTCCGCAAAGATCGGGGGCGGCCCCTGGTTCAACTCGGGCTTTTCGCCCTGGATCAGCTTCCGGAAGACCTCCTGCACCGAGAGGATATGGTCCACGCGCTGCCGGAGGTCCTCATCCTCCTGGGCCCCAGCGGCCTCCCAGGCCCGGAAGAAGAGCGCGTCCGCCCAGGCCTGGTGGCGGAGCAGGTCCTGCACTGAGATGGTCATGGGGACTCCGGGAGTTTGGGGGACAGTTTAGGCCAGGGCTGTCGGCTGTCAGCTATCGGTAAAAAAGGGCCTCGACGGGATCGGCGGTGGTGACCCAGGGTTGAGGCCTCAACTGCCAATATTCATGGGGCCCACCGGGGCATGCCAATGCGCCTGTTTGGGTCGGCGCCAGCTGACAGCGGATAGCCGATAGCCGATAGCCGACAGCCCCCTACCCAAGGTCAGCCTCCCCTGACCCGGTGAAACCTCCCACAATGGGCCGAGACCACCAAAGGGAGACACCCATGGACATCCAGCGCGTCGGCATCGTCGGTTGTGGGCTCATGGGCTCGGGCATCGCGCAGTGCGCGGCGGAAGCTGGCTGCCAGGTCTGGGTGAAGGAAGCGGAAGAGACCTTCCTCGCCAAGGGGCTGGCCCGCATCCACGGCGCCTGGGACCGGGCCGTGGCCAAGGGCAAGGTGACCGAGGAGCAGCGAAGCGCCTGGCAGAAGAACCTCCAGGGCACCCTGTCCTTCGCCACCCTGGCGGACTGCGACCTGGTGGTGGAGGCCATCCCCGAGCGCCTGGACCTCAAGCTGCAGACCTTCGCGGAACTGGACCGCATCCTGGGTCCAGGAGCGATCCTCTGCACCAACACGTCCAGCCTCTCTGTGGCCCAGATCGGTCCGGTGCTGGATCCCACCCGCCTCGGCCGCTTCGCTGGCCTGCACTTCTTCAACCCCGTCCCAGCCATGCCCCTGGTGGAGATCATCCGCACCCTCGCCACCAGTGAAGCCACCCTGGCCACCCTGCGGGACTTCGTCCAGGGCCTCGGGAAGACCGCCGTCATGGCCCCGGACACCCCAGGCTTCGTGGTGAACCGCCTGCTGGTGCCCTACCTGCTGGATGCCATCCGCTGCGCCGAGCAGCGCCTCGCCAGCACCGAGGATCTCGACGCCGCCATGAAGCTGGGCTGCGGCCATCCCATGGGGCCGCTGCACCTCAGCGACTTCATCGGCCTGGACACCATGCAAAGCGTGGCGGAAGTCCTCTTCGACGCCTTCGGCGAGCCCCGTTTCAAGGCCCCTTCCCTCCTGCGCCAGCTCGTCGCCTCCGGCCGCCTGGGCCGCAAGACCGGCAGCGGCTTCTACCGCTGGGAAGGCGAGAAGCGCATGGAGGCGTTGCCGTTGTAGGGCCGATCCGGACCGCCGGTGATCCATCCAACTCGGTATCGGCGCAGCCGATACCGAGCTAAACAGAGACCCGCAGGCTTGGCACTTCAGTGGTGGAGCAGCCCCTGGGGCTCAATGCTGCGGAGCGTTACGGGAACCGTAGGTAGGCTCAGCGACACGGGCCCTTTCAGGAGTTCCTCGCGCCGGGCCGCCGCCCGTCGGGAGGCGGCCTGGACGAGCTGGTCCGTGATGACGAAGACAGCGATCAGGAAGAGGACGAGCAGAACGGTCATGGTGGATCTCCTCG
>JAAXXS010000080.1 GCA_013334395.1 Holophagaceae bacterium | reverse complement strand
GAGGCGGGCTTGCGATCAGATAGCCGTGATCATTCCGGGCCGAGACCAGGGCCGGGAGCACCCCGCGAAAGCCGGTTGAGGCCACGCCATAGGGCACCGAACCCAGGTTCAGGGTGGCCGGGGCGAGTCCGGAACCCTCCTCCCAGGTCAGGGGGTTCACGCTGAACAGCGGCTGCTCCGGCCGTGCGGCGACCCATCGCTGCCGACCGGGATGCCAATACACCTGACCGCGAACCCATTTGGCGCGATCGGTGAAGCCTTCTCCAAAGGTCTCCCAGATCGCGACACCGCCAAGCTGCTGGGCCGTGGAACTTGCGGCCAGCCCTCCGCCTGCCGCCGAGTCGAGCATGGCGCGGGGCAGGGCCAGTCCGGGAATCCAGGCGGCCACGAAGCGCTTCGCGCAGGGTCGGCCGACCACTTCCTCGATCAGGAGACGCTGCGCGTGGTTGGCCCCCTGGCTGTGGCCCGCGATGATGAAGGGCCGGCCCTGGTTCAGGTCTTTCAGGTAGGTGCGAAACGCCTGGCGGACATCCTCATAGGCGAGGTTGAGAGGTTCCTGGAGGGTCTCCTCGGTTGCATCGAAGAGGTAGAGCGCCATCTGGCGGTAATGGGGCGCATAGATTTTGCCCACCGCATTGAAGGCTGTGGCCTGCGCCATGAGGACCCCGTTCGTGGCGGCGGCAGTCTTGCGATCCTCAAAGGTCGCGTTGGCGGCAGCCGTACCGTAATAGGTCGTTGGATGAATGTAGAAGACATCAACCATGGCGCTGGCTTCCAGGCTGCTCAGGCCGCTGCCAACGGGGACCGCTGCGGCAGCACTCCTGGTGTCGGGCAGGGCGGCCCAGGACTGCCGCCGGCTGTAGTCAATGCCGGTTACCGCTACGGTCGCTCTCTTTGAGCACCCCGCAAGCAGGAGCAGGAGTGCCAAGGGTGAATCAAGTCCTATTCGGTGGATTCGAAAGACCCATTTTCTGAATATGCTGTTTGCCTCAATTCTAAGTTGGTGTCATGACGGGATGTGACGGGTCAATGGTCCCATCTCTGTATAGGTGAAAATTCGTGCTCCGATGACCGGGTTTCATAAGTTGTTTAGCGTATTGTTCCTAAAAATAATGAATCTACGATCGTACGGTGTCTTCATTGTTGAGATACACATCCTCAATCAGGGGACATGCCGTTCATCCAACAGCCAACCACAGCCTCTCGGCCAGAGGCCCTTTTATGAAGGCTCTGTGATGCGCATTCTTTCCGCTGTGGGTTTGACACTCGCTCATCTCTTCCTGCAGGCGCAGCTGCCTGCTTCCGTCCCGAAGGGGTCGATTCCCGAGGCCCCGGCGGCTCAGGCCCAGGCGGGCCCGAGCAGCTCGTCTCTTGATAAATACAAGGTCAACTACAAGCGGTTTACCCGGGGGAACCAGAAGCCTGTCCAGGATGAAGCCGCGGGTCGCCAGGAGTGGTTCCGGAAGCGCATGGGCGGGGACCTGAAGCCCGAGTTTGCCAGGCGCCTGGTCGACGAGGCTGCCCGGGAACGCGCCACGAATCCCGGCCAGTTCCCAGGCCCGGGGCTGGTGGAACGCCCTCTGGCCGCGGCGGGCAACACCTGGGTGAGCCTCGGCCCCACCCGGTCCGACTTCACTCAGAACGGCCCGATCAAACTCACCAAGGTGGACAGTGGGCGTCTCCGGGCCATCCTGCCCGATACCGCGGATGCCTCGGGCAACACCATCTATGTCCTGGCGGCCGGGGGAGGGCTCTGGAAGACCACCACCTTCCAGAGCGCCAAACCCCACTGGACCGCTCTCACGGACTTCGTGGGCAGCAACATGTCTGGCGCCGTCGCCTTCGGGACCAGCACCAGCACCCTCTACGTGGGAGCCGGAGACCCCTTCGATTCGGGAGTCGGGGGCTTTATCGTCAAGTCCACGGATGGAGGCCGAAGCTGGGGCCGGGCCCTCAGTCTGGGCAAGGCCACCAAGGTGCTGGACATCAAGGTGGACACCTCCCAGAACCCAGAGATGGTCCTGGCGGGAACCGACGTGGGCCTCTTCCGCTCCAACGACGGCGGGGCGAGCTTCAGTCCCGTGACCACCATGGCCGGGAGGATCTGGAGCATCGTCTCCACCTCGGAGGGCTGGCTTGCCAGCATGGTGGATACGTCAACAGACGAGGCGAAGGCAGGGAAGGGATCCGTCTGGCTGTCTCCGGACCGGGGGGTGACCTGGAAGCCGACCTTGTTCCCTGCGGGTTCTGGGCGCACGACGCTGGCCATTGGGAAACCGGGAGAAGACTCCGTGGTCTATGCCTACGCGGCAGTCGAAGGAACCGAACCCAAAGCCCAGAAGGACCTCTTCCGGTCTTTGAATGGGGGTGCCAACTGGGATTCCCTGAACATCAACAGCATCGTGCCCACCAACTGGACCAAGGAGAACGACGAGCAGCCAGACATGAACCTGATGCACGAGCAGGCCTGGTTCAATCAGATGATCCTGGTGGATCCCTTGGACACGAAACGGAATACGGTGTACCTGGGTGGCAGCCTGCTCTCGGCCAAGACCGTGGATGGCGGAAAGACCTGGACCCTCACAAGCAACTGGCTGGCCCAGTTTGGCCTCCCCTATGTGCACGCGGACTTCCACTGTGCGGCCTATTCAAATTTCAACGGGAAGCCCCGCATCTACTTCGGGACGGATGGCGGGCTCTTCATCAGTGACAATGGCGGCTCCACTTGGGACGACAGCAAGAACGAGGGACTGGTCAACCACCTGATCTTCTCCCTGGCGGCCAACCCCGGTGTGGCGGGCAGCGCCTTGGTGGGCCTGCAGGACAATGGCACCCGCACCCGCGCCGGGACCACCTCCACCTTCAACCAGGTCACGGGAGGCGATGGCCTCGGTGTCGCCTGGGCCCAGGACGTGCGCGGCGCGACGGCGGTGTCCATGGCCTCCTACATCTACAACGCCATCTATCGGTCCACAACCAGTCCCGTCACGAAGCAGGACGATTGGGCCCCCTTCACGTCGGGCCTCGGCCTGACTGGCCAGGGATCCGATGACAAACAAAACGATAACGGGGCGAGCTACTACTTCGTGACACCCATCATCACGCCGCCTTCCGGCTCCGACAAAGACGGGCAGACCTTCTTCACCTATGGCGGCAACGGCAAAGGTCCCAACGCCGGCAAGATCTTCAAGAGCAGTGCCACAGGGTGGACCGCCATCGGAACCCCCGGGAAAGATGGCATCTCAGAAGGGCGTGCAGTGTCCGCGGTCAGTCACGGCATTGGCGTGAGTCCGCTCGACACCCAGCACCTGGCCGCCGCCGGGCTGAATGGCTGCCTGCTCCTCACTGAAAACGGGGGCACTACCTGGAAAGAGATCCTGCTCGGTTACATCAACGTCGCCTTGGGCACACCCATTCCAATCCCTGGGGTCGTCGAGGGCTGGAAGGGTTTCACGGCCAACATCGCCTGGGCCGACAACAAAAAGCTCTACATCTGTTCCGAATCGACGGAACCAGGAGCCGCGCACGTGGCCAAGTCCACGAATGGGGGCGATACCTGGAACCGGGTGGATGCGGGCCTCCCCGATATCCCCGTGACCAAGCTGGTCGTTGACCTGGGCGATGCCACGGGCAACACGGTCTATGCTGCCACCTGGCTGGGCGTCTACCGCACAACCAGTGGTGGGGCCTCCTGGAGCCTCTTCGGTACAGGCCTGCCCCAGTGCCGCGTCACCGATATCTGGGTGGCACCCGACAGCTCCACGGTGCGTGTCAGCACCTGGGGACGGGGCGTCTGGGAGTTGCAGACTCCCGTGGGCCCGCCGACCATCACGTCCCTCAACCCGGCCAGCGGTGTTGTGGGGACCCCGGTGACGCTCACCGGGACGGCCTTCAGCGGGGCTTCCGCCGTGGCGTTCAATGGCACCGCGACCCTCTTCTCGGTGATCTCGGACACGTCCATCAGCACCGTGGTGCCCGCGGGCGCCACCACTGGGAACATCACCGTGACCACCCCCGCCGGCGCAGGCACCAGCGCCTCGGCCTTCACGGTGACGGTTCCCGGTCCCGCGATCACCTCCTTCAACCCGCCCAGCGGACTCGCGCGGTCCGTCGTGACCCTCACGGGAACGGGCTTCACGGGTGCGTCGAGCGTAAAGTTCAACGGCACCGCAGCCACCTATGCCGTGATTTCGGATACGTCCCTCAGCACCACGGTACCCAACGGTGCCACCACCGGCACCCTCACCGTGACCACGCCGCTTGGCACCGGGACCAGCCCCTCGTCCTTCACCATCAAGACCCGTGACTTCAACGGGGACGGCATCACCGATGTGCTGGACCTCGCCACTCTGGTCAGAGCCTACGGGTCGGTGCCCTCCAGCTCCCACTGGAACCCGGCGGCCGACCTGACGGGCGATGGTGTCGTTGATGATCTGGACTTGGCCCTATTCCTGGCCGGCATGTGAGGAGACACCCATGAGCAGCCCTTTCAAAACCACCCGGTCCCTCCTCGCCGCCATCGGCCTTGGCGCGCTCCTCGCCTGCGGCGGCGGTGGAACCTCTGCGCCCCCCAAGACCGTCGCCGATACCCTTGCCTACACCAACCCGGCGTCCGGCACCTACACGCTGGTGAGGAACGCCACCAAGTCCACGGCCGGCCACCTGGTCCTGGACCTGGTGGGCCCCGCCGGAAGCGTCAGCGGGGTGGGCTTCTACCTGACCGCGGACTCGACCAAGGTGGCCTGGACCCCGGTGGAGGCAGGAGATGCCGAAAAGGTGAAGAGCGCCTCCTTCGCCAGCACCCTCGTCACCAGCAAGGTCAGTGGCGACACGCTCCAGGCCTCGGTCTACCAGAAGGGCACCACCGCCGCCGTGACGGCCACCTCCAGCACCGTCCTGGCCAGCGTGGCCCTGGACCTGAAGAGCGGTCTTGCCGTCAATACCAGCGTCACTCTGACGGCCCCTTCGGGGAAGGCTCTGATCCTCAACGCCCCGGCCAGCTCCCAAGCCACCACGCCTATCGTCATCAGTGTGGGCACCCTGACCGCCAACTGAAGGGCGGTGTCCCTGAGGGGCGGGTGCAGCTTCAAGAACACCCTGTAGGCCACCCCATGGTCCTATATTCGTGAATAGCCCCCGATAAGCCTGGGCACTTTCTAGGACGGATCGCGCATGAGAAGCCTCACCTCCCTGTTGGCCCTGCTCATATTGGCCCCCCTCGGGGCCCAGACCCCCTGGTCCCAGGAGCTGGATCTGGACACCTACGCCAGCAAGGCGCCCGATGGCCTGCAGGTCAACGGCGCCTACAGCTTCCGGAAGGTGCTGTCGGGCTCGCAGGCGGAGCCCAACGCATACCTCCAATTGGGTGCCGTGGTCGCCACCACCCCGGCCTACGGTTTTGGCGGCCTCTTCGTGGAGGCGCAGCCGGCGCCCTTCCTGGTCCTGCGGGCCGAGCGGTCGGCCCTGCGCTTCTTCGGCACAGCGGGCTGCCTGCTGTCCTTCCCCACGGCCTCGGCGCCCTTCGGGGACGATGCCGTCAAGGCCCGCAAGGGCCAGGAGGAGCGTACTAATGGTATGCGCACGCTGCTCCAGGCCACCCCGCAGGTCCGGGTGGGGCAGGTGGTGCTCCGCCACCAGGCCACCTTTGGGTGGTGGGCGTTCGGGGGGCGGGGTCCCTGGTTCTACGAGTACGAGAACGACGCCCTCCTGCGCGACCATGACCAGACCAGCGATCAGCAGACCTTCGCCCTGTGGGAGTCCAGCTGGGGTGGCCTGACCACCTATTGCGGGGGCACCTTCCAGGTCACGCGCGCCAGCGACGCGGGCCTGGAGCGGCGGCGCATCGGTCTGGTGCTCTCCTTCGAGGCCAAGGAGAGCTGGGGCCGCTGGGGCCAGCCCCGGGGCGGCCTGATCCTTGGCCGGAACCAGTCAGACCCGAACCGCAAGGGCGAGCTCTACGCCACCTGCAGCCTCGGGACGAGCTGGACGGTTCGCTAAGTTATTCGGCTTCCCCCAGGGGCGCGGTGACCGGAATGGCGACGGGTTCGAGAGAGCCCTGGAAGTGGGCCCAGATGGCGATGAGCGCGGGCACCGTGGCCAGCGTCAGGGCCGTGGCCAGGATGCCGAAGTGGCGGATCTCCGAGAGGCCCACCGCCTGCACGCCCAGGGCGTTGCCCAGCTGCATGGCGATCAGGTAGATCATGGACCGGCTCAGGAACTGGTCCGGGCGCGAGGCCTTCACGATGGCCGTGTAGATGCTCACGCTGGCCATGCCCATGCCGAGCCCGGCGGTGAAGATGGGCACCCCCGCGAGCAGGAACTGACCCATGCCCAGACAGCCCGCGATGGCCGCCAGGGAGCCCAGGAGTCCGAGCGTCGACCAGACGGGGATGCGGTTCCGGAGGTGCACCCAGTGCGCCGCCAGCAGGCTGCCGACGACGGCGCCCACGGAGGCCATCACCGTCATGGCGCCCACGAACATGGGGCTCTTGCCGGCCTTGTGCTGGAGGTGATCCGAGAAGAAGTACTCCGCCCCCACGATCAGGATGGAGACGGCCACCTGGTAGGCCGTCATGGTGCGCATGAGGCGCCGGCTGACCTCGCCGTCGGGCAGGCCGCTGGGTTCGATCTCCACCTGCTTCCGCCCGCGCAGTCCCGCGTAGGCGAAGACTGCGGTCAGCAGGCCCATGCCCGCGTTGAGGGTGAAGAAGTGCCGCCACCCTTCGGGCGAGTGGCTGGCGAAGAGGGCTCCGACCATGGGGCCTGCCACCACGCCCAGGGCCGCCCCGATCTCACCCCAGACCAGGGGCCGGGTGATGCGCTCGTAGTGGAAGCTGCTCAAGGTCCAGATCTGGCCCGCGAAGGCTACGCCCGCGCCCAGGCCCATGACCATGCGGCCCGCGAAGAAGGTGGTCGGCGTGATGGCGACGGAGCAGAGGACATTGCCCAGGGAAAAGACCAGCAGGCCGGAGATGAAGTAGGGCATCGGGGGGACATGCCGCGCGATCCACCGGGACAGGGCCAGCGCGATGATCATGCCCGCAAAGAGGGGGTACAGGTAGCTGTTCAGGATGAAGCTGGTCAGCTCGTCGCGGATGCCCAGGGTCGCGGCGATGCGGGCGTTGGCGATGAGCACCGCGGTGACTTCCATGGAGGCGAAGGCCTCCACCAGGAAGAACCCAATGTCATAGAGGCGGTCGGAGGGGCGGTCGGGGTTGGCCATGTCATGCCTCCACGAGTCGATGTAGCACGAGGGCGTAGTCCCGCATCATGCTGGGCGTCCAGACCATCTCAATGGCCTTCCAGCGCAGGAAGTGGGCCACCCAGAGGTCGCGGCTTAGCAGGAGGCGGAACATCGACCGGGTGCGGGAGGTCCCGGCCAGGGAACCCATGATCGCGGCCTCCAGGGCCAGGGCCACCACCACGGAGCAGTTCCGGTTGGTGAGGTTGTAGGTGGTGATCTGGCGGTACATGTGCCAGAACGTGCGGACCTGGTCTTCGCGGAAGTTCCGGAAGCGCAGGGTCAGGGAGGGCTGGAGGTAGTGCTCGATCTCCTCCTCGAAGCTGGGCAGGAAGACGCCGTGGCCATCCTTGCTCCGGAGCTCCCGCCAGGCCTCGCTGCTGTCCTCGTAGCCGCCGGGATCCCCGTCGCAGTGGCTCATGTACACATCGGGCGACATCTCCATGGCCGCATGGCCCACGGTGATCTTGCCGTCCCCGTCCTGGGCCATGATGTAGCGCATGATGCTGGGATCCGGGTTGTCCAGGCGGGCCACATCCGTGGGGGACCAGAGGTGGACCAGCAGATCCCCGTGGGGGGTTCCGAGGGTGGCCGGGAGCTCGGGCAGCGCGTAGTCGTCCCGCTGGAACCGGTGCGGCAGGTGGAAGGTCATGAAGTAGCGAAGGCGATCCGCCGGTCCCATCTCACCGGGGGCCTGGTTGAAGTTCCGCAGGCGCATCGCCAGGCGCAGGGCGGTAAGGCCCAGGATCCCGAGGCCGCCGCCCAGCAGGACCGGGATGACCATGGGCATGACCTGGCGCCAGTAGAGGAAAGTGCCGACGGCCAGGCCGATGTGGACGAGGCCGCTGGCCAGGAACCAGCCCCAGCGGGGGTAGCGGATCACGAGGGCGGTGAGGGCCTGATAGATGCCGTTCACCAGGAAGGCCACCCCGAACATCCAGGGCACCGCCTGGTTGGAGGTGTCGGGGAAGTCGGCCACACCGATGCCGAGCAGCATGAGCGCCAGACCCTGGGCGGCAAAGCGGACGGGCATGCCGCCGCCGGTTCCCACGATGGCGAAGGCGGTTCGGAAGAGACCCAGGACCACCAGGATGTAGCCGAAGGCCTCCAGGGCCAGCTCCGTCACCATGCCCAGGCTGTCCAAGAAGAACATCAGGCCCAGCAGCACCAGCAGACCGCCGAGCAGCGTGAGCGCCCAGCGGCCCTGGCGGAGGTTTCCTGGACCCAACAGAAGCCAGAGCAGGTTCATGCGTCCGCCTTCGGCGGCTTGGCAGCCTGGCCTTCCTTCAGGGTGGCGCCGAGCTGCTGCACCGCCAGACCGAGGTCGCGCAGTTCCGGGGCCTCTTCGGGAGGATGCCCCAGGTCCCCAAAGTCCCCGTGGGCAAAGTGCTGCGCCTGTTTTACCAGCCGCGCGATGGGCTGGCTGATCATGTCATTGAGGGAGCGGTTGAGGAAGAGCAGCGCGGCCCCGCCCAGGGCCAGGTAGAGCACCAGGAAGCGCTTGCCCATGTCCGACAGGGGCTTCGTGCGCATCTCCTCAGGCCAGCTGACGATGAGGGACCAGCCAGGCCCGCCCATCTGAGTTGCGAGATTGGCCAAGGGCACCTCCACCAGCCAGGCCTGCTGCTTGGTCAGAGGATCTTTGGCCGACACCGTATCCTCGCCTTCGTGCGCCAGCAGGGACTTGAGAACCCCCAGGTCCGGGGAGTCCTTTCCCATGCCCGTATCCAGGAGCTTGCCCAGCGTGGGGTGCGCCAGCACCGCGCCCTCGGGGCTCACCATGTAGACGTGCCCGTTGCCACCGGGCTTCAGGCCGCCCAGCCGCGCGACCATCTGATCCAGGGCCACGTCCGCAGTGACCAGACCGACGATGCGCCCCTCGCGCAGGATGGGCGTGGAGTAGGTGATCATAAGGGTCTCACCGCCCCCCTGGTCGAAGTAAGGATCCGACCAGATGCCGCGCTTTTCCGCCACAGGGCGGGTGGCCCAGGGCTGCTTCAGGTAGCCGTAAGCCTCCGCCTCCAGGAACATCTCTTCGACCTTGCCGTTCTTCCAGCAGACATAGGGGATGAAGGGGCGGCCAGGCCCGCGTCCGTCGAACAGCGCCACACTGAAGCCCTCGGTCTCCTTGGTCTCCTGGAGCGTCCGCCGCAACAAGGTCTTGATGGTCTCCTGGCTCAGCTTGTCATCCACGGCCAGGATGCGGGCCAGGTCCTTGGCGGTCTGGCGGGGCAGCGAGAACAGGTCGTTGACCAGGGCGGACTGGAACTGGGCCGTGTGGACCGCATCGCTCCGCATCTGCTGCAGGAGGGAGGCCCGGCCGTTGCGGTAGCTCTCGAAGAGCAGCAGCAGGAAGGGGACTCCCACCAGGAAAGCCAGCAGAATTTGAATGCGCTTGTTCAGGCTCATGAGACTCATCCCGGTAACGGATCACTGTTGTTTGTGAATCAGAGAATGGAAGGGGCCGGTTCAAAGCAGCCGTCAGTGCTTCGGCTCAGTAGAAGACCGCCAGCGTGACGACGAAGAGGGCCCCGAGCAGGATGGGCCAGAACAGGACCTTGGCAATGAAGTTGTCCCGGTAGTGGATCAGGGGGAACCGGTCGGTGGTGGCATAGAGCACCGCGTTGACCGAGACCCAGAGGATGGCGAAATACTCCAGGAAGTAGATGTATTCCAGGTAGAAGATCTCGCCGGAGGCGATCCGGCTGCGGATGTCCACGTGCCGGAACGCGATGACGAAGAGCATGGCGGCGCAGATGTTGAGCACGCGCCCGACGCCGGCCTGCGTGAAGCCGACGAGGCGCGCGTCGCGGCTGGCGATCATCACCAGGATGAACAGCAGGAAGGTGACGACTCCCAGCGGCAGCAGGTTGGACAGGCAGGCGTCCACGATGTTGCGGCGGATGGTCACGCAGTAGAACAGGGACGGCAGGTCCTCCTTGGCGAAGGAGCGGTCCACCCCGAAGTTCGTATCGAACTTCAGCTTCCGGAACTCGAAGGCGCTGGCCTTCAGCTGCCAGCCGGGCAGCTTCAGATCCTTGGCCAGGCCCGGCAGCGAGGTCGGGTTGGCGAACCGGTAGGCCTTCAGGTCGGGCACCAGTACCGTGTTGTGGTTCAGCTGCTTGTGGAGGAGGCGGAGCTCGATCTGCTCGGTCTCGATGGGGTAGCGGACGCTGTCCAGGTGCTGGCGCACCGTGGCCCGGAAGTGCCAGCGGACAAACTCGAACCCGCCTTCCTTCTCGCGGTAGTTCTCGGTGATCTCCAGGCTTATGGCATCGGCCAGGGTGAAGCCCCGGAAGAGGTGGTCCTGGGTGCCGAGCTCATACTTCTGCCAGACGTAGCCCGACACCAGCAGGTCGTTGGCGGACACGAAGGTGGCGGACTCCAGGTAGAGGCCGGTCGGCACGTAGACCGGGGGCTCCGTGTGGCGGAGCTCGCAGGCACGGGTGTAGGCACTCGTGATCTTGTTCAGGGTGGCCCGGTCCCCGATGGGAATGCCCCCGGCCTTCTGGGCCCGGTCGAAGCGCAGCGAGATCGACAGGATCAGGCCGATGGCCCCCAGGAACAGCAGCGCGGAGACGATGGACAGGTGCCAGAGCGGGCGGCTCGCGCCGCGGGAAACGCCCAGGAGCAGGCCTGCGGCACACAGCAGAAACACGAGGCCCGCCAGCAGGATGTGGATCTGCTGCCGCTTCATGACCTCGGGACGGATCCGCACGTCTGCCTTGATGAAGGTGTTCTCCAGGGACCACCCGGTGGAGGGCACGGGCGCGAAGATGATCCAGGAAGCCAAGCCTGTGGTCTGGCTGCGGTGGTTCAGGATGCCCGCCTCACCCTTCTGGGCCGCCATCGCCAGCCGCTGGCGGTCGGGGTCGTTGAGCTCGCCTGCCACACTCTGCAGCGTCTTGTGCCCCTGCACGAACTCCGTCTCGGGATGGTAGAGGTAGGTCCCATCCGCGGCCACCAGGGCGCCGAAGCCACTCTGGCCCAGGTCCAGGGCTTCGATGATCTTCCTGATCCCGTCCATGGAGATGTCCAGGGTGACGACTCCCAGCGGCGCCTTGGGATCCCCTCCCGGGCCGCTGAAGGGGCGCGAGTAGGTGATCATCGTCGTCGCGGCAGCTTCGTCGAAGTAGGGCCGCGTCCAGAGCGGACCGTTCGCCATGGCCTGGCCATACCACTCAAACTCGGGCCGGGTGTAGTCATAGGCCTTGTCCAATCGGACAAATGCCGTCTGCCCGCTCTTGCGCTGGAAATAGGCCGAGTAGAGCCGCTGGCGGGGGGCCCACCCAAAGGGACGGTAGGTCACCGACATCCCGAAGAATTCCGGATTCGCATCCATCTCGGCGCTTAGCCGGGCCAGGGCGCTGGCTTTGTCGAGTGTGCCTGCGTCGAGCTCGCGAGCGATGGCCTCCACCTGCGCCATGGCGTGGCGCGTGATCTTGTCGATGGCGGCCGTGCCCGCAGTTGTTGCAGCGACGAGCTGGCTGCGGGATGCGGCGGTGTTGGCGCGCTGGTAGGTCCAGTGCTGGTAGGTCCATCCCAGCCCCAGCAAGAAGC
>JAAXXS010000079.1 GCA_013334395.1 Holophagaceae bacterium | reverse complement strand
CCATGGCGATGCCCGGATACTCCTTCGCGATGCGCTTGCCGGTCTCCAGGAACATGCCCTCGGTGGCCCGCACCACGTTGGCCTTGTGGATGACCGTGACCTTGGGATAGCCGAACTTCTTGGCGTATTCGAAGGCCGCGCGGATGATCCGGTCACAGCCCATCTGGGTGTTGATCTTGCAGGTGATGGCGAACTGGTCGCCGGGGATGTCGGCGAAGTGGCCGAAGGGCTTGCTCAGCTTCTTCAGGCAGGCCTTCAATTCGTCGGGCACGGGGCTGAACTCCACGCCGGAGTACAGGTCTTCGGTGTTCTCGCGGAAGATCACCAGGTCGATGCCTTCCTTGTAGTTCAGGGGGTTGCCCGGGTAGCCCTTGCAGGGGCGCAGGCAGGTGTAGAGGTCGAACATCTGCCGCATGCGGACGATGGGGCTGCGGTAGATGAGGCCCTTGCCCTTCAGCTCTGGCACCAGCTCGGCCTCGGCATCCTTCACGGGCTTCGAGGTGATGGCGCCGAACATGGCGGCGTGGCTGGCGTGCAGCAGGTCGATGGTGCGCTGGGGAAAGGACTCGCCCTCGGTGCACCAGAACTCCCAGCCGATGTCGCCGTGGGTGTAGGTGGCGTCGAACTTCAGCGCGTCGAGGCAGATCTTCGCGGCTTCCATGACCTCGATGCCGACGCCGTCACCGGGCAGCCACGCGATGTTGTACTGGCTCATGATCGTTCCTCCAGGCAGGTTCGCAGTCTCCCGGCGCAAAGCCAGGCCCGCCAATCATGCCCCCATCGTCAGCTTTCAGCCCGGGAAGCCGTCACAAAATCCCCCGAAAACCGGCCCCGCCAGTGGTTCTTCCGACAGTTCGTAAAAATCAGGCGGCTACTTGCAGGCGAGCCAGCTGGCGCCGGTGCGGACTTCGGCGGCGAGCTTGACGCCCAGGGGACCCAGGTCGTCGGCGCCTTCCATGGCGTCCTTGAGCAGGGCCGCGGCCTGCTCCACCTCCTCGGGCGGGGCCTCCATGAGCAGCTCGTCGTGGACCTGCAGCAGCAGGCGCGCCCGGAGGCCCGAGACCTGGAGGCTGCGGTGGAGGCGCACCATGGCCCGGCGCATGAGGTCCGCCGCGGTGCCCTGCACGATGGTGTTCACCGCCTCGCGGAGCCCCTGGGCCTGGAACTGCTTGTTGGGGCTCTGCAGCTCCGGGATGCGGCGGATGCGGCCCCAGTGGGTGCGCACGAGCCCCTCGGCGATCGCCTGCTCCTTGGCGCCGGCGATCCAGGAGGCCACCTTGGGCATGCGCTCGAAGTAGCGCTCGATGAAGCCCTTGGCCTCCTTCTGGGAAATGCCCAGGTTGGCCGCCAGGGCGAAGGCCCCCTGGCCATACAGCAGGCCGAAGTTCACGGCCTTGGCCTTGCTGCGGTCATCCGCCGTCACCTGGTCCATGGGCAGGCCCATGACCTCGGAAGCCGTGCGGCGGTGGATGTCCTCGCCCGCCTCGAAGGCGGCCAACAGCACCGGGTCCTGGGCCAGGGCCGCGGCCACGCGCAGCTCAATCTGGCTGTAGTCCGCGTCCAGCAGCACCCAGCCGGGCTCCGGCACGAAGGCGCCGCGGATGGCCCGGCCCTCCTCGGTGCGGATGGGGATGTTCTGCAGGTTGGGATCGCTGGAAGCCAGCCGCCCAGAGGCCACGGCGGCCTGGTGCAGGCGGGTGTGCACGCGGCCCGTCACGGGATTCACCATCTGCGGCAGGGCCTCCACGTAGGTGCCCAGCAGCTTCACCATCTGCCGGTGGCGCAGAAGCTCCCGGGCGATCTCGGCGCCCTGGGTCTCCGCCAGCTCCTGGAGCACATCCTCGTCGGTGCTGGGGGCCTTGGTCTTCCCGGTAAACTTCACCGGCTTGTAGCCCAGCTTCCCGAAGAGAATGCCGCCCAGCTGCGCGGGGCTGTTGAGGTTGAAGGGCTCGCCCGCGAGCTCAAGGACTCTTGCCTCTGCTTGTTTTCGCTCGCCATGCATGCGCATGGCGAGATGGGAAAGGACGTTCAGGTCAAGCCTCACACCGTGGGATTCCAAGGCCGCCAGCACCTCCACCAGCGGCAGGTCCACCTCCTCGTAGAGGCGCCGCAGCCGGTCATCCGCGAGCATGACCTGCAGCCTGTCGCAGAGCTGCAGGGCCAGGTCCGCGTCCTCGGCGGCGTACTGCACCGCCGGCTCGAGCTCAGCCTCGTCAAAGCGCTTCTGGCCCTTGCCCTTGCCGACGATCTCCTCGAAGGCGATGGGCTTCACGTCCAGGTGCCGCGTGGACAGGTCATCCAGGTTGTGGCGCACGCCGCTCTCGAGCAGGAAGCTGAGCACCATGCTGTCGTCCGCCAGCCCCGCCACCGGCAGGCCGTGGCGGGCCAGCACCTGCAGGTCGTACTTGAGGTTCTGGCCGCACTTGCCCAGGGCCGGATCCGCCAGCAGTGGCCGCAGCACGCGCCGCACTTCCGCGAAGGGCAGGTTCCGGGGATCCAGGTGGGGCGCCAGCTCAGCGAAGAAGGTCCCGGCCTCGCCCCGCAGGTCCAGCAGCCCTTCCGGCAGGCCGCTGTCCGGCAGCAGGCCAGGCAGTGAACCTTCCGTGTCGGCGGTGGCGGGCTTCAGGTGCGCCAGGGGCACGTAGAGGCCCGCGTTGGGGGCCCAGGCCAGGCTCAGGCCCACGATGTGGCCCCGGGTGGGATCGATGCTGGTGGTCTCGGTGTCGAGGCCAAAGCGGCCGGCGGCCCGGCAGGCGGCGATGGCGCCTTCCAGGTCCGCGAGGCTGGCCGCCGCCCGGTAGGTGCGGGCGTTGCCCGATTCTTTGGCGGTCTGGGTGAACTCCTTGGTGAGTCCCTGGAAGCCCAGGGCCTTGAAGGTCTCCCGGGCCTTGGCCTCGTCCACGCCGGCATAGGCCAGGTCCGCGGGATGCAGGGGCAGCTGCAGGTCCGTCACCACCGTGACCAGGCGCTTCGTGAGGTCGAGCCACTCGGCGGCCCGGTCGAGGCCCTCGCGCTGCTTGGGCTTGAGGTCCGCCTTGGCGGCGATGATCGCCTCCAGGGTGCCGTGCTGCTCCAGCAGCAAGGCCGCGCCCTTCTCGCCGATGCCAGGAACCCCCTTCACGTTGTCCGAGGCGTCCCCCACCAGGCTCAGGAAGTCCACCACCTGCTCGGGCCAGACGCCCATGCGCTCCTTGACGCCGGCGCGGTCGTGCCAGAGCTCGCCTTCCTTGGTGTTGAGCACCTGGATGTGGAGCTCGTCATCCACCAGCTGCAGCAGGTCCTTGTCGGGGCTCACGATGACCGAGGGCAGGCCGTGGGCCGCGGACTCCCGGGCCAGGGTGGCCAGCACGTCGTCGGCCTCGTAGCCGTGCAGCTCCACGATGGGAATGGAGAGGGCCTCCACCAGCTGGCGAATCATGGGGATCTGGGGCCGCAAGTCCTCGGGCATCTCCGCCCGGTTGGCCTTGTAGTCCGGATAGATCACGTGCCGGAAGGTGGGCTCCGGCGTGTCGAACACACAGGCGATGTGGGTCGGCTTGTGCTTCTCCAGCAGCTGCAGCACCAGCCGCGTGAAGGTGTAGGCCGCCCCGTTCTTCAGCCTTGGATTGGCGAAGTAGGCCCTAAAAATGAAGGCGAAGGTGTCGATGAGGTAGAGGCGGTCTTCAGGCATCCCCCCAGTCTGGCAGGCCCGCCGGGATTCAGGTTCCCGGGCCTGGGCTCGATAGGGGGACGAACCACCCCACCCTGGAGGACCCATGCGTAACCGCCTCGCCATCCCTGCCCTTGCCCTGATCCTGGCGCTGCCCCTGGGGGCCCAGCCCGCCGAGCGGGCCAAGGCCGAGGCCCTGGTGAAGGAGGGCATCGCCTTCATGAAGGCCAATGGCAAGGAGGCCTTCATCGCCGAGGTCCAGAAGGGCTCGGGCCGCTTCCACGCCAAGCCCGGCAACCCGCTCTACCTCTTCGTCTATGACCTGAACGGGGTGGTGGTGGCCCACGGCGCTGAGGCCAACCTGCTGGGCGTGAACCGGCTCAACGTGAAGGACCCGGACGGCAAGCAGTACATCAAGGAGAACCTGGCCGTGGGGCAGAAGAAGGGCGGCGGCTGGTCCGACTACAAGCGCATGAACCCCGACACCCGCAAGATCGAGCAGAAGACCTCGTTCTGCCTGACCGACAACGGCCTCATGGTGGGCTGCGGGATCTACAAGTAGATCACTTCAATCGATAGGCCCGACGCAGCAGCCACTCCCACCCGGCGGCGGGCAGGAGGGCCTTGAGCCTGCCCACCCAGCGGGCGTCGTGGCCGATGACCACACGCCGGGGCGGGACAGCCGCATTCAGCGCGTTGACGATGCGCCGGGCGCAGGGCTCCGCGTCCATGGCGTAGCGGTCGGCCTGCGCCTGCCGCACGGCCATGTGGCGGGCCAGGATCGGCTCCCAGCGCGTGCCCCGGGCCCGCTCCGGCAGGTCTCCCCAGAGCTGGCCCATGGTCTCCCGGAAGGCCGTGCGGATGGCGCCGGGCTCCACGAGCACCACTGCCACCTCGCGGCCCACCTCCAGGCGCAGGCTCTCGGCCAGGGCCACCACCGCGTGCTTGGAGGCGTTGTAGGCCCCCGCCAGCGGGATCGACAGGCGCCCCAGCATGGACGCCACCTGCAGGATGCGGGCACCGCGCTCCCGCCGCAGCAGGGGCAGGAAGGCGTTGGTGACCATCTGCAGGCCGATGACGTTGGTCTCGAACTGGGCCCGCAGTTCCTCGGCGCGCAGCAGCTCCAGGGGACCCACCTGACCGTAGCCGGCGTTGTTCACCAGGGCCTTCAGGCGCAGGTCCGCGCAGGCAGCCACCGCCGCCGCGATGTTGGCCGCGTCGGTCACGTCCAGGGCCAGGACCCGCAGATCCTCCCCCGGCGGCAGATCCGCGAGCGTTTCGGTCCGCCGGGCCGTGGCCACCACGCCCCAGCCCGCCATCCGGCAGAGCGGCACCAGGGCCTGCCCAATGCCCGTCGAACAACCCGTGATCAGGACCCAGTGGCGCATAGGCGATATCTTTTCAGGAATTGCGAATCAGGGCGCCGCTGGCGCCCTGATTCGCATGGCGTCAGCAGACGATGGCGAGCAGACCTACGAGGTAAAAGCTGAAGTCCACGCTGAGCTCGAAGCGGGTGCGTCCGGTGGTGAAGCGCTCGTGGAACAGCCACAGGTAGAGCACCGGGTAGGCAGAGCAGAGCACCAGCACCAGCGCCACGGCTAGAGGGTGACCCTGCTGCCGGTTCTGGAAGGTGAGCCAGAGGGTGCCCGCCAGCAGGGAGCCCAGCAGCAGCAGCAGGATGACCTTGGTGGCGGCCTTGCCCAGGAAGATCGGCAGGGTCTCCTTGCCGATGATCTGGTCGTTCTGCATGTCGCGGATCTCGTAGATCACCGTGCGGACGAAGGCCAGGACCCCCACCAGGAAGGCCGCCGCGAAGGTCCGCAGATCCCAGGCCCGGCCTTCCTGCCAGACGGGGAGGAGGATCGCCACGCTGGCCAGGGCCAGGGACACCACCAGGTCCTTGGAGCCCGGGATGCTCCGCAGGCTGAAGACCCGGGCACCCACCGGGAACCGGTGCTTGTAGAGGGCGCCCACCAGGCAGGCCGCGATGACCACCAGCAGCACCTTGCTCCCGAGGGTGGCCGCCAGCACCAGCGTGAGGCCCAGGGCCGCCACTGCAGAAGCCTGCAAAATCCGCTGATTGCGCTCCAGGAACCGGGCCCGGGCGGGGCCCTTGGCCCCCAGGCCAAGGGGATCCAGGAAGGGGCTGAGCAGGTACATGGCGATCACGTAGCTGGCCGTGAGCGCCGGATAGCGCCAGCCCAGGGGCAGGCCCAGCCACTTGTGGGCGCCCAGAGTCATGAGGCCCGCGCCAATGGCCATCAGGAAGGATGCGCCGAAGGCCGCCTGGAGGAAGTTGCGCCAGCGGCTGGGGCCGTCCCCAAGCTGCTCCAGCACGTCCACCACCTCGTCCACCAGCCAGGTGGGCGTGGAGGCGCCTGCCAGCACGCCCACCGTCTCGCTGCCCGTGAAGGCCGTCAGATCCAGCTCTGCGGCGGTCTCGAGGTACTGCACAGGCTTGCCGTGCTTCCGCGCCAGCTCGGCGAGGTGCTTGGTATTGCTGGAGGCCTTGCCGCCGACGACGATGACAGCGTCCACCGTGCGGGCCAGGCGCTCGGCCTCCTCCTGGCGGGTCCAGGTGTCCTCGCAGATGGTGTTCTCGAAGACGGCGTCCCCGGCGCGGGTCCGGAGGTAGTCCGTGATCTCGTGGTAGTCCTTCACCGTGAACGTGGTCTGGGCCACCACCAGCACCTTCTTCACCTGCTCATCCGTGAGCTTCTCGGCCTCGGCCATGTTCGCGACGATGGCGCTTCCGCTCTCGGCGAAGCTGCGGTGGGCCACGCTCTCCGCATGGCCGTGGGTGCCCAGGATCACCGTGAAGTAGCCCTTGGGGCTCCACTTCTTGATCTTGTGGTGGACCTTGGCCACCTCCGGGCAGGTGGCGTTGACGATCTTCAGCTCGCCCCGGGCCTGGCGCTCCTTGAGGCCGCGCAGGTCCTGGATGGGGATGCCATGGGCCCGGATCACCACCGTGCCGTCCCGCACCGTCTCCGGGGACTCGGCCACCGCCACCCCGCGCTTGCCGATGAGATCCAGCGCCTGCGGGTTGTGGATGAGCGGCCCCAGCGTCTGCACCGCGCGCCCATCGTTGCGCACTGAGGCCTCCAGCACCGCGTCCATGGCGCGCTTCACGCCCCAGCAGAAGCCCGCGGTCTTGGCGACGATCACTTTCATGGCGACCCCGAAATCCCGACCGGATTGGTCAGGTAATCATCATAACGACTCTGGGGCGAAGATGGCGCTGCGCAGCGGAGGGAAATGCCCTCAGAGGGTGCCGTTGGTGCGCCTTGCTCCGCATCTGATCACCGCCGAGTCGCGGAGAATAACCTCGACGAGCCTCCTCCAGGGCATGGGCAGGGCGCTCCGGGAACTGGAGCGAATCACAATGAAAGCGCTCCCTGGACAGGCGTTAACCATGGTTTACACTGGAAACAGCAAGACGGTTCTGACGACCGAGGTCTTTGAGGATTTGGTTTGCGGCACTTGCCGATGCCCGGGCCAAGGCGCAAATCAAGGCTCGGATTCGACGAGTTGAGCAGGGCAACCTGGGGGATTGCGGTCCCGTGGGAGCGGGCGTCTCCGAGATGCGCATTCATTTCGGCCCGGGCTATCGGATCTACTTCATCCAGCAGGGACTAGAGTTTGTGGTTCTCCTGGGCGGAGGGGATAAGTCCACCCAGGACAAGGATATCAAGGCGGCGTTGGAGCTAGCGAGGCAGGTCTAGGAGGACAGCATGGGCATCAAGCTGAGCAAATGGGATGCGGTGGACCACCTCAAGAATGGGGAGGAGATGAGTCTCTACCTCGAAGCCTGCTTTGAGGAGGACCCTGGTGATGGGAGCCTGATCCGGGCAGCGCTCGGGGACATCGCCCGTGCCCGGGGCATGGCGCAGCTTGCGCGAGATACCGGGCTGACCCGTGAAGGACTCTACAAGGCGCTTTCCCCGGGCGGGAACCCCGAGTTCGCGACCGTGGTGAAGGTCATCCACGCCCTCGGGCTCAAGCTCCATGCCATCCCAGCCTGAGGAGCTCCGCCTCCTGCAGCAGGAGACTCCGGTTCGCCCGCCTGCGAGTCCGATCGCACGTGGCATCTCCCCCCGCTTCCGCTAGGCTGGCTGGACTCCCCGCCCTGCCTGGAAGGATCACCCCATGAACGCCGCCCTGCCCGACAAGGACCTGCCGCTGATGGAGGACATCCGGCTGCTGGGCCGGCTGCTGGGCGACACGGTGCGGGAGCAGGAGGGCGAGGCGACCTTCGAGCTCATCGAACAGATCCGGCGCTGCGCGGTGCGCTTCCGCCGGGGCGGGGACCCCACGGCCGTCCAGGAGCTGAAGGGCATCCTCCAGGCCCTCACGCCGGGCCGCGCCATCCTGGTCATCCGCGCCTTCAGCTACTTCTCGCAGCTGGCCAACCTGGCCGAGGACCAGCACCACATCCGCCGCTCCCGGGCCCACCGCTCCGAGGACACGACCCCCAGGCCCAGCTCCCTGGACCATGCGCTGGCGCAAGGCGCCGGGGCGGGCCTGGACGCAGCGGGGCTCAAGGCCTTCTTCGACGGCGCCCAGGTGCGCCCGGTGCTCACGGCCCATCCCACGGAGGTGCAGCGCAAGAGCATCCTGAACGCCCAGATGGAGATCGCCCACCTGCTGGAGGAGCGCGACCGCACCACCTCCACGCCCCGGGAGACCGCCCTGCGCGACGAGCACCTGCAGCGGCAGGTGCTGCTGCTCTGGCAGACCCGAATGCTGCGCGCCCACCGGCCCGCGGTCACGGACGAGGTGGCCAGCGCCCTCTCCTACTTCGAGCGCACCTTCCTGCGCGAAGTCCCGGCCCTCTACGCGGATCTGGAGGATCGGCTGGGCCTGGATCCCGCCTGGGGCGACACGGAGCTGCCGCCCTTCCTGCAGCTGGGCAGCTGGATCGGCGGGGACCGAGACGGCAACCCCTTCGTCACCGCCGAGGTGCTGGAGCGCGCGCTGCGGATGCAGTCCCAGACCATCCTGGACTTCCTGCTGCGCGAGCTGGAAAGCCTGGGCTCGGAGCTCTCCCTCAGCCTCCAGGTGTCCAAGGCCTCCCAGGAGGTGCTGAACCTGGCGGCGAAGTCCCCGAGCAGCTCCCCCCAGCGGGCCGACGAGGCCTACCGGCTGGCCCAGTCCCTCATCTCCGCGCGCCTGGAAGCCACCCGCCGCAGGCTGCTGCCGACGGGACCGGCGGAGGCAGCAGAGGTCGTGGCGCCCTACGCCTCGGCCGCCGAGCTGAAGGCGGACCTGGACGTCCTGGACCGCTCCCTGCGGGCCCACGGGGGCCGCCGCCTGGCCCGGGGCCGCCTGCGGGACCTGCGCCGCGCCGTGGCCGTCTTCGGCTTCCACCTGGTGCCCCTGGACCTGCGCCAGACCTCCGAGGTCCACGGCCGGGTGGTGGCCGAATTGCTGGAGACCCTCCAGCCGGGCACCGGCTACCTGGCCCTGGACGAGGAGGCGCGCATCGCCCTGCTGGCGGCGGAGCTGGCGAGCCCGCGCCCCCTGGCCTCGCCCTTCCTGGCCTACAGCGAAGAGACCCAGGCTGAGCTGGGCCTCTTCCGCACCGTGGCCCGCGCCCAGCAGCGCCTGGGCCTGGCGGCCCTGCCCAACTGCATCATCAGCCACACCGAGGGCGTCTCGGACCTGCTGGAGGCCGCGGTGCTGCTGCGGGAGACCGGCCTGCTCCGGCCCGCGGAGGGGCGCCTGGATATCAACCTGATCCCGCTCTTCGAGACCATCGAGGACCTGCGCAGCTGCGGCGCCATCATGGACCGCCTGCTGGCCCTGCCCCTCTACCGGCGCCTGCTGGACAGCCGGGGCGGCGAGCAGGAGGTGATGCTGGGCTACTCGGACAGCAACAAGGACGGCGGCTTCGTCACCTCCCGCTGGGAGCTCTACAAGGCCGAGCAGGACCTGGTGGCCGTGGCCCGGCGCCACGGGGTGCGGCTGCGCCTCTTCCACGGCCGCGGCGGCTCGGTGGGCCGCGGCGGCGGCCCCGCCTACGAGGCCATCCTGGCCCAGCCCGCGGGCGCCGTGAACGGCCAGATCCGCCTTACGGAGCAGGGCGAGGTCATCGCCGCCAAATACGGCCACCCCGCCGTGGGCCGCCGCAACCTGGAGGTGCTGGTGGCAGCCACCCTGGAGGCCAGCCTGCCCAAGGGCCCCGGCGACGGCGAGGACCCGCGCTTCTCCGAGGCCATGGATGTGCTGTCCCGGGAGGCCTGCGCCGCCTACCGCAACCTGGTCTACGGGACCGAGGGCTTCGAGCGCTACTTCTGGGAGTCCACGCCCATCTCCGAGATCTCGCGCCTGAACATCGGCTCACGGCCCGCCAGCCGCAAGGGCGGCCGGGCCATCACAGACCTGCGGGCCATCCCCTGGGTCTTCAGCTGGGGCCAGTGCCGCCTCATGCTGCCAGGCTGGTACGGCTTCGGCTCGGCGGTGCGGACCTTCCGCGCGCAGAACGGCGAGGCGGGGCTGGCGCTGCTGCGGGAGATGCACGCCCACTGGCCCCCCTTCCGCAGCCTGCTCTCTAACCTCGATATGGTGCTGGCCAAGGTGGACCTGGCCATCGCCAGCCGCTACGCGGACCTGGTGGGCGACGCGGCCCTGCGGACCCGCATCTTCGGGCGCATCGAGCAGGAGTGCGAGGCCACCCTCGAGGCCCTGCGGGACATCACCGGACAGGCGGGGCTGCTGGAGGACAACCCCTCCCTGCGGCGCTCCATCCAGCACCGGTTCCCCTACCTGGATCCCCTGAACCACCTGCAGGTGGAGCTGCTGAGCCGCTACCGCGCCGGCGACCTCGACGGCCGCACCGAGCGCGGCATTTTGCTCTCCATCAACGGCCTCGCCGCCGGCCTGCGCAACAGCGGCTGAAACGTGTCGCGAAAGCAAAAAAAAGGATCACCGCCAAGGCGCCAAGAAGCCAAGAAGTGCAAGGGATCACTGCACTGGTTTTCTTGGCGCTCTTGGCGTCTTGGCGGTGAGTTTTTTAATCAGTCCTGACCGGTCGCGAAGGCGGGATCGCCTTCGGCTTCAGGCTTGGCGGGTGCTGTCTCTTCGGCGGTGTTCCAGCCCCAGGCGCCGATGACGGCCTTGAAGGTGAAGAGGATCACCGAGAGGGCGCCCAGGCCGAAGAGCACGTCGCCGGGCATGCGCAGCCAGGTGAAGGTGCGCATGATTGGGCTCTGCACCACGGCCGCGCTGCGGGCATACCAGGTGCCGTGCTCCAGGCTCTGCACGAACTGGTAGAGGCCGCTGGGGATCAGCGAGCACACCAGCATGAGGACCAGACCCAGGTTCAGGCCCCAGAAGCCGTAGCTCAGCCACTTCTCGTCCCAGGCCTTGTCCGGGGTCATGCCGCGCAGGGCGAACAGCATGAGGGAGATGGCCAGGAAGCCGTAGACCCCGAAGAGCGCGGCGTGGCTGTGGATGGGCGTGGTGTTGAGCCCCTGGCTGAAGTAGAGGATCGAGGGCGGGTTGATGAGCATGCCGAAGACGCCAGCGCCCACCAGGTTCCAGAAGCAGACGGCGGCGAAGAACTTGAAGGGCCACTCGTAGCCGCTGCCCAGGGCGCGGCCGGCCTTGAGGCTCTGCGCGATCTCGAAGCCCACGATGGTGAGGGGCACGATCTCCAGGGCGCTGAACACGGAGCCCAGGGCCGCGATGGAGGCCGGGGAGCCCGTGTAGTACAGGTGGTGGAAGGTGCCGATGATGCCGCTGCCGAGGAAGAGGCCCACGGAGAGACCCACGGCGCGCAGCGCGGTGCTCTCGCGCAGCAGGCCCATGCGGGTGGTGAGCAGCGCGATGGCCACAGTGGCGAAGACCTCGAAGAAGCCCTCCACCCAGAGGTGGACCACCCACCAGCGCCAGTACTCGGCCATGGCGATGTGCGTCTCGCGGGTGTACATGAAGCCTGCGGAGTAGAACAGGGGGATGGCGACGGCGGACAGCACGAAGAGCTTGAGCAGGCCCAGGCGGCCCTTTTCGCCGCGCAGGGCGGGCAAGAGGGCCCGCACCACCATGACCAGCCAGCCGACCATGCCCACGGTGAGCAGGACCTGCCAGAGGCGGCCCAGCTCCACGTATTCATAGCCCTGATGGCCCAGCATGAAGGAGCCGGACAGCTTGCCCAGGATGGCCTGGTGGGCGCCCATGAGGGCCCCGACGACGACCACCACCAGGGCCACCAGCAGGCCGGCCACGCCGAGCCACTGGCCCTTGGGCTCCCGGGCGCTGAGCTTGGGGCCCAGGTAGAGGCCCGTGGCCAGCCAGCAGGTGGC
>JAAXXS010000078.1 GCA_013334395.1 Holophagaceae bacterium | reverse complement strand
TGATGCCCTTGGTGTCCCGGCCGTAGCTGCCGGCCTCGCTGCGGAAGCAGGGGGTGAAGGCGCAGTGGCGCATGGGCAGGGCTTCCGCGGGGAGGATCTCATCCCGGTAGAGGTTGGTGACGGGCACCTCGGCCGTGGGGATGAGGTACAGCGCGCCATCGCCGTGGGCCACCTTGAACAGGTCCTGCTCGAACTTCGGCAGCTGGCCCGTGCCGTACATGCTCTCGGGGTTCACCAGGTAGGGCGGGATGATCTCGGTGTAGCCCGCGCCGGTCTGGCGATCGAGCATGAAAGTGATGAGGGCGCGCTCCAGCTTGGCGCCGAGGCCCTTGAGCACCGCGAAGCGCGCGCCGCTCAGCTTGGCCGCGCGGTCCAGGTCCAGGATGCCCAGGGCGGTGCCCAGCTCCACGTGATCCCTGGGCGCGGCGATGACCGGCAGCTGCCCCCAGCGCTTGATCTCCACATTGCCGTGCTCGTCCCGGCCCGAAGGCACGCTGGCGTGGGGCGGGTTCGGGATGCCCGCGAGGAAGTCCTTGAAGGCGGCCTCGATCTCCCGCTCGGCGGCCTCCAGCTCCTTGAGCTTGTCGCCCACTTCCCGCTGCTGCGCGATGAGGGCGTCCGCGTTCTCCTTGGCCCGCTTGAGCCGACCCACCTCTTCGCTGACACGGTTGCGCTCGGCCTTCAGGGCCTCGGCCTCCTGCAGGGCGGCACGGCGGCGCTGGTCCAGATCCAGGTAGCGGGCCGTGTCCAGCGTGTAGCCCCGCTCGGCGAGGCGAGCCGCCACGGCGTCGAGGTCGTTGCGCAGGAGGCTGGCGTCGAGCATCTGGGAATCCCGGAAACCTCCATTCTAGCTCAGCGGCCAGGCCCCGTCCGGCATGGGCTCACCCGCCCCCCCGACCCTGTGGGTCACGAAGCAGAGCCCGAGGGGCTCTGCGCAGTGGGGCCCTACAGGGAGGGAATCAAGCGTCCTCAGGTCTGCGGCCACGCTCCGTCTGGCATGGGCTCCCCGGCCCACTGAACCCCGAACGCTGCGCGGACGTCATCGATCCCGCCCCCCGCACCCAGCACCAGGCCCAGCTTGGCCAGGGCGGTCCAGCGGGTGTGCAGGCCGCCAGAGATGGCGCCGAGGCCCTCGATCTTGCGGCCCATCTCGTAGGCGGAGAGATCCACCCCGCCATGGGGACACTGGGAGGTCACCACCACGGGCAGGCGGCGCCGGGCGCAATCCTCCACCAGGCCCCTCAGGTCGGGGCGGTCCATGGGCAGGTTGCCCGCGCCGAAGGCCTGGATGAGCACGGCCCTGGCGCCCGCGGGAGCGGGACTCCAGGGCATGCCCGGGTGGGGAGTCAGGGTGTGGATGCCCAGCTCCAGCGCCGCGCCCAGGCCTGCGGGCACCCGGCGCACGAACTGGCCCGCATCCGGGTGGAGGCGGATCTCGGCGCCGATCTCCGCCAGGGGCGCCAGGTTCGGGCTCTGGAAGGCCTCGAACAGGCTGACGCTGAGTTTGTCCGTGGCCACGCCGCGCAGCCAGTGGGTGCCGAAGCAGATGCCGGTCTCGGGGATGGCCCGGCAGGCCAGATCCACGGCGTTGACCAGGTTGCTCCGCGCGTCGCTGCGCACGAAGGCCAGGGGCCGCTGGCTGCCCGTGAGCACCACGGGCTTGCCCAGGTCCGCCAGCAAGAAGCCCAGCACGGAGGCCGTGAAGGCCAGGGTGTCCGTGCCGTGGATGATGACGAAGCCGTCGAAGTCGCTGGCGCCGACACGCACCCGCCGGGCCAGCTCCAGGATGTCGGCGGGCTCGAGGCAGGCGGAGTCCTGGTTGAAGGGCACCTCCACGGCCAGCTGCGCCAGCTGGCCCAGCTCCGGGACCTGCTCCAGCAGATGGTCGAGGAAGGGACCCGGCGCGAGGGCCACGGGATCGCCGCTGGGCGCCATGCCGAGGGTGCCGCCGGTGTGGAGGAGGATGATCTTTCGCATAGCCGCTAGTCTAGCGGCTGAGGACCAGGACCTGCAGGCTTCCGCCCCAGGCCGGTAGACTGGAAGTGATGCGCCGCATTCCCAGAGCGATTCAGTTGATCGTGGCCCGCTATCTCAGGAGGCTGCTGAGGAACCGTCTGGACGGCCAGCAGCTGCAGTCCGCCATCGAGTCGGCCCTGGCCACGCTCCCCATCCAGGAGAAGCTGCTGGTGCGGGAGGGGGCCCTGCGCTCCGAGTCCCTCAACCGCCAGCTGGCCTGGGCCATGGCCTTCGTGGCCGGGGCCGTGAACGCGGGCGGGTTCCTGGCGGTGGGGCACTACACCTCACACATGACGGGCGTGGTCTCCGCCATGGCGGACGAGGCGGCCGAGGGCGACCTGACGACCGTCCTGGCGGCCCTGGCCATGATGCTCAGCTTCTTCGCCGGGGCCTTCGTGTGCACGTCACTCATCAGCTTCGGCCAGCGGCGCCGGATGCGCAGCCGCTACGCCATCACCCTGGTGGTGGAGGCCGCCCTGATGCTGGTCTTCGGCTTCATGGGGAACCGCCTCCAGGAGGAAATCCAGTTCACGCTGCCCATGACCGTCATGCTGCTCTGCTTCATCATGGGCCTGCACAACGCCGTGACCTCCATCATCTCTGGCGCGGCCGTCCGCACGACCCACCTGACGGGAACGGTCACGGACATCGGCATCGAGCTGAGCCGGCTCACCTACGTGAATGTCCACCACCGCCATGGCCGGGAGCGCATCGTCGCCAACCGCCAGAAGCTCTCGCTGCTGCTGCTGATCCTCGCCTCCTTCCTGGGCGGCGGCGTGGTGGGGGCCCTGGGCTTCAAGCACATCGGCTTCAAGGTCACGGTACCCCTGGCCGGGTTCCTCTGCTTCCTCGCGGCCCGGCCCCTGCTGCTGGAGCTGCGGCTCCTGCTGCACCGCCTGAAGCGGCAGTGGAGTCCTGAAGGCTCCTAGGTTACGAGGCCCTCAGCCTCAGCCCAGCTCCAGCTCGATCATCCGCCCGACACCTTCGACCCGGCGGGTACGGGCCGCGCCCTTGCCGCCGATCAGCAGCTTGCAGTCCGGGGGCAGGCGGTCCTTGAGCTCCAGGAGCATCCGCCGCACCGGCTCGCCGGTGAACTGGACCGAGAGGCTCACCGCCACCCGGTCCACCTTCAGGATCTTGGCGGCCTGGGCGATGCTGTTGAGCGGCAGGTCCACGCCCAGCAGCTCGGTGCGGGCACCGTAGGCCGCATAGGCCAGGGCCGACATCAGCAGGCCCAGGCGGTGGCGCTCGCCAGGCAGGGTGCAGAGGAGCACCTTGCCCCGGCCGGGCAGGATGTGGAACTCCTGGCGCAGCTTGCGCAGGAAGTCCTCCAGCACCTCCGAGAGCAGGTGCTCGTGGTGGGCCCCGATGGTGTTGTCGGCCCAGGCGATGCCCACCCGGTCGAGGAGCGGCGAGACCACCTGCACCAGAAACAGCCGCCAGCCCAGCTGACCCAGATACTTGTGCAGGTATCCGCGGATCAGGTCGGTGTCCATGGCCATCACCGCCTCGAAGAGCTCCTCCACCCGCGCGTTGCCATCGGGGAGGATCATCTGCTTGAGCGCAGCATCGTCGGAGCGCACCACCAGGGCGGGCCGGTGCCCCTGGGCCACGGCCTCGGCCATGAGCTTCAGGCGGCGGAGGTCATCGAGGTGGTAGCGTCGGTGGCCGGAGGGCATGCGCACGGGAATGGGGAAGCCGTAGCGCCGCTCCCAGACCCGGACCACATCTGCCGTCAGTCCTGTTTCAGCCCGCACATCACCGATGCTCAAGAGCTTGGTTTCATCTCTAGCCATGCATTCCCCGCCTTACCTAAGGGAAAGAATGTAGGCCTCAAGGCCTCAATGCGCTCGAGCTATAATCTAGACTTTGAGGTCTTTTTAAACGACTACGACCGCCTTTACCTCGTCAAAACCCTGGTCACTAGAGCAGCTCACCACCACCGCGCACTGCCCGGGCTGGCTGGGGGGGATCTGCACGTCCCCGAGGAAGCGACCCCTGGAATCTGTCTGCCCGGCCAGCAGCCCTGCGGCCTTCTTGAGGCTGGACACCAGCTTCACGGCCACCTCGGCGCCGGCCACGGGAGCCTGGCTCTGACAGAGCCGCGCCTGGATCTGCACCCGAAAGGGGGCGCCAAAGACTGGCTTCATGGGTTGGTCGAGGACCAGCTCCAGGGTGTCCACATCGCCTTCCTGCTGCAGGAACTCGAGAATGGCCTGATCCAGGGGGCGGTCGTTGAAGGCCTGCTGCTCCAGCAGATCCGGGGGTGTCAGGTCGTACTTCCCGTTCTTGATGTCCCGAATGACCGCCCGGTGCTGCTCGTCCATGCGCTCCTGGATGATCGGCTCCATGATCGCCGCCGTGGCCAGCAGGTCCTCGTAGGAGGAGCGGTAGTTGTCCAGGATCTCGCCACCCACATAGATCAGGGTCTCGATCTTGGGGTTGGCGACTCCCTTGTCTTCCGTCTGCACATGGAACACCCGGTTGCCGTGGCGGACGTCAGTGTTGTAGCCGGTGATCATGGGCGTGGCCCAGCGGACGGGTGCTCAGGAAGGGTCATGCGCCTGACTCTGCAATCTTCCCGCCAGTTCCGGCATGATCTCCCAGGCGATCTCCCGGAGGACCTGATCCCCCAGGCGGGCCACCACGGCCTTGGCCAGGGCGTCCACCAGCGCGGGATCGGCCAGCAGGGCCTGCAGCAGAGCCCGGGTCTGCTCAGAGGCGTCGACCAGAACCGGACCGGGAGCGGCGGGGGACTGCCCCCCTGCGTCAGAGGGGACGGGTGGGGCGGGAGCCAGCTCGGGTTCCGGCAGAACGGACAGCGCAGGCTCGCCCAGCCCAGCCTCCGGGCCGGCGTCGGGGAGCTCGGGCAGCGTCCAGTCCGCAGGCAGGCTGTCCAGGACATCCAGGTCGGGGAAGGCCGGGAAGGACTCCTCAAGGAAGTCTTCGGCAGGCTCCGGCGATGGGACCACTTCGGCAACAGGCTCCGGGGCGAGGTCCAGCTCGAGCGAGGGCTCAAGCTCCAGCTCTGGCTCAGACTCTGGTACGGGTTCGGACTCAGGGACAGGCTCGGGCTCAGGGGCAGGCTCGGGCTCAGGAAGAGGCTCGGGGACGGGCTCCAGCTCGGGCTCGGGGAGGAACACCCCCGCGAGGTCCTGCAGGCTGTCCAGGTCCAGCTCCTCCAGCTCCAGGTGCACTTCGGCTGTGGAGGTGGGGTAGGAGGCGGCCTCCTCAGGCACCTCGGGCACCGTGACAACGGCGACCTCTTCGGGCCAGAGGTCCTCGGCGGTGAGGATGAGGAGATCTTCCTCCACGGGGGACTCGGGCATGGCCTCGGATCGGAACTCGGGCAGGGCGATCTCGGCCCGGCTGATGAGGTCCCGGGCAGGGGTGGCGGGCAGCGTGCTGAAGGGGGAGGGCGGGGGGATCACCGGGGTGGCCAGCAGAGCCTTCACCCGATCGCCAAGCTCCCGCAGCTCAATGGGCTTCTTGAGGAAGCCCTGGATCGGCGCCTTGGCCAGCTTGGCGGGATCCACCGGATCCAGCACCCCCGCCATCAGGGCGATGGGCATGAGGGCCGTTTCCTCCATGGCCCGCAGGCGCTGGAGCAGGGTCCAGCCATCCATGCCCGGCATGGCCGTGTCCACCAGGGCCACATCGAACCGCTCGCCCCGCCCGAACCGGTCCAGGGCCTCCGCAGCCGAATCCACACACACGAGCTCAATGTCCGTTGGCGCGAGCAGGGACTCCGCGATGCGGTGGATGCTGGGATTGTCGTCCACGAGGAGGAGACGGGACATCGGGTACCTCGGGAAGCCAGGAGGAAGAAAGAGTGCTGCGCACAACGCTACCAGAAATATCTATTCTCTAAGTAATCCTTCAGTGCAGCAGCTTCCGAAGGATCCTCGTCCGCTCCACCTCCACGAGCCGGACCAACAGCACGCGGTCTCCCACCCAGATCCAGCCGACCCCCAGCGGCTCCCGCAGGGCCACCTCCGGACCCTTCGGCAGCCAGCCCTTCACGGAGGCGCGCAGCCCGAGGGCGGCGCGCCACTCCGGGCGGAAGGACAAGGTCAGGGCCTGCCGCTGGCGCTCAGGAGCCAGGGCGGTCTCGTTCCACCGCTGGTCCCAGGCATCGAAGGCCGCGTTCTCCCGCCAGACCCAGGCCGCATCCCAGGCGGGCCAGGATGGCGCATCGGCTCCCAGCGCCGTCCAGACCGCCTGGTCCAGGGGGCTGGTCTTGCGCACCATCCCTTCCTGCGGCAGGGGTTCCGTCAGCCCCATCCGCAGGGGCGGGTGGGCCGTGAGCGTGCCCGAGCCCGCGGCCTGCCGGACCCAGTGGCCACCTTGCAGGGACCAGGCGGTCCACCCCTGCAGGCCGCCGTGCCAGAGCCGGTCGCCCCGGGGGAACCAGAGCTGGTCGCCGGGGTGCCAGGGAAGCTCAAGCCGGGCGCCGGGCAGGTCCTGGCCATCCTCCGACAGGGCGGTCGCCTTGGTGGCCAGGCCCCGGGGGGCAGGAGGCAGGCCTGGCTCATTCCAGGCGGCCAGGGTGGCCTCGGCGGGCTCGCCGTCCAGGGGCAGCTGGCTCAGCAGCAGGCGGGAGTCCGCCTTGCCCTGGCCGGGCTCGAAGAAGCCCAGGAGGATCCCCTTCCCATCCCAGCTGAAGCGGCTCCAGGGACCGGACTGCGTCGACCAGAGCACCCGGCCCTCAGGCACCTCCAGCAGGCGGGTCTCAAAGCGGCTTGGGCCCATCAGCAGCGTCACCAGCAGGCGGCTGCCCTTGCCTGGCGACAGGCGCGCGGAGCAGAGCGGCGCGTCGAAGCGGTAGTGCCGCCACTCCAGCCCCCGCCACAGCACCACCTCGCTGCGACCCCGGGGACCGTTGAGGGCCAGCCCCTGGTCCGCCAGGTAGGGCGAGGCCGGTTCCCAGGGGGTGCCGAAGCCGCCTTCGAAAGGCCAGGCCTCCAGCTGATCCGGGTCCTGGGCGCCCTGAAAGCGCGGGGACCATCCTTCCTCCATGCGGAGCTCGGCCAGGGACTCGAAGCCACCCAGGCTCATGACCGCCGGGGCGGACTCGGCCCCCACCCCCCCGGCGCTGACCGGACGCGGCGCCTGCACCACCGCGAAGAGCAGCAGCATGGCGGCGATGAAAAGGGAGGCGATGATGTAGCGTTGGGGAATCACGGGGCGCCCGGAACGGTTGTTTCCATGATGCCCCATCCCACGCTGGAGACCGGTTCCCGATGAAGCAGAAATCCGCCCTGGAGACCGAGCTCAAGCTGCACATCCCAGCCACGGCGCCCGTGGCTTCCCGCCTGCTGGCGCAGGGCTTCCGCGAGGTGCTCCCGGCCCAGCCGGAGCAGAGCGTCCTCTGGGACCGCGAGGGCGAGCTGCGGGCCCAGGGCTCGGCCCTGCGCACCCGGCGCTACGCGGGGCGGGTCCGCCTGACCTGGAAGGGGCCCAAGGTGCCCGATGCCCTGCTGAAGATCCGCCCCGAGCTGGAGACCGGCGTCGAGGATGGCGCAGCCCTGGAGGCCATCCTCCGCGCCCTGGGCTTCGCGCCCATCCTGCGTATGGAGAAGGTCCGCGCGGTCTGGGAGGGGGCGGGCCTGGAGGTCTGCCTGGATGAAGCGCCCTTCGGCTGCTTCGTGGAGCTGGAAGGCGAGGCCGGGGCCATCCACGCGGCCCTGGCAGCCCTGGACCTCAGCCCGGACGCTGCCGAGACCCGCAGCTATCCCGAGCTCTATGTCGCCCACGGGCTGGGCGGGGAGGTCCCGTGACCCGCGCGCTGCTCCTGGTCCCGGTCCTGCTCGCGGGCCTGGTCGCCTGCGGCTCCGGCTCGCCCGAGGCGCAGGTCCACGCGGCCTTCGAAACCTGCCGCACCGCCGTGGAAGCGGGCGACGCATCCGCGGCCACGGGGCCCCTGGACCCCGCGTTTGTGGGGCCCGAGGGGATGACCAAGGCCGCGGCCCGCCTCTTCCTCCAGAGCACCTTCCGGCAGGAGAAGGTCGGCCTCACCGTGCTGCACGACCAGATCCAGGTGCGGGGCAGCGAGGCCCGGCAGGAGGTGGTCCTGCTCCTCACCTCCCGGGGGGGCGGCCTGCTGCCCCAGGACACCTCCCGGCAGGGCTTCCGCCTGCGCTGGCGCCGGGTGGCGGGGGACTGGAAGCTGCTGGAGCTGGAGGCGCTGCAGCCCTAGCTGCCGTGCTGGCCTCAGCCCTCGAAATAGGCCATGAACTCGCCGTGAAGCTCCAGGGGCAGGCGGCACCGCTCCCGCTCCTCGCGCACCAGCTGGTCGCAGCGGGGCAGCATCCGCAGCTGCACGGCGGCGATGCCGTGGTGGCGGGCCTGGCGCAGGGCCTGCATGACCGCATCCAGCCGCCCCAGGCGGTAGCAGGTGACCAGCAGCATCGCGTGGGTTCGGGCGCTGGAGGGATCAGTCTCCAGGGCGCGGAGCAGCTGGCGCCGGGTGGTCTCCAGGACATCCTGGCCGACCTCGGTCCGGGCGTGGGGGCCGCTGCCCGCCTTGCCCTGGGCCTCCCGACCCACGGGCTGCGGGCTGGGTGCGAGGCCGGTCCGGCCCGCCAGGGGAAGGGCTCGCGGGGCTGGTGGGGCTGTCCGGGCCGGGCTCGGCGGCGCGGACCGCCCCTGGTCCCAGCGCCAAGCGGGATCCTTGGCGGCCCGCAGGCTGACCGCCAGTTCCTCGGCGGACTGGAAGCGGCTGCCCGGGTCCTTGGCCAGGGCCTGCGTGAGCAGGCTCTGGACATCCCGGCTGATGCCCTGGAAGGCGGTGACAGGCAGGGGCGCCGGCGCCTCGTGCAGCAGGCGGTAGATCACCGAGCCGGGGCTCGGCCCATCGAAGGGCGGCATCCCGGCCAGGGCCTCGTAGAGGATCACGCCGATGGCGAACAGGTCGCTGCGCGCATCCGGGCGGCCGCTCTGCAGGTATTCCGGGGCCATGTAGTTCACGGTGCCGAACACGGTGCCCTCGTCCGTGGTGTCCGAGTTGATGACCTTGGCCACCCCGAAGTCCAGCAGCTTGGCCTGCAGGAGCTTGCCGTCCCACACCACGCGGATGTTGGAGGGCTTGATGTCGCGGTGCAGGATCTGGTGCCGGTGGGCCACCGCGAGGCCGTCGCAGACCTGGGCCAGCACCTCCAGGGTGTCCCGGGGCGCGAGGGTCTCAGCCCGGATCAGGGTGGCCAGGTCCTCGCCCCGCACGAGCTCCATGGCCAGGTAGAGCACCCCCTGCTCCTCGCCCAGCTCGTGGACCGTCACGATGTTGGGATGGTTCAGCGCCCCGGCCGCTCGGGCCTCGGTGGCGAAGCGCTCCCGGGCCTCGGGCCCCATGCCGGCGGAGGTGTGGATGACCTTGATGGCCACCTCCCGGCCGATGGTCGGGTCCCAGCCCACATAGACCTCGCCCATGCTCCCCTGGGCGAGCAGTCGAACGATTTCAAACTTGCCGAGACGCGTCAGCACGGAGGCTTCCGGAGGGGTGTCTCCCGATCATCCGACGGGCCTCCAGGCAGAGTCCAGGGCTTTCTATAGACGATTCGACTCGAGTCCCCGCAGCCAGGCTTCATCCCGAACAGGAATACCCAGGGCCTCCGCCTTAGCCAGCTTGCTGCCCGCCTTCTCACCCGCCAGCAGCAGCGTGGTCTTGGGGGACACCGCGCCGGTCACTTTGGCGCCCAGCCGCTTGAGCCAGGCCTCGGCCTCCTCGCGGGACAGGACGGGCAGGGTTCCGGTCACCACGGCCACCTCGCCGGACAGCGGCAGGCCACCCCGGTCCCGGACCTCGGGCGGCGCGGGCCGGACACCCAGCTCGGCCAGGCGACCGGGCAGCTCCGGATGGAGGGCGCGGAAGGCCAGCAGGGCCGAGGCCACCTTCGGGCCCACCTCCTCCACGGCCTGGAGCCGCTGCTCATCCGTGGTCCAGAGGGCCTCCAGCGAAGGGTGGGCCTCGGCCAGCAGCTCGGCCGTGCGGGCCCCCACCATGGGGATGCCCAGGGCGTGCAGCCAGCGGGCCAGGGGCTTGGTGCGCGCCGAGTCCAGGCCCGAGAGCAGGTTCTGAGCGGACTTCTCGGCCATGCGGTCCAGCCCCGCGAGGTAGGCCAGGCCCTGCAGCGGCTCCTGGAGCAGGCTGAAGACCTCCCAGGGCTGCTGGAAGCGGCCCGAGGCCACCAACTGCTCCGCCAGCGCGTCGCCCATGCCCTCGATGTCCAGGGCCGAGCGGCCGCCAAAGTGCAGCAGCCGGGCCGCGAGCTTCGCCGGACACTCGGGATTGAGACAGCGGATGGCCACCTCGGCGTCCTCGGCCTTGCCCACCTCGCCCGCGCAGACGGGACAGGCCGCGGGAATCACCGGGTCCGGCAGCTCCCGGGCCGCCTCGCCGGGCACCAGGGCCACCACCTTGGGGATCACCTCGCCGCCCTTCTCGATGAACACCCGGTGCCCCACCTTGAGGCCCAGCCGCGCCAGCTCGTCGACGTTGTGCAGGGTGGCGCGGCGCACGGTGGAGCCCGCCACTTCGACAGCCTCCAGCTCCGCCACCGGCGTGAGCTTGCCCGTGCGGCCCACCTGCCAGGTGATGCCCAGCACCGTGGTGGTCACCTGGGTGGCCGGGAACTTGAACGCGATGGCCCAGCGGGGCACCCGGTCCGTGGCCCCCAGGCGCTGCTGCACCGCGGCGTCGAGCACCTTCAGCACCACGCCGTCGGTGTCGAAGGGCAGCCTCAGGCGGGCCTCGGCCTGCCCCTCGATGAAGGCCAGCACGGCGGCGAGGTCGCCCTCCGCGTGGCCCGGCATCACCCCGAAGCCCCAGGCACCGAGCCGCGCCATGGAGGCCGCGTGGTCCAGGGCCTCGCCGCCACCCCAGAGCACCTGCCAGGGCAGGAAGGACAGGCCGCGCGCGGCCACCTCCCGGCTGTCCAGCTGCTTCATGGTGCCGCTGGCGGCATTGCGGGGGTTGGCGAAGCGGGCCTCGCCGCGGGCGTCCCGCTCGCGGTTCAGCTCCTCCCAGCGCTTGCGGGACAGGAAGACCTCGCCCCGCACCGTGAGGGCCTCCGGGGCCTCGGCGGGCAGGCGCAGGGGGATGTCGGCGATGGTCCGGGCGTTCTCGGTCACCAGCTCCCCCGTCTCGCCATCGCCGCGGGTGAGGGCCTCGACCAGCTCGCGGCCTTCGTAGCGCAGCGACAGGGAGAGCCCGTCCACCTTGAGCTCGGCGGCATAGGAGGGCTCGGCTTCGGGCGCGAGCTTGCGCCAGCGCACCTCCCACTCGCGCAGCTCGGCCTCGGTGTAGGCGTTGTCCAGGCTCAGCATGGGCACCGCGTGGCGGCGCTTCTCGAAGGCGTCCACGGGCGGCGCGCCCACGCGCCGGGTGGGGCTGTTGGGATCGGCCAGCTCCGGGTGCTGCGCCTCCAGGCCCCGCAGCTCCCTCTCCAGGGTGTCGTATTCGGCATCCGAGAGCACGGGCTGATCCAGCACGTAGTAGCGGTGCCGGTGCAGGCGCACCTGGTCTGCCAGGTCCTTCATCCGCCGCTGGAGGTCGCTCATTTCAGCCTCGCTCGATGCAGGATGCCCATGATCAGCCCCAGGGCGAGGAAAAAGCTCAGGGTGCTGCTGCCGCCCGCGCTGAAGAAGGGCAGCACCATGCCCTTGTTGGGCAGGGCCCCGGCCACCATGCCCACGTTCACCAGCAGGTGCAGCGCGAAGATGCCGGCGGCCCCTGCGCAGAAGTAGGCCTCGGCATAGGTGTGGGCCACCCGGGCCGCGTCCAGGATGCGGCTCAGCAGCAGGCCGAACAGCCCCAGCGCCAGCAGCACACCCAGGAAGCCCCGCTCCTCGGCCCAGACGCTGAAGGCGAAGTCCGTGGTCTTCACGGGCAGGAAGTTCAGCTGGGTCTGCGAGCCACTGGTGAAGCCCTTGCCGATGAGGCCGCCGGAACCGATGG
>JAAXXS010000255.1 GCA_013334395.1 Holophagaceae bacterium | reverse complement strand
CGCTCCGCCGGGAGGGCCGGGTGCGCCACGCCCTGCTGCGCCTGGAGCGCCCCCTGCCCTGGCATCTGGACGGCGAGCCCGCCCCCGAGCGCGACCGCGCCGAGCTCAGCATCGAGCCCCGCGCCTTCCGCATGCAGGTCACTGGAGGATGTCCCTGGTCCTAGTTTGAGCTTCACTCAGAAACGGCCCCATCGGGGCCGTTTCTGAGATGTGAATAGGCGGGTGTTCAGCGCGGGAAGACCGCCGGGCCGGTCAGGCTGCGGCCGCGGAACTCGGCGCTGACGCTGGGGGTGGCGCCCCACAGGCCCGCGACCATCTTCACCTGCCCAAGGTCCACCGAGGCGGGGTCCCAGTCCCGGCGCACCATCAGGGTGTAGGGGTATTTGGCATCGGACCACCAGGCGGGATCGTCGACGATGACGTAGACCGCCGTCGCCTCCTTGCCGGGGTTCGTGTAGGTCACCAGCACGGGCTGATGGGCGATGGCCGCCTGCAGCATGCCGGGTCCAGGCGTGCCCCACTTGTCCACCAACATGAGCCGGAACCAGCCCAGCTTCTCGTGCTGCACCTCCACCTGCACGGTGCCGCCCGCGGGCACGGCCAGACCGTAGGCGCGCCAGCCCGCAGGGGTCTGGGCAAAGTCGGTGAGGGAATCCACGCCGTCCCCGAGGGCTGTCACGGGAATGAAGCCGCGCCGCGAGAGCCACTGGATCTCGGCCATGAGGTCCCGGTGCTGCCAGTAGCCACGGTCAGGCAGGACGCCGCAGCGCTTCCAGGCCGGCGGGATCACCAGTCGGGTGCCGCCGATGACCTGCACCCCGGCCAGCTTCATGCCCCCGGTCGGGCGGGGCTGCTCCAACACCCGTCGACTGGGGTCCTGGTGCGCGCTGCGTCCCTCGGATGCCTGCCGAGTGCGGCGATCCTCCTGGGCCTGGGCCCTGGGAGTGGCTGCCGACCCCTGGTCGGTGGAGGGCGACGGCGCCGGGCGGGTGGCCCGCCCCTCGGAGGGCTGGGAGCGGGGCTGAGCCTGCTGCTGGGGCTGCTGCTGAGGCAGGGGACGCTGCACTCTGCCCTCCTGTGGCGATGCGCCACAAATGGCCGAAGCCAGGGCCAGGATCGTAACGGTGCACATGACACGGTGTTGCGAGTACCAGGGCCTCATCGCACACCTCCTCTGCTGTGGTTGGATGTCCATGTTGCCAGACCCATGCCATGAGCGGTCGATAAGTCCCCCTTGGCGGTATCCTGGCCTTTTCAAACAGGGGAGTCTCCAGGTGTTCGGCAAGATCCAGCACATCCATTTCGTGGGCATCGGCGGCATCGGCATGTCCGGCATCGCGGAGGTCCTCGCCAACCTGGGCTACCAGGTCTCCGGCTCGGACCTGAAAGAAAGCGCTGTCACCCAGCGCCTCCGCGGCCTCGGCATCATCGTCCACCTGGGTCACCAGGGCAGTGCCATCCAGGGTGCCCAGGTGGTGGTCATCAGCTCGGCCGTGAAGGGGGACAACCCCGAGGTCGTGGCGGCCCACGCCGCCAAGGTGCCGGTGATTCCGCGCGGCGAGATGCTGGCGGAGCTCATGCGCATGAAGTACGGCATCGCCGTGGCGGGCTCCCATGGCAAGACCACCACCACCAGCATGGTGGCGCAGGTGCTCAGCCAGGGCGGCATCGACCCCACCATCGTCATCGGCGGCAAGCTCGGCACCATCGGCAGCAATGCCAAGCTGGGCAAGGGCCCCTTCCTGGTGGCCGAGGCGGACGAGAGCGACGGCAGCTTCCTCATGCTGAACCCCACCCTGGCCGTCATCACCAACATCGACCGGGAGCACCTGGACCACTACAAGGACCTGGAGGAGATCCAGGACGCCTTCGTGACCTTCGCCAACAAGGTGCCGTTCTACGGCTCGGTCTTCCTCTGCATGGACGATCCCCACGCCGCCGCCGTGCGCCCTCGCCTGAAGCGCCGGGTCTACACCTACGGCACCCACCCGCAGGTGGACCTCCGCGCCCGCGACATCCGCCAGGAGGGCTTCCGCACCCACTTCAAGCTGCGGGCCCACGGCAAGGACCTGGGCGCCTTCAGCCTCGGCGTGCCGGGCCACCACATGGTGCTCAACGCCCTGGCGGCCATCGGCATCGCCTTGGAGCTGGACGTTGATCCCGAGGTCATCCGGGCCAGCCTGGCCAGCTTCACCGGCGCTGACCGGCGCTTCCACCTGAAGGGCGAGCGGGACGGCGTGCTGGTGGTGGACGACTACGGCCATCACCCCACGGAGATCGCCGCCACCCTGGCTGCGGCCCGGGCGGGCTTCCCCGAGCGCCGCATCGTGGCGGCCTTCCAGCCGCACCGCTTCAGCCGCACCAAGGCGCTGCTGGACGAGTTCGGCACGGCCTTCTTCGAGGCGGACGTGGTGGTGGTCACGGACATCTACCCCGCGGGCGAGCAGCCCATCCAGGGCATCACGGGCGCCACGGTCGCCGAAACCATGCGGGCCCACGGCCAGAAGGAGGTCCACCTGGTGGGCCGGGTGGAGGACCTGCCCCAGGCCCTCCGGAGCCTCACCGCCAGCGGGGATCTGCTCATCACCTTCGGCGCCGGCTCCATCACCACGGCCGGTCCGGCCTTCCTGGACCTGGTCTGAGCATGGCCCTGCGGCTTCCGCCTGCCCTCATCGCCCTGCTCGTCGCCGCGCCCCTGGCCGCCAGCCTGCCTGCGGGCCTGCTGCCTCCCTCGGACCCTCGGCCCGAGGTGCCCCCGCCCACCCTGGGCGCCCGCTACACACCGCAGGACGAGCTGCTGGCCTACGTCCGCGCCCTGGCCGCCGCGGCCCCGGACCGGGTGAAGCTGACCACGCTGAACCTCACGGAGGAGGGCCGGGAGCAGCCCTTCCTGGTGATCACCTCCCCCGCCAACCTCCGGCGCCTCGGCGAGCTGAAGGCCCTCAATGCCAAGCTGGCGGATCCCCGCCGCTGCACCGAGGACGAGGCGCGGCGCATCACCGAGACCAACCCCGTCTTCGTGTGGATCGGCTACTCCGTCCATGGCGCTGAAGCCTCGGGTTCCGAGGCCGCCCTGGCCGTGGCCTACCACTTCGCTTCGGCCCGCTCGCCGGAGGTGCTCCAGCAGCT
>JAAXXS010000077.1 GCA_013334395.1 Holophagaceae bacterium | reverse complement strand
GTTCGAGGCCAACGTCAAATGAGTCGGCGCCCCCACCAGCGCCCAGTTGGACTCGGGCCAACGAGTGGACTTGCAGAGGCGCCACTCGATGTGGCGCCGAACAAGGCCGGCAGACGGCGCAGCCGGACGTGTTCGAGGCCAACGTTCAATGGGCCGGCGCCCCAACGGGATCGCGCGAACGACGGACCAACCCAAACTTGATACCCACCTCTGCCGCGACGAGGCGATGATTAGCCTGTCGGGGATGACGCAACCCCGCCGGAGGCACCATGACTTACTTCCGCTCCGCTGCCCTGGTCCTGCTGGTCATCGCAGGCCTGATGCCAGCCCAGGCCGCGCCGCCCACGACCCGTCGGCAGTGGGATATCTCTCTGTTTAGCTGGATCCGGCGCAGGCCCGCCGAGCCCGGGGCCACGGCCAACTCCCACCCGTTCCGGGTGAGTGCGAAGGCCCTGGAACAGGCGCTGAACTCTGTGCTGCTGGCCAGTCCCCAGGGTGAGGAGCACCTCTTCGATGGCAATGAGGCCGCGGACTTGAGCCGATCAATGTCTGACGCCCTGGCGGTGGCCCGTCCCGAGGAGGATCTGGAACTGACCAGCACCGTCAAGCGCCTCGGGGGCATCTCCACCTATGCCCTGACCGTGACAGCCCGAGCCTTCGTGGCAGACGGCAAGCTGAACCTCCTGATCCATGACGCCCGGCGGGACGTCGCCTTTGCCTACAACATCGACTTCCAGATGCCCACGTTCGAGTTCGGTTCCCGCACCAAGGTGAGCGCCGTGGCACTGAGAGCGGAGGGGGCGGAAGCCCGCCGCCCGGACTGGCTGATCCTGCCCCTACCTGCACCTGAGCCTCTGGTGACGGTGGCATCGACGCCGCCCCGCCCCGCCGCACCCATCCCGGTGGTACCGGCCCCTCTGGCACCCGCCCCGCCGGCCCCCGCGCCTTCGCCCACCCTGGAGAGCCGCCTGCTGCGGCTCAAGCAGCTCCGGGAGCAGAACCTCATCACCGAGGATGAATACGCCAAACGGAAGCAGGAACTGCTCCGGGAGCTCTGAGCGCCCTTCAAACTTGGCCGGGCTTCCTCCCGTCCTGAAAAATATCCGGGTGAGCAATAATAGATTTCTTCCGACTGCTATAATTTTCAGTCAAATGCCTAAAAAAGCCCCCTCCCAACCTGTCCAGACCCGCCTTGCAGAAGCCTACCGGGAGCTCCCCGAGGCCATGCGGCGCATTGCCGACGCCCTGATGTCCGATCCGCTGCTGGGCGCCCTCTGGGGCATCGAGTCCATGGCGGAGCGGGCCGGGGTCAGCGTCGGCACCGTGGTGCGCTTCGCCAAGCGGCTTGGCTACAAAGGCTTCAGTGAGTTTCGCGACGCCCTCCGGGAGGCCTGCCACGCCCGCTCCGGAGACGCGGAGTTGGAAAGCATGGAGTCCCCCACGGACGTCTACGGGACCCTCGCCGAGGTCGCCCGCCGGGATGGCGAACACCTGAACCGCCTGATCCAGATGGTGGACCAGCCCACCCTGGAGGCCGCCACGAAGATGCTCACCGGGGCCCACCACCGCGTGATCCTGGGCCGCGGCGTCTCCCACGTCATGAGCCTGATCATGGGCCTCTACCTGACCCAGGCGGGGCTGCCCTGCATCGCGGCCATCCCCTCGGACTTCTCCAACCAGGTGGCCAACCTCGGCTCCAAGGACCTGCTGGTGGTCCTCAGCTTCGCCCCCTACAGCCGGGAGGCCGTGGACGCCGCCATGTTCGCCCACGAGAGCGGCATCCCGGTGCTGGCCTTCTCGGACCGCGCCGACTCTCCCCTGAAGCCCTACTCGGACATCCTCATCCCGGTGCCCAGCGAGGACCTGCTGTTCAGCTGCAGCATCACCACCTTCGCCGCCCTGGCCCACGCCTTTGCAATTGTGCTGGCGGCCCAGGACCACTCGGGCACCATCAAGCGCCTCCAGGCGGCGGACAAGGTCGCCCAGCCGCTGTTCGTGAACCACTGGCTGCCCATGCAGCCCGGGGCCTTCAGCCTGGGACGGATCCGGAAGAGCTGAGCTCTCGCGTCCTCTGCCACCCCCACACCAGGTGACCCATGCCCGCTCCCAGCCCTGACCAGATCCTCTGCCACCTGCGCCGCGCCAATGCCGTGGCGAAGCGCGCGGCGAGCTTCGGCCACCATCCCTTCGGCGCCATCCTCGTGGGTCCCGACCACGAGACGGTGCTGCTGGAGCAGGGGAACGTGAGCACGGTCAACCACGCGGAGGCGGTCCTGGCCCGCACCGCGGACATGAACTTCCCGCCTGCCTACCTGGCCAACTGCACGCTCTACACGACCGTGGAGCCCTGCGCCATGTGCGCGGGGACGCTCTACTGGGCCAACATCGGGCGCCTGGTCTACGGCATGGACGAGAGCCGGCTGCTGGCCTTCACCGGCAGCCACCCCGAGAACGCGACCCTGGACGTGCCCTGCCGCTACCTCTTCGCCCACGGCCAGAAGGACATCCCCGTTATCGGCCCCGTGGCGGAAGTGGAAGCGGAAATCGCCGAGCTGCACCAGGCTTTCTGGAAGGCCTAGAACTCCAGGCGCTCGTAGATGGGGAAGCCCACCTCGATCCAGCGCTCCTGGCCGTTGCGCACGATGTTCCCGAAGATGAAGATCAGCGGGGACGTGGTGGCATTGCCCGGGAACACACCGAGGATCCAGGGGTGCTCCGGGTCCAGCTCGAAGCCTTCTGTGGCCTGGGCCCGCTCGGTCAGGCCGTTCATGTAGGCTGTGGCGTAGTCCAGGGCCGCGGCCTCGCTGACGATCTGCATGCCTTCCGCAGTGTAGCTGCGACCCAGGTTGCTCCGCAGGAACATGGCGGGTTCCGCCAGCAGGCGCACGTGGGAGGTGGGGTAGGCCTTGCGGAGCGCGGCCAGCAGGCTGTCGACGGGGATGCTCATGGTTGCCTCGGAGGCGATGGGTCAGAGTTTGATGAAGCTGGAAAACTAGAAACGCATCTCGCGGTTGTAGGGCTTGCCCAGGTCCGTGGGGCCCAGCTGCCGGGCCTTGCGGGCCAGGGCCAGCACCACGATAACCAGCACGTAGGGCAGCATCACCGCGAACTCGTAGGGGAACTTGATGCCCCACACCTGCATGGAGAGCTGGAAGGACTGGGCGATGCTGAAGAGCAGCGCGCCGCCCAGGATGCCCAGGGGGCTCCAGCGGCCGAAGTAGACCAGGGCCACGGCGATGAAGCCGCGACCGGCGACCAGGTCGTCCGAGAACATCTTGGCCTGGCAGAGGGACAGGTAGGCCCCGGCGAGGCCCGCCATGGCGCCACCCAGCATGAGGGCCTGGTAGCGGATGCGGTCCACATGGATGCCCATGGTGTCTGCGGCGCGGGGGTGGGTGCCCACGGCCCGCACCTTCAGGCCCCAGGGGGTCTTGTAGAGCAGGAACCAGCAGGCCGGCACCAGCAGCAGGGCCGTGTAGGTGAGGGCGTTGTGGTTGAAGAGCACGCCGCCCAGGAAGGGGATCTTGGAGAGGCCGGGGATGGCGATGGCCGCCATGCCCTCCACGCCGGTGACGCCCCCCACGAAGTGGCGGAAGAGGGTGCCCGCCAGACCCCAGCCCAGCATCTGCAGGCCGATGCCCGCGATGCCCTGGGAGGCCCGGAAGGTCACGGTCACCAGGGCGAACACCACGCCCATGGCGGCCCCGACCGCGAGGGCGGCGCCGATGCCCAGCAGGTTGCCGTAGGCGGCCCAGGGGCTGGCCTTCAGGGTGAAGGGCACCATGAAGCCCAGGAAGGCGCCCATGCACATGATGCCGTCACAGCCCAGGTTGAAGACGCCGGCCCGCTGGTTGAAGTTCTCCCCCAGGGCCGCCAGCAGCAGGGCCACCGAGAAGGGCACGGCCAGACAGAGCACGTTGTAGATCATCAGTTCGGCGCTCATGACTGGGCTCCTTTCCCGGCCTTGCGAGCCGAGGCCGAGAATCTCGCGAACCACCGGAAGAAGCGCTCCTGGGCGTAGGGATTCCGGAGGAAGCTCTGGGCGCTGACGATGGAGAGGATGATGACGCCCTGCAGCACCAGCACCATGTTGGCGGGCACCGAGGCGGAGCGCTGGGTCATGTCGGCACCGATGAGCAGGATGCCGAAGAAGACTGCGGAAGGCACGATGCCACCGGGATGGAGGGCACCGAAGAGGGCCACCACGATGCCCGCAAAGCCGTAGCCTGAGGAGATGCCCTCGATGGCCCGGTGGTGGACGCCCGAGACCTCCACGGCCCCGGCCAGGCCCGCGAAGCCCCCGGCCATGAGCATGGCCACGATGAGGTAGCGCTCCACGGGGATGCCGGCGTAGCGGGCGGCCTTGGCCCCGGCCCCGGCGGTGCGCATGCGGTAGCCCAGGGTGGTCTTCCACAACAGCATCCACACCAGCAGCGCGGCCACCAGGGCGAGGATCAGGCCCATGTGGATGCGCGTCCCGGGGACCAGCGTGTCCAGGAAGGCCATCTCGGGCAGCCGCATGGACTGGGGTGTGCCCGAGCCCGTCTCCAGCTCGTTGGGGTCCAGCATGGGCCCCCGCAGCATGAAGGTGTACACCTGGGCGGCGATGTAGTTGAGCATCACGGTGCTGAGGATCTCGTTGACCTGGAGCTTGGCCTTCAGCCACCCGGCGATGCCGCCCCAGAGGGCGCCGGCCAGGGCGCCGGCCATGAGGGCGGCGGGCAGCAGGATCGCCTTGGGGGCGTGGGGCATGGCCAGGGCCATGGCCGTGGAGGCGATGACGCCCATCTGGATCTGGCCCTCGGCGCCAATGTTCAGGATGCCGCTGCGGAAGGAGATGGCGATGCCCAGCGCCACCAACATCAGAGGCACGGAGCGCACCAGGACTTCTGTCACGCCGAACAGGTCCGACAGGGGTCCCGTGAGGATGGTCTTGTAGGTGGCCAGGGGACTGGCGCCGATGGAGTACAGCACCAGCGCCACCAGCAGGGCGGCGATGAGCGTGACGGCGAGGATGATGGCGCCGGAGTAGAGGATCTTGTTCCTATTCATGGGCCGCTCCTGCCGGGACTTCTGCCTGCGCGTCGCCAGGGGTATCCGGGTCCGCGAGGCCGGCCATGAGGATGCCCAGGCGCTCCCGGGTGGCTTCCACCGCGGGCAGGACCTTGAGGATCTTCCCCTTGTAGATGACCGCGATGCGGTCCGAGAGGTTCATGACCTCTTCCAGCTCCTCGGAGATCAGCAGGATCCCGATGCCCTCCCGCCGCCGCGCCAGCAGCTGCTCGTGGATGAACTCCTGGGCGCCCATGTCGATGCCGCGGGTGGGGTAGACCGCCACCAGCGCCTTGGGCCCGCGGCTGATCTCCCGGGCCAGGATCACCTTCTGGATGTTGCCGCCGGACAGGGAGCCCGTGGCCGTGCTGGTGGAGGGACAGCGGATGTCGAACCGCTCCTTGAGCGCCTCGGCGTTGCTGTCGATCTCCTTCTTCCGCAGGAAGGCCATCTTGCTGAAGCGGGGCTCGGCGAAGTCCTTGAGGATGAGGTTGTCCTTCACGGAGAAGGACGGCACGATGCCTTCGGTCTGCCGGTCCTCGGGCACGTAGCCCATGCCCGCGTGGATGATCTCCCGGGGCGTGCAGTTCGCCAGGTCCTTCCCTCCGAAGAGGATCTGCCCCGACTCCACCGGACGCAGCCCCGCCAGGGCGTCGGCGAACTCCCGCTGGCCGTTGCCGGAGACGCCCGCCATGCCCAGGACCTCACCCGCGCGCAGCTCCAGGTTGAGGCCATCCAGGACCAGGTTGCCCCGGTCGCCGCGCACGCAGAGGTTCTGCACCGAGAGGAGGGCCTCGCCCTGGACGCCGCTGCCCTCGTTGCGGGGCAGGACCACATCGTGGCCCGTCATCAGGGCCGCCAGCTCCGAAGGCTCGTGGTTGGCCGTCTGGCCGTTGAACACCACCGCGCCGTGGCGGAGGATGGAGACGCGATCCGACAGGGCCTTCACTTCGTTGAGCTTGTGGCTGATGAAGATGATGGCCAGCTCCGAGGCCATGCGCTGCAGGCGGACGATGAGGTCGTCGGTCTCCTGCGGCGTGAGGGCCGAGGTGGGCTCGTCGAGGATCAGCAGGCGAGCGCCGAGGCAGAGGGTCTTCACCAGCTCCACCCGCTGCTGCTCACCCACGGAGAGCTGCCAGATGTAGGCGTCGGGGTTCACGGGCAGCTCGTAGCGCTCGGAGACCTCCCGGATGCGCTTCGCCGCGCCCTTGATGTCGAGGTTCATAAAGTGGTGGAGTTCCTTCAGCCCCAGGGCCAGGTTCTCGGCCACGGTCATGTTGGGCACGAGCATGAAGTGCTGGTGCACCATGCCGATACCCCGGGCGTAGGCATCCCCGGGGGAGTGGAAGTGGACCTCCTCCCCGTTCACGTGGATGGTGCCGGAGTCCGGCCGATAGAGCCCCATGATGATGTTCATGAGGGTGGTCTTGCCCGCGCCGTTCTCTCCCACCAAGGCTAAGACCTCACCGCGACGCACCTGCAGGGAGATGCCATCGCAGGCCAATACGCCGGGAAAGCGCTTGGTGATGCCTTCCAGCTTGAGTTCGGAGATGGGTTCCAGCGCGGTCATGGGCAGTCCTGGTCGGAAGACGGATCGAACCAATTCAAAAGAACCTGCTCACCACCAAGACACCAAGAAAAGCATGGCTTTTCCTTGTCGGTTCTTGGTGCCTTGGTGGTGATCTTTCATCCTGCTCTAAGGACTAGAGCTTCACGGCCTTCCAGTCGAGCTTGAGCTTGCCGGACTTGAGGTCGGCCCGGGCGGCGTCCACGGCCTTCTTGACGGCCGGGGTCAGCACCTTGGGATCCGCCTTGGCATTGAACTCGAAGTGGAACCCGCCGTTGGAGAACTGCATGGGGAGGCTCTCGCCGCCCTTGGTGCCAGCAGCGCGCTTGGCGATGAGGTTCTCCACCACGGAGGCGTAGTTGTAGCCGGAGGCGGCCAGCACGCGGGAGCCCTCGGGGATGCTGAGCTGGGCGGTGTCCTGACCCACCCACCAGATGCCGGCGGGAGCGGCGGCGACGGCGCGGAGGGCGCCGATGGCCTGCTGGGCGGCGCCGGTGAGGACGTCAGCGCCATCCTTCAGCTGGGTCTGGGCCAGCTCGCCGGCCTTGACGAAGTCGCCGAAGCTGCCGGTGAAGGCGAGGCGGATGGCAGCCTTGGGGTTGGCGGCCTGGACGCCCAGCTGGAAGCCGCGGATGTAGCGGGCGGCATCGCCGCCGTCCACGGGGCCCACGTTCCCGATCTTGCCAGTCTTGGTGACCATGCCGGCGATGATGCCGTTCAGGTAGCCGGTCTCCTCGCTGAAGGGGGTGTAGGTGAAGACGTTCTTGGCGCCGATGTTGGCGCTGGTGCCGTAGGCGAAGGTGGTGTTGGGGAAGACCCCGGCCATCTCGTCCACCAGGTTCTTATACTGGGCGCCGTGGCAGATGATGATGTCGAAGCCCTTGGAGGCGTACTGGCGGGCCGCGGAACCCGCATCCACGGGCTTCATCTTCTCGCTGTGGCTGTACTCCATGGCGCCGGCGCCCATCTTCTTCTGCACGGCGAGGATGGCGTCGTGCATGGACTGGCACCAGCCCTTGTCATCGACCGTGGATTCCACGATGAGGGCCACGCGGACCTTGGGGGCGGGGGCCGCCTGGGCGGATCCGGCGAACAGGCCGAGCAGGGTCGCTGCGGCAAGAGCTGTCTTGAAGAAGGACTTCATTGCTCACTCCTTTGGTGGGGTCGGAAGCAGGGTTCCGAAGGGGGGGGGCTGGGTGGTGGTGGAAAGCGTTCAGACACTCGGGGTGGACTTCTCCGAGGTGGGGGACGGGGCGGCCTGGTGGATCGCCCCGAGGCGGTCCCGAAGGCTTCCCCCAGTATGCCCGGCCAGGGCCGCCTGAGCCTCAGCAAGCATGGAGAGGGCGATGACTTCGGGCGATTCGGCCCCGATATCCAGGCCCGCAGGGAAGTGCATGAGCTGCCGCTGGGACTCGGTCAGGACCAGTCCGGCCTCCTGGATCTCCTTGAGCAACCGGGTACTGCGCAAGCGGTTGCCCTGGAGGCCCAGATAGCCCAGGGGCTGCTGCAGCAGGAACTCCAGAACCTGGCGGTCCTTCTCGTAGACATGGCTCACCACCAGGGCGGCGGTGCGGGCATCGAAGGGCAGGCCCTTGAAGCAGGCGGGGGGATGCCCCACCACGATGCGGTCCGCCTGTGGGAAGCGCTCGGCCGTGGCCAGCGCGGGCCGGTGGTCCACGATGCCCAGGAACCAGCCGAGCTCCCGGGCGAAGCGGGCCAGGGGCCGGGCATGTTCCCCAGCGCCGTAGATCCAGAGGGCGAAGGGCGGCAGGATGGGCTCCAGCAGAAGATCCACCTCACCCGCACCGTAGGGCAGCATCGCATTCTCAGGGACGCCCTTGGCCAGGGTCTGGCGCTGGGCGACCTCCAGGGCCTCGGCAAAGGGACCCGGCGGGGGCAGCAGGCCCGGCCCCCGGGGGTCCAGGACGAAGCGGTCCCCCACCCGGCCTTCCGTCGCACCCCGGGCGCCGAAGATCGTGGCGAGCACGCCCGGTCGACGCGCCTCCAGCATCCCGGCGCAGAGCCTCAGCCAGGCGGGGGGCGGCCCCGGCAGCACGGGCTCCAGCAGCACCTCAGACTTGCCCTGGCAGCCCATGCCGGTGCCCCAGATCAGGTCCAGGTCGCTGCCCAGGTCAAAGGTCGCCAGCTGGGGCTCGCCGCGGCCCAGCACCGAGGCCACCCGGGCCTTGACGTCGGCCTCCAGACAGCCAGCACTGATGCTGCCCGTCTGGTCACCGTCGGACTTGAACACCATGCGGGCGCCGGCCTTCCGGTAGGAGCTGCCCTTCACGCGCACCAGGGTCGCCAGCGCTGCGGGCTCCGTGAGGGTGCCCAGCGTGGCGAGGATCTCCTGGAGTCCCTTCATGGGCTAGAACCGTTCCCACAGGCTGGTGGCGAGTTCCCGGCTGCGGGCGGCCAGGGCGGCTTCGTCCACGTCGATGGTCAGGCGCTTGCCCTCCATGAGCACCCGGCCCGCACAGATGGTGGTGTCCACCGTGGCCTGGGAGATGCCGAAGACCAGGTGGCCCAGCACCGTGTCGCCATTGAGGGGCGTGGGCGCGTGGTAGTCCACCAGGATGACGTCGGCGGCGGCGCCCTCCTGCAGGGTGCCCAGGGGGAAGCCCCAGAGGGTGCTGACCAGTTCGGGATTGCGCACGAACAGGGCATTGGTGACGTCCATGAAGGCGCAGGTGGGGTTGTCCTGGCGAAGGTGCTGGGCCCACATGGCCACGCGGACCTCTTCCAGCATGTTCACCGTCATGGCGTCCGTGCCGAGCCCCACATGGACGCCGCGCGCGTTGAGCTTCACGAGGTCGGCGATCCCGACCGCGTTGTTCAAGTTGGACTGGGGATTGTGCGCCACGAAGGTGTCCGTGGCAGCCAGCAGGTCGATGTCAGCGTCTGACACGTGGACCGCGTGGGCCGCGATGCTGCCGGGGCCCAGGAGGCCGTGGGTGTGCAGCCGGGCCACGGGAGTCGCGCCGTACTTCTCGAGATTCACCGCGACGTCCGAGGCGGCCTCGGCGGTGTGTACGTGGAAGCCGACACCCACCTCGTGGCCCAGGACCGAGGCACGCTCAAGCGTGCGGTCCGAGAGAGTGAAGGCCGCGTGGAGACCGAAGAGGGCGCGGAGGTGCGGATCCTGCTCGGCGGTACAGCGGCGGGCGAAGGCGGCATTCTCCTCCAGCCCTTCGGTGATGGTAGCCTCGCCATCCCGGTCCGAGACCTCGTAGCAGAGGCAGGCCCGCAGCCCGGTGGCCTTCACGGCGCGGGCGATGTGGTCCAGGGAGCCGCTGATGGCAAAGGGGCTGGCATGGTGATCCACCAGCGTGGTGGTGCCCTTGCGGATGGCGTCCAGCAGGATGATCTGGGCGCTCATCTCCACATCGGCCAGGGTGAGCTTGCGGTCCAGCCGCCACCAGAGGTTGTCGAGCACCTCCTGGAAGGTCGCACTGGGGGCCGCCTTGCCCAGCCCCCGCACCAGCGTGGAGTAGAAGTGCATGTGGGCGTTCACGATGCCCGGCATGACCACCTTGCCCCGGGCGTCGATCACCTTGTCGAAGGGCCCCGAGATGGTACCTGCCGGGGCGATGCGGGCGATGCGCCCATTCTCCAGCAGCAGCGCCTGACCCTCCAGCACCCGGCAGGGGGCGCCGAAGGTGATCAGGATGCCGTTCTCGATGAGGATGCGGGAGGTCATGGATCACCTGCTCTTTTTTCACCACCAAGGCACCAAGACACCAAGAAGAGCTTTTTGTCTCAGTGGTTATCCAGGAATCAGGGCGACCAGTAGCCTGTTTTCCTTGGTGTCTTGGTGGCGAGTGGTTTCTTTCTTTATGACGCGGAGACCTGCTGGTTGAAGGCTTCGATGAGCTTGTCGAAGTGGGCGGCCTCTTCGGTGAAGAGTTCGCGCCAGTACTCGGGGTCCCACTGGGCGCAGATCTCTTCGTAGGTCTTTCCCTGCTGCTCGACCCAGGTGTAGTACTTCAGGTTGTGGATGGCCTTCTTGTCGGTGAAGGTCAGCTCCTTGAAGTTGTCCACGCCCTGGCGCTCGATGCTGCCAATGTGGGCCGTGGCCGCGTTCACGGCGGTGAAGGCGCCGTGCTCCGTGGTCTGCTCGGCCAGGCGGGAGCGGTACATCTCCACGCTGTCCGTGAAGACCGTGAAGATCACGTCGTTCTCGTCGAGCTCGAAGTACTTCGCCATCTTGATGGCCGCGAGCATGTTGCAGATGCCGCTGATGCCCAGCAGGCCCAGCTTGCCGATGGTGGCCTGGTCCACGCCGAGGCTGGCGAGGTGGGCCTGCCCCGCGGGCTCGTTGAAGAGGCGCAGCACGCGCATGCAGTCTTCGTCATCGATGGCGGCCACGGCGTCCGTGTTGCGGACGTTGTGGACCCAGGGCACGTGCTTGTCGCCGATGCCCTCGATGCGGTGGTCACCGAAGCCGTTGTTGAGCAGGGTCGGGCACTGGATCGCCTCGGTCGCGATGGTCTTGGCACCGGGGTGCAGGGACTTCAGGTAGTCGCCGGCGGCGATGGTGCCGGCGCTGCCCGTGGCGCTCACGTAGCCAGCCAGGCGGGTCTTCTCGGTGCGGATGCCGTTGAAGATGTCTTCCATGGCGGGGCCTGTGACGTTGTAGTGCCACACGGGATTCCCGAACTCCTCGAACTGATTGAAAATCAGGTGCTTGGGGTCATTCTTCAGCTCCCAGCACTTGTCGTAAATCTCTTTCACGTTGCTCTCGCAGCCGGGGGTCGCGATCACTTCGGAGCCGATCTCGGCCAGCCAGGTGAAGCGCTCCTGGCTCATGTTCTCGGGCAGGATGGCGATGGCAGTGCAGCCCAGCACGGCGGAGTCGAAGGCGCCTCCGCGGCAGTAGTTCCCCGTGGAGGGCCACACGGCCTTGTGGTAGTCGGGGTCGAACTCGCCGCTCACCAGGCGGGGCACCAGGCACGCGAAGGCGGCGCCGACCTTGTGGGCGCCGGTGGGGAAGTACTTGCCGACGAGGCCGATGATGCGGGCCTTCACGCCGGTGATGGCCGCAGGGATCTCCACGTGGTTGGGGCCGCCGAAGAGGCCCGTCTCGGGATCGTTCTTCCAGGTGATGCGGAAGAGGTTGGCGGGATCGATGTCCCAGAGGCCCACGTTCTTCAGGCGGGCCTTGACAGCCTCGGGGGCGGTCTCGGGATGGCGCATCTGGGCGAAGGTCGGGATGATGATGCCCCGCTCCTTGCAGCGCTTGGCGGTGCGCTTGACGACTTCGGCGTTGTAGGTCTTCACGATCTTGGACATGGCTTTTCCTTTGGGTGGTTTACAGGCTGAGGCTCTGGGCGCGCTGGATGATCTGCTCGAGCTTGACGCCCGGGTCCTTCAGCCGCGTGAGGAACATGAGGGCGCTGATCACGAAGGGCTTGTAGCTCGCCTCGTGATACG
>JAAXXS010000254.1 GCA_013334395.1 Holophagaceae bacterium | reverse complement strand
GGTGGGGGTTGCCCGCGGTCTCGCAGGGGATCTTCCAGCCCGGTCCGCCCGTGCCGGCCGAGCCGGAGGCGCCCTCGCGGCTGTTGGGGCAGCCGCCCTGGATCATGAAGTTCTCGATGACGCGGTGGAAGGCCAGGCCGTCGTAGAAGCCGGCCTCGATGAGCTTCACGAAGTTGGCCACGGTGCCCGGGGCCTCCTTGGAGAACAGCTCGATGTTGATGTCGCCTTTGTCGGTCTGCAGCAGGGCTCGGGTCATGGTCCACCTCTCATGGTCAATCCCCCAGGATAGGATCCCCTGCCCCGGCCGTCAGCAGGAAGTTCCGGCGGGGGTCCGAACCTACTCCGCGAGAGGTTCCACGTGGTAGGGCACGGAGATGACGATGATCTTGGGCTTGCGGAGCAAGGTTCCCTTGAGACGCCAGGCGGTCTGGTTGTGCAGGAGGTTCTCCATCCAGTGCCCGGTCACGAACTCGGGAAGGATCACGGTGATGGTGTACTCCGGCTCCACCATCCGCATGCGGTCCAGCTCCTTCAGGATCGGCTCGACGACCTTCCGGAAGGGGCTGCGCAGCGAGCGGAGGGGGATCCCTTCGCAATAGCGGGGCCAGTCCGAGCGAAGCTTCTCCAGGGCGGCGCTGTCCCGGCCGTGCTCATCCGGGAAGTCGATGGTCAGGGCCTCCACTTCGCCGTGTTCGGCGATCACCTTGGCGTAGTTGAGGGCCTGCACCACCCCGGCGTGGATGCCGGACACCAGCACCACCACGCGGTTCCGACGGGGGCCGAAGTAGTCCACCCGGCTGGCGGCCAGGAGGGACTTGATCCGGATGTAGTGGCGGTGGATGGTGAAGAAGGTGAATACCAGCAAGGGCAGGAGGAGGATGACGATCCAGGCGCCATGGGCGAAGCGCGTCACGGCGATGACCAGCATGACGATGAGGGTCGTCACGGCCCCGACCCCATTGATGGCCGCCTTGAGCTGCCAGGCCTTGCCCTTGAGGCGGAACCAGCGCAGGACCATGCCGCTCTGGCTGATGGTGAAGCCCAGGAAGACGCCCACCGCGTAGAGGGGGAGCAGGTGGTCTTCCTTGGCCCCGAAGAGCAGGACGAGGGTTCCCGCCGCCAGGGAGAGGATGAAGATGCCGTTGGAGAAGACCAGGCGGTCGCCCTGGCTCGTGAACTGCCGGGGCAGGTAGCCGTCCCGGGCCTGGAGCGCCGCCAAACGAGGGAAATCCGCATAGGCTGTGTTCGCGGCCAGGGCCAGGATGGCCATGGTGAAACCCGTGCTGGTGAGGTAGATCAGCTTCGGGAGACCATGCTCAGCGCCGCCGAGGATGATGAGGGTCAGCCGGGACAGCAGCGTCTGCGGCGAGTCCGGCTGGTAGGTGAGCCCGTAGTGGTTCGCCAGGTAGGTGATGCCGAGGAACATGGTGCCCAGCAGCACCACCATCCAGGTCATGGTCTTCGAGGCGTTGTGGGAGGCGGGCTCCTTGAATACGGTCACGCCGTTGCTGATGGCCTCCACGCCGGTCAGGGCCGTGCAGCCAGCGCTGTAGGCCCGCGCCAGGAGCCAGAGCGCGGCCAGCTTCGACGTGCCCTCCAGGTGGACGGGGTCGGCATGGGCAAGGACAATCTCGTGTCCCGTGGCGACATTCCAGAAGCCCTTGGCCAGCAGACCGAGGATGCAGATCACGAACCCGTAGGTGGGCAGGCTGAAGACCAGGCCGCTCTCTTTGACGCCCCGCAGGTTCATGAGGCCGATGAAGCCGATGAGGGACTCGGCGAGCAGCACCCGGTGGGCCTCCAGCCCCGGGAAGGCCGAGACCATGGCGGAGACACCGGCGGACACGGACACGGCCACCGTAAGGATGTAGTCGATGAGCAGCGATGCGCCCGCAGTCTGGGCCGCCATCTCGCCCAGGTTGTCCTTGGCCACCAGATAGGCCCCGCCCCCGCCGGGATAGGCGTGGATGGTCTGGCGGTAGCTCACGTTCAGGATCAGCAATAGGCCCACGATGCCGATGGCCACCCACCAGGACCAGCCCAGCACCCCTGCGCCGAAGATCGCGATGGCCGCCGTGAGGGGCGCCAGGATCTCCTGGGTGCCGTAGGCCACGGAGGACAGCGCGTCGGAGCTGAACACGGCCAGGGCGATGGGGTTGCTGATCCGGGTCTCGTGGCTCTCCTCATTGGCGAGGCGGCGGCCAAGGATCAGGGTTCGGAAGCTGGGCATGGGTAGGATTCCTGGGGATGCGGGTCATCGGACCTGAGCCGAAGGTGCCGCCGGCACCAGCACCTTCGCCCTGCCCCCTTCTCCAGGAAGGTGTGCAGCGTTGTAGGTTGCCCACGCTGCGCGTTAAGACGGCGTTAGGAAATGGCGCAAGGCGGGGGTTAAGGGGCTGAAGGTGAATCCCTCCCTGACCAAGCTGCGCTAGGCTAGGCCCATGTCTGAGCCCCGCCGGCCTAATCCTGACCTGCTGCTCCATCAGGTGCAGGAGGCGGAAGCCCTTGAGGGGCGGGCCAAACTGAAGGTCTTCTTCGGCGCCGCGCCAGGCGTCGGCAAGACCTACGCAATGCTCTCTGAGGCCCGCGAGCGAAGCGCGGCAGGCCTGGACCTGATCATCGGCGTCGTGGAGACCCATGGCCGTAGCGAGACTGAGGCCCTGTGCGAGGGGCTGGAGATCCTGCCCCGCAAAGAGCTGCCCTACATGGGCCAGTTTCTCCCTGAATTCGACCTGGAAGGGGCCCTGGCCCGCCGACCCGCGCTGATCCTCATGGATGAGCTGGCGCACACCAATGTCCAGGGCTCCCGCCATGCCAAGCGCTGGCAGGACGTCATGGAGCTGCTGGACGCCGGGATCGACGTCTTCACGACCATGAACGTCCAGCACCTGGAGAGCCTCAAGGATGTCATCACCCAGATCACCGGCGTCGTCGTCCGCGAGAACGTCCCGGACAAGGTCATGGCACGCGCGGATGAAGTCGAGCTGGTGGACCTGCCGCCGGATGAGCTGCTGGTGCGGCTGCGGGAAGGCAAGGTCTACCTGCCGGAGCAGGCGCGCCATGCCCGGGAGCACTTCTTCCGCAAGGGCAACCTCCTGGCCCTCCGTGAGCTGGCACTGCGCCATACGGCGGAGAACGTAGACGCCCAGATGCGCCGCTACATGGAGTC
>JAAXXS010000076.1 GCA_013334395.1 Holophagaceae bacterium | reverse complement strand
ACAACTGGTATCAGGGCGGCGGCAGCTCCGTGATCCAGGTGAACCTGGACCTGCCCATCGCCATCGACCGGGCCCTGGACCTGGCCGCCCACGAAGGCTACCCGGGCCACCACGTCTACAACGCCCTGCTCGAGCAGCGCTTCGCGCAGGCGCGCGGCTGGGTGGAGTTCACGGTCTATCCGCTGTTCTCCCCCCAGTCCCTCATCGCCGAGGGCACCGCCAACTTCGGCATCGAGGTGGCCTTTCCCGGCGAGGAGCGGCTGGCCTTCGAGCGCGACGTGCTCTTTCCCCTGGCGGGCCTCGACCCTCAGGACGCCGCCTTCTGGGCGCGGGTGCAGGCCGAGTTGAAGCTGCTGGCCTTCGCCGACAATGAGGCCGCCCGCGGCTACCTGGATGGCCGCCTGGAGCGGGCCGCAGCGGAGTCCTACCTTCTGAAGTATTCCCTGCGCACCGCTGCCCAGGCCGCCCAGCGCCTGCGCTTCATCGAGACCTACCGCAGCTACGTCATCAACTACAACCTGGGCGAGCAGCGGGTCCGCGACTGGGTGAACAAGCAGGGCGGCACCGCAGATCAGCCGGCGCGGCGCTGGACCATCTTTGTCGAGCTCATCTCCAGCCCGCGACTGCCGCGAGCCCTTGGTTTCTAGGCGCGGCGCATCAGAGCGCCCGCCAGGGACTCCATGAACTGGGCACTTCGTGACAGGCGGCCCGCCTCGTCGGCCAGGGCCCGGCTGGCGGCCGCCTCCAGGCGCAGGGGCTCCGGCAGTCCAGCCGCGGCCCAGAAGCCATAGCGGCTGGCCAGCAGCTCACTGGTCAGGCCTTCCACCAGCTCCGCAGCGAGGCGGTAGTCCGTGCGGGTCACCAGGCGGATCCAATGGGACGACAGCTTTGGCGTCACGAAGGGCACCCGCAGGAGGACGGGCCTCCGCCCCATGAGGGCGGCGCTGCGCTGCAGGATCTCCACGCCCGACAGGGCCTCGGGACCCGGCAGGTCCCAGAGGTCGCTGCCCGCCAGGGGCAGGCGGGTCGCGCGGACCAGGGCGGCCACCACGTCATCCACAGCGACCGGCTCGCTGCGGTGGTCCAGCCAGGCCGGCAGCACCATGGCCGGCAGCCGCGCGGCCAGGTCCCGCACGATGGTCCAGGAAGCGCTCCCGGCGCCGACGATCATGCCCGCCCGCAGCTCCAGGCAGGGCACCTGCCCAGCCCGCAGGACCTGACCCGTCTCCAGGCGGGCCCGGAGGTGCGCCGAGGGTGGACCGGCGGGCGCGACCCCGCCCAGGTAGACGATGCGCTCCACCCCGGCGCGGGCCGCCGACCGGGAGAACCGCTCCGCCGTGGCGAGCTCCCGCTCGACCCAGTCCGGGTGCAGCTCGCCCATGCCGTGGATCAGGTAGAAGGCCACCCTGCAGCCGTCCATGGCCCGGGCCAGGGCCTCGCCATCCTCCGCATCCCCAGCCACCCAGTCCCGGTCCGGCGAGGCCCGTCGGGCCACCTCGGGGCGCCGTGTCAGGCACCGCACCCCCCAGCCATCCTCCCGCAGGCGGGAGAAGACCCGGTTGCCGATGAAGCCCGTCGCACCGGTGAGCAGCAGCTGTTCCGTCATGTTCCTGAGGCTGACGGGGCGGCGGGGAATCCGCCAGGGATTATTGCCGCTAACGATGCCCAGGGATGAGGGATTCAAACCCCTTACCAGCTCTTCACGAAAGCAAGGGTCCCGCATGCGGGGCCCTTGCTTTGGCGGAGGGTGAGGGATTCGAACCCCCGAACGCTTGCACGTCTCCAGTTTTCAAGACTGGCGCCATCAACCACTCGGCCAACCCTCCGTGCCTCCATCTTGAAGGGAGGGTGCGTCCTCCGGCAAGAAGCCTTGTGCCAGTCCGCCCTGAACGGTAATCTAGAAAGCCTTGGAGAGATGCCGGAGTGGCCGATCGGGCTCGCCTGCTAAGCGAGTGTATTGGGTAAACCAGTACCGGGGGTTCGAATCCCCCTCTCTCCGCCAGAAAAAGGGCCCCGCATGCGGGGCTCTTTTTCTGGCGGAAGAGAAGGCGGGGGATTCGAAGCCACAGAATTGCTGGCAGGTAGCCGACGCTTCGAAGTCACTCCCCCGCAGGCGGCCAGGCCAGCGCCTGACCTTCGCGGCGGTGGTCGCTGACGGCCAGGCACTCGCCGTCGTGGCGGAAGACGCCATGCACGTCAGAGATGAGCTCGTGCTTGTCCTTGAGCTTGTAGCCCATGGCCGCCAGGGCCGTAAGCAACTCGGGCCGGTCGAAGCCGGGCTCGTGGGAGAGGACGTCGGGCCAGCCCTGGTGGTGCAGGCGGCTGGCGGCGATCTGGGCTTCGGGGGCCACGCCGTGGACCAGGGTGGCCAGCAGCGTGTTCGCCAGGGTGGTAGGGATGGTGGGCCCGCCGGGGGTGCCCAGCAGCAGCTCCACCGCCCCGCCGGAGGTCACCAGCACCGGCGCCATGTTGCTGGCGGGGCGCTTGCCCGGCGCGAAGAGGTTCGGGGCGCTGCCGATGACGCCGAAGTAGTTCTCGGTGCCCTCGATGAAGGAGAAGGAGTCGATGCTGCCGTTGAGCAGGAAGCCCGCACCGGCCACGGCCCACTTGGAGCCGTAGCGCAGGTTCATGGTGTAGGAGTTCGACACTGCGTTGCCCTCGGCGTCGAGGATGGCGAAGTGGGTGGTGTTCTTCCCCGCATCCTTGGGCGCGCGGGCACCCGCGGCCAGGGCCGCCGTGGGCGTGTCCCGGTCCGGGTCGATAAGCCCGAAGCGCTGGTCCAGCTGCTCCCGCGTGAGGAGACGCCGGTAGGCCTCGCCCGGGGGGCCGTCGCCCAGGTAGTCCATGCGGTCGATGAAGGCCAGCTTGCAGGCCTGGGCGATGTGGTGGTGGTAGGCGGGGCTGTCGTAGGACAGGCGCCGGAAGGCGTCCTGGTCGAGGATGCCCAGGATCTCCAGCAGCATGGCGCCGCCGCCTTCGGGGGGCACGGTCCAGACCACCTTGCCGCCCACTTCAGCGTGGATGGGCTCGCCTTCCCGGATGGCATAGCCCGCCAGATCCGCCGCGCTCAGGAAGCCACCGTGGGTCTGGAGGTCCGTGACCATCTGCTCGGCGATGCGGCCCCGGTAGAAGGCCTGCTCGCCTTCCCCGGCCAGCAGGCGCAGGGTCTCGGCCAGGGCGGGGTTCCGCAGGGTGTCGCCGACCCGGTAGGGCTCGGCGCGGACGTAGATGCGCCGGGCCTCGGGGGAGACCGCGAGCTTGGAGGACAGGCGGTTCAGGCAGTCCGCCTCGAACTGGGTGACGAGGGCCCCCTCGTCGGCTTGGCGGGCCACGGCCTGCAGCAGATCCCCGGCCTTGAGCCGGCCGTGGCGGCTCTGGAGCTCGAAGAAGGCCTTGACGGTTCCCGGCACGCAGACCGAAGCGGGACCGAAGGCGGTCCTGTCGGGATCGGGTGCGCCCTCCGCCGTGAGGAAGGCTTCCCGGGTGGCGCCCAGGGGCGCCTGCTCGCGGTAGTTGAAGTACCGGGGCCGCCCGCCCTGCTCCTGATACAGCAGGTAGCCGCCGCCCCCGAGGTTGCCCGCCTGGGGATGGCAGATGGCCAGCGAGAAGGCCATGGCGAAGGCCGCGTCGAAGGCGTTGCCGCCGTCCTTGAGCACCGCGATCGCCAGCTCAGAGGCCTGGCGCGAGGCGGAGGCAACCGCCCCCTTGCCCCGGGCCGTGGACACCTGTCCCGGCGCGCCGGCGCTCATGATGACGCGGAAATCGTTGTAGCTGCTCTTCACCCTGGATCCTTGCGTGCGCCTCTCAGTGTAGAACACCCCGCCGCCCCCTCGAGGGCCGCGGCTTGGAGCATGTGTGTTCAGGCCTTGGCGCGGCGGCTCAGGGGCTCGCGCAGGGCGGTTCGGGCCGCGCGGATCATGGTCTCGGTGGTGGCCCAGTCGATGCAGGCGTCGGTCACGGAGCAGCCGTACTTGAGTTGGGAGAGGTCCTGGGGAATGGGCTGGTTGCCCGCTTCCAGGAAGCTCTCGATCATGAGGCCGACGATGGACTGGTTCCCCGAACCGATCTGGTTCACGCAGTCCCGCAGGACCAGGGGCTGCAGCTCCGGCTTCTTGTAGCTGTTGGCGTGGGAGCAGTCCACGACGATGCTCTGGGCCAGCTTGGCCTTCGCCAGGGCCTGCTCGGCCATGGCCACGCTCACCGTGTCGTAGTTGGGCCGGTCGCCGCCGCCGCGCAGCACCACATGGCCGTAGGCGTTGCCCCGGGTGCGCACCACAGCGGAGCGGCCCTGGTTGTTGAGGCCCAGGAAGCTGTGGGGACTGGCCGCGGAGAGGATGGCGTTGATGGCCGTCTCCACCGAGCCGTCCGTGCCGTTCTTGAAGCCGACGGGCGTGGACAGGCCCGAGGACATCTCGCGGTGGGTCTGGGACTCGGAGGTGCGGGCGCCGATGGCGGTCCAGGCGATGAGGTCGCCGAGGTACTGGGGCGCGATGGGGTCCAGGGCCTCGGTGGCCGCGGGCATGCCCAGCTCGTTCACCTGCAGCAGGAAGGTCCGCGCCTTCTGGAGGCCCTCCTCGATGTGGAAGGAGTCGTCCATGCGGGGGTCGTTGATGTAGCCCTTCCAGCCCGTGGAGGTGCGGGGCTTCTCGAAGTAGACGCGCATGACGAGCACCAGGGTGTCGGCCACCTCGTCGGCCAGGGCCTTCAGGCGGCGGGCGTATTCCAGGCCGGCCACGGGGTCGTGGATCGAGCAGGGGCCCACCACCAGGAACAGGCGATTGTCCTTGCGGTCCAGGATGCGCTCGAGGGTGCGGCGGCCTTCCAGAACGGTCTGGGCGGCCGCTTCGGACAGCGGCAGCCGGGCATGGATCTCCTCCGGCGTGGGCAGGGTCTCGAAGGCTTCGATGTTGAGGTTCTCGGTCGGTTGCATGATCACTTTCCAGAGGGGGGAACCCCACGCCCGGCGAGCCAGGCGCGGTGCGCGCTGATGAAGGTGCGGGTCAGACGATCTTCTGCATCCAGCCGTGGGTGTCCGGCGCGCTGCCGTGCTGGATATCGAGGAGCACCTGGCGGAGCCTGGCGGCCACGGGGCCGGTCTCGCCGCCGTGGATGGTCCACCCGCCGCGGGCGGACTTGACCTCGCCCACGGGCGTGATGACGGCGGCGGTGCCGCAGGCGAAGGCCTCGGTCATGCGGCCCTCGGCGATGGCCGTCCGCCACTCGCTGACGCTGATCCGGCGCTCCTCGGCGCGGAAACCCTGCTCCCGGGCCAGCTGCAGCAGGCTGTCCCGGGTGATGCCCGGCAGCAGGGTGCCTGTCAGCTCCGGTGTGACCACCACGGTCTCGCCGTTCTCCTGGTAGACGAAGAAGAGGTTCATGCCGCCCATCTCCTCGATGTATTCGCGGTGGATGGCATCCAGCCAGACCACCTGGTCGCAGCCCTGGCCCTTGGCCTGGTGCTGGGCCACGAGGCTGGCCGCGTAGTTGCCCGCGCACTTGGCGAAGCCCGTGCCGCCGGGAGCTGCGCGGACGTAGTCTTCGGAGATCCACACGGTCACGGGCTTCACGCCCGCCGGGAAGTAGGCGCCGCTGGGGCTGGCGAGCAGGAGAAAGAGGTACTCATTGCTGGGCTTCACGCCCAGGGCCGCCTCGGTGGCGATCATCAGGGGGCGCAGGTAGAGGCTCTCGCCCACGGCGCCGGGCACCCAGGCCTGCTCCTGCGTGATGAGGGCCTTGGCGGCCGCGAGGAAGATCTCCTCCGGCAGGTCGGGCATTGCGAGCCGCCGGGCGGAGTTGTTGAAGCGGTGCGCATTGGCCTCGGGCCGGAAGCAGGCGATGCCGCCGTCCTTCTGCTTGTAGGCCTTGAAGCCCTCAAAGATGGCCTGGCCGTAGTGCAGCACCGAAGCGGCGGGATCCAGCTCGATGGGGCCATAGGCCTTGAGGACGCCCGGCCCCCAGCCCTTGCCTTCGGTGTAGGGCACCACCACCATGTGGTCCGTGAAGATGCGGCCGAAGCCGGGGTTGGTCATGAGCTCCACCCGCCGCTCGGGAGAGGCCGGGTGGGTGGAGAGCTGGATCTCGATCTTGGGCGTGGTCACGGGAACTCCTTGCTAGCAGGGTAAGGCCAGATCAGGCCCGATGGACGAGGTGACCGAGCCGGGCGATGGCTTCCCGGGTGGTCTTCGGGTCATGGGTGGAGAAGTTCAGGCGCAGGCAGTTGGTGCCCCGGCCATCCACGAAGAAGAGCGGGCCGGGGGCGAAGCCGAGGCCGTGCTGGAGTGCGTCCCGGTGCAGCTCCAGCGCCGAGAACTCCTCGGGCATGACCACCCACAGGTGCATGCCGCCCTTGGGCTCGGAGACCTGGGTGCCCGCGGGAAAGGATTCAGCCAGGGCCTCGACCATGGCGTCGCGGCGCTCCTTCAGCGCCCGGCGGAGGCGGGCCAGGTGGCGCCGGAAGCCGCCGTTGTCCAGGAAGCGCGCCACCACGGCCTGCAGCAGTGGCGGCTGGGCGATGGTCTGGACCTCCTGGATGGGCGCCATGCGCCGCAGCAGGTCGTCCCGGGCGATGAGGTAGCCCAGGCGCAGCCCGGCGGCCAGGGACTTGGAGAAGCTGCCCAGGTGGATGACGTGGTCGGCGCCCTCGAGCCGCCGGTAGGCGGGCATGGAGTTGCCGGAGAAGCGCAGGTCGCCGTAGGCCGAGTCGGTCACCAGGATCACGCCGTGGGTGCGCGTCAGTGCCAGCACCCGCTCCCGGCGGGCCTTGGACTGCGTCATCCCCGTGGGGTTGTGGAAGCTGGGCACCGTGAAGAGCATCTTTGCCTCGCTGCGCTGCAGCGCCGACGAGAGGCGGTCGGGGTCCAGGCCCTGACGATCCACGGGCACGGGCACTGCCTCGCGGCCCAGGGCCTTGATGAGCGCCAGGATGCCGACGTAGCAGGGGCTCTCCACCAGCACCTTGTCGCCGGGTACCGTGAAGGACTCCAGCGCCAGGGCCAGGCCCGACTGCGCGCCGGGCAGCGTGCGGATGCCCCAGCCCTCGTCGATGGGCTCGCCTTCCGAAGCCAACCAGCGGCCCACGGCCTCCAGGTAGGGGCGATGGCCCGCGGGGGCGGAGTAGACCCAGGCCTCGGAGCCGAGGTCCTTGAGCACCTGGGCCGTGAGCCGGCGCAGCTGCTCGCCCGGCAGCAGGTCCGAGGGGATGAAGCCGGCGGAGAAGCTCACTAGGTGGCTGTCCTGGACCCGCTCCAGGGTCTCGCCCAGCCAGGAGCCCAGCTCACCGTCGTGCACCAGCAGGGGCGAGCCCTCGAAGGGGAACTCGCTGCTGGCGCGCAGGCCCGGCGCCTCGGGCAGGCGGGGGGCCACGAAGCTGCCCCGGCCCTGCACCGTCTGGATCCAGCCCGTGCGCTTGAGCCCCGCCAGGGCCTTCAGCACCGTCAGGCGGTGGACCCCCCAGCGCTGGGCCAGCTCCGGCACGGCGGGCAGCCGGGTGCCCGGACGCCACTCGCCCTGCTGGATGAGCCCGCGGAGCCGCCGCTGCAGCTGCAGATAGAGGGGGCTGGAAGCGCCGGGGTCGAGGGTGGGATCGAGGACCATCTCCTCTAGGATCGGTCAGAATGGCTTCAGATTCAAAGAAATGCTGTCGAATGCACAGTCTGGAACAGACCAACCGCCCTCCTCCCTGAAGATGGGTTATTGGTCAGACCACCCCAGACCGACTCAACCTTGAGAGGATCTGGGCATCCATTGGGTTATCCCGGAGCCGCCATGCGCCTATTCCGCCTCTCCGTTCTGCTGGTTCCCCTCGCCCTGCTCCTGGGTTGCAGCAGCTATTCCATCAAGTATGACTACGACGTCACCGCATCCTTCGGGCGGTATCGGACCTTCGACTACTACGCATCCAAGAAGGGCACCGGGGGCACAACCAGCCTCATGGACAAGCGGGTCCGAGCCGCCGTGGAGAAGGAACTTCAGGCCAGAGGGTTTACCCTGGAGACCCGCTCGGACCCGGATTTCCTGGTGACCTACTACCCCGTGGTGAAGGACCGCAAGGTGCGCACGACCACCCGCGTCGGGATGGGTTGGGGTTATCGTCCGGTCTACGGGCGTGTGGGGACCACCACCAGTCAGGTGAGGCACTACAAGGAAGGCACCATCGTCCTCGAGATCGTGGACTTCAAGACCAACCAGCTGGTCTGGCAGGGCGCCGCCGCAGGCGCGCTCACGGGGCTGAACAACCCGGAGGACGCCGACGAGCTCGTTCCCAAGGCGGTCCGGGACATCCTGGCGAAATTCCCGCCAAAGTAGCCCGGGCGAGGATGCGATGAGGGGAATCACGCACCAAAAATAAATAGTAAAGGTTCGGGGCGAACTGACCGAAAGAGATCCCAAGCAGATCCCCCACCTGTGAGGACCCAGCAGCAAGGATGCTGCCCAGCGCATCAGGGAGGATGCTATGACTTCGATACTCAGCAACATCGCCGCCCAGAGCGCCAGTCGTCAGCTGAACAGCAAGAGCTCGGGTCTCCAGAAGACCCTTCAGCGCCTCACCACCGGCAAACCCATCAAGGGCGCCTCGGATGAGGACGCCGACGACGCGGCCGGCCTGGCCACCAGCAGCAAGCTGGGGGCAGATGCCCGGATTGCCGCCCAGGGCCGCCGCAATGCCAACGACGGCCTCGCCCTCCTGCAGACCGCTGACGGTGTGCTGGACGAGGTCACCAACCTGCTGACGCGGGCTGCGGACCTGGCGCAGCAGGCGGCCAGCGACAGTTCCGGCCCCGATGGCGGCCCCGGCAAGACCGCTCTGGATGCCGAGTTCCAGAAGATCATCACCACCATGGCGGATCTGGAGAGAAAGACCACCTTCAACTCTGCCAGCGTCTTCGGGGGAGGGGCCGTTTCGGTATCCCTGGGCGGCAGCTCCAGTGTGGACGTCACTGTCGGCACCTTCCACTCCCTGTCGGCGATGAAAGACAAGCTGACCACAGCAGCCCAGGCTGGCACCGCCGCGACCGACATCGCCTCGGCTCTCGACAAGGTCTCCGCCTTGCGCGAGGCCATCACCGCCAACCAGGAGCGGCTGCAGGGCATCTCGAACTCTCTGGGCATCCAGGTGGAGAATCTCACGGCCGCCTTCAGCCAGATCACGGACGCCAACGTGGCCAACGAAGTGGTCAACCTCTCCAAGTTCCAGATCCTGAACCAGTCCGGGATCAGCGCCTTGGGCCAGACCAACGCCTCCGCGCAGGCGATCCTGGCCCTCCTGAGGTAGCACAGGAGCCATCGCATCTCCCCGGGGGGCGGCCTGATCCGCCCCCCGGGAGAGAAGTCCTTGGCACCCAGCGGCACAGGCTATTAAGTTCAAACCATGTCTGAGTCGCGCGTGGTGCTCTTGAAGATCGTCGGCATGTTCCTGGTCATCCTGGCGGGCTGGCTGGCGCGGCGGCGGCACCTCCTGCCGGAGAGCACCAGCACGGTCCTGAGCCGCGTGGTGGTGGACTGGGCCTTCCCGGCCCTGGTCTTCACCCAGATGCTCCGGATGGTGGACGCCCAGGTGCTGCGCCAGGACTGGCTGCTGCCGCTGCTGCCCATCCCCCTCGTGCTCGTGGCCTACCTGGTGGGCCTGGGCGTGGCGCCGCTCTTCGGCCACCGGGAGCACCGCAACACGGTGCTCTTCCTCATCACCAGCCCCAACTGGGTGTTCCTGCCGCTGCCCATCGCCGAGGCCCTCTACGGCGGCGAGGGCGTGCGCATCGTCCTGCTCTGCAACATCGGCGCCCAGCTCACCCTGTGGTCCATCGGGGTCTGGATCCTCCACGGGAAGATTGGCGAGGCCCTCCGCAACCTCAGCACCAACATCGGCCTCTGGGCCACGGCGGGCGGCATCGCCCTGGCCCTGGCCTTTCCAGGCCTCCGGACCCTCGGCAACCTGCACGGCAGCCCCGCCACCCTGCCCGGCATGGCCGGCGCCGCGGTGTTCGACGCCCTGAATATGGTGGGCAGCCTCACCATCCCCCTGTCCCTCCTGGCCATCGGCGCCCAGCTGGGCAATGTCCCCATCACCTTCCGCAAGCTGCCTCTCTCGCTGGCCGGGGTCCTGCTCGCCCGACTCCTGGTGGCCCCCCTCGCCACCGTGGCGCTGGGGATGGCCCTGGCCCGGCTGGGCTTCCACCTGCCGCAGGTCACCCGCATGGTGGTGGTGCTGGTGGCGGCCATGCCCGTCGCCATCGTGTGCAGCGTCATGGCCGAGCGGTACGGCGGCGATGCCGGCCTGGCGGCCCAGGCCGTGGCCCTCTCGACCCTGTTCAGCATCCTCTCGGTGCCCGCGCTGTTCTTCTTGGTGTCCTAGGACGGGCTACCGCAGACCAGCCGTCGGCTGGGCCGTGCCTGTTGGGATAAACTGGAGCCTCGCTTCAGGAGCTTCCATGGCCACCGTCACCCTCAAAGGCAACCCCTTCCACACCGTCGGCGAACTGCCGAAGGTGGGCAGCCACGCCCCTGCCCTGACCCTGGTCCGCACCGATCTGGCGGAAGTCTCCGGCCAGGACCTCGCCGGCCAGCGCGTGGTGCTGAACATCTTCCCCAGCCTGGACACGCCCACCTGCGCCGCCAGCGTCCGCAAGTTCAACGCCCGGGCCAACGAGAAGCCCAACACCACGATCCTCTGCGTCAGCGCCGACCTGCCCTTCGCCCAGAAGCGCTTCTGCGGGGCCGAGGGCCTGGACAACGTCGTGACCGTCTCCTCCTTCCGCAGCCCTGAGTTCGGCCAGGCCTATGGCGTGACCCTGGTGGACGGCCCCCTCAAGGGCCTCCTGGCCCGCGCCGTGGTGGTGGTGGATGAGACCGGCAAGGTCATCCACACCGAGCTCGTCCCCGAGATCGCCCAGGAACCCGACTACAACGCGGCGCTGGGAGTTCTGTAGGGGCTACAAATTCACCACAAAGACAGGAAGACCACGAAGCAGAAGACGGGATGCCTTGTCTTCCTTCGTGGTCTTTGTGGTTAATGCTTTTTCTTGATTACTCGATCCGGTCCATCTTCCGCAGCTCGGGGACTCGCCAGGCAGTGCCGGCCACTACCAGCAGGGTCATGCAGCCGCCGAAGACGACGGAGGGGACCAGGCCCAGGAGGCGCGCCGCCAGGCCGCTCTCGAAGGCACCGATCTCGTTGCTGGACCCGATGAAGACCTGATTCACCGAGGACACACGCCCCAGCATGTGCTCCGGCGTCACCATCTGCAGCAGGGTGGAGCGGAGCACGACACTGACGTTATCCACGGCGCCACTGGCGGCCAGAAGCAGGAGGCTCAGCACGAAGCTGTGGCTGAGGGCAAAGGCGATCATGGCCGCGCCGAAGGCCGCCACACAGAGCAGCAGGGTGCGCCCCGCCTGCCGCATGGGCGGCAGGTGGGCCATGGTGAAGCCCATGAGGACGGAACCCACGGCGGGCGCCGCCCGCAGGGCGCCAAGCCCCTGGGGACCCGTGTGGAGGATCTCCTTGGCGAAGACGGGCAGCACCGCCACCGCCCCGCCGAAGAGCACGGCGAACAGGTCCAGGCTGATGGCCCCCAGCAGCAGCCGCTGGGAGAACACGAAGCGCAGGCCCTCGCCCAGGCTGGTGAAGATGGAGCCCACCCGAGGCTTGGCGGGCCGGGGCGTGTAGCGGATGAAGAGCAGGCCCAGGAAGCCGCTCGTGATGAGGGCCATCACCAGGAAGTGCGCCACCACGGGACCGCGCCAGGCGTAGACCAGGCCGCCCAGGGCGGGGCCGAGGACCATGCCCGTGTGGAAGACGGCCACCCGCCAGGTGGAGCCGTTCGCGTACTGGGCCTTGGGCAGCAGGTCCGTCCCCAACGCGGTGTTGGCGGGCCGGTAGTAGGCCCGCACCACCCCCGTGAGGAAAATGATCCCGTAGATGGGCCAGACCGCCGAGGCCAGCGGCCCGGTCGGGAAGCGCCAGCTGAAGCCCCAGAGCAGGGCCGAGCAGAGGGCGAGGCTGAGCGTGGTGGTCATGCAGATGTGCAGGCGGTTCACGCGGTCCGCGGCGTGCCCGCCGAAGAGGGCCAGGGCGAGGAAGGGCAGCGCCTCGGAGAGTCCCACCAGGCCCAGGGCCAGCGGGTCTCCGGTGCGATTGTAGACCTGCCAGCCCACCACCACGCCCTGCATCTGCATGCCCAACGTGGCGAGCCCGAGGGAGGTGATGAACCAGCGGTAGTCGCGGCTTCTCAGCGCCGCGTAGGGAT
>JAAXXS010000253.1 GCA_013334395.1 Holophagaceae bacterium | reverse complement strand
GGGCGAGGGCGCCCTCTTCGACTACCGGGTCCGGGTGCGCGGCCTGCCTCTCCGCTGGCGCACCCTCATCGAGACCTTCGTGCCCGGCGAGCGCTTCGTGGACCGCCAGCTCAAGGGTCCCTACGCCCTCTGGCACCACACCCACGCCTTCGAGGACCTGCCCGGCGGCGGCACCCGCATGACCGATACCGTCCGCTACCGCGTCGGGTGGGGCTTACTCGGCCGCATCGTCACCACCCTCTGGGTTCGCCACGACATCCAAAAGATATTCGACTACCGCAGACAAGTCCTTGCGGACTTGTTCCCGAAGAAGAGCTAGAAGGGCTTCACCCTCACCCCCGCTGGAGGCCTCCGAAGCGGGCCAGGATGCGCTTGTCGCCGCCTTGCTCGAAGCGGATGGTGTAGGTCAGGCCGTCGCCGCTGCCGGAGGCGGCCAGGACGGTGCCGCTGCCGAAGCGCGCGCTGCGGACGCGGGTGCCCACCGGGAAAGCACCGGGATCTTGAGGCTCGGCGGGCTCGGAGGGCCTGCTGTCTTCCCGCCCGTTCGGTGGAACAGAGTCCGTTTTCACGCGATCGAAGAAGCCGCGGATGCGCTGCAGCTCCGTGGCCACGGAGGCGCCACCGGCCCCCCGGGTGAAGGAGGCGCCGGGCCGGATCCCCTCGCCCGCCTGGTACAGCTCCGTCCCCCAGCGGATGGGCGCTGTGAGCACCGCGGCCGGGAGCTCCCGTAGGAAGCGGCTGGGCATGGACATCATCTCGGTGCCCATCACCCGGCGGCGGCGCGCGGCGCTGAGCGTGAGGCGGCGCTGGGCGCGGGTGATCGCCACGTAGAAGAGGCGGCGTTCCTCCTCCAGGCCGTCCGGTGTCTCGCGGGCGTTGCGGTTGGGGAAGACGTCCTCCTCCATGCCGATGACGAAGACGTGGGGGAACTCCAGCCCCTTGGCGCAGTGGATGGTCATGAGGCTGAGGTGCGAGGCCTCCTCCAGGTTGTCCGTGTCCGAGGCCAGGGTGATGCGGTCCAGGAACTCCGAGAGGCGCAGGCCCAGGGCCTCGGACTCGGCGGCGGCGCTGAGGAACTCCTCCAGGTTGCGGATGCGGCCCTCGGCCTCCAGGGTGGCCTCGTCCTCCAGGCTCTGGAGGTAGCCGCTCTCTTGCAGCACCCACTTCACCACGCCCGCCAGGCCCATGGCGTCGCGCTCCTGCTCGGCCCGGGCGAACAGGTCCAGGAACTTGATCATCTCCCGCTGGGCGCGGCCCTTCAGCTCGCCGGAGCGCAGCAGCCGCTCCAGCCCAGCCAGGGGCGTGCCGCCCTCGGGGATGGCGCCCTCGATCTTGCCCAGGGTGGTGGGGCCCACGCCCCGGGTGGGCGCGTTCACGCAGCGGCGGAAGCTGACCAGGTCGAAGGGGTTCGAGATGAGGCGCAGGTAGGAGATGAGGTCCTTCACCTCCTGCCGCTCGTAGAACTTCACGCCGCCCACCAGGCGGTAGGGCAGGTTCTGGGCGCGCAGCGCCTCTTCCATCTGCCGGGACTGCCAGTTCGCGCGGTAGAGCACCGCCACCTTGGCCTCGGGCTCCCGGTAGCGCAGCTCCTGGAGCCGCTGGGCCACCCACTCCGCCTCCAGGCGGCCCTCGTCCAGCAGCTTGAAGACCAGGGCCTCGCCATCACCCAGCTCCGTGACCAGGGCGCCCTTCCCCGCCACCCGCTGCGAGTTGTTGGCGATGACCTCCGAGGCCGCGTCCAGGATCTTCTTCGTGGACCGGTAGTTCTGCAGCAGCTCGATGCGCACCGCCTCCGGAAAGTCCTGCTGGAAGTCGAGGATGTTGCGGATGTCGGCGCCGCGCCAGCCATAGATCGACTGATCTTCATCACCGACAACACATAGGTTGTGGTGCCGCCGGGCGAGGTGCTGCACCAGGAGGTACTGGGCGCGGTTGGTGTCCTGGTATTCGTCCACCAGGATGAACATGAAGCGCTCGCCATAGGTGGCCTGCAGGACGGGGTCCCGGAAGAGCCGCTCGGTCCACAGCAGCAGGTCATCGAAGTCGCAGGCCCGGTGGTTCTTCAGACCCTTCTGATAGAGCTCGTAGGCATCCAGGACCTTGCGGGTCCAGGGGTCCAGGGCCTCCTCGCGGGCCTCCTCGGGCAGAAGGCAGCGGTTCTTGAAGTCGCTGATGACCTCCAGCACCTTCTTGGGGTGGAACTGCTTCTCGGGCAGCTTCAGCTCGGCCAGCACCTGCTTGACGAGGCTCTTCTGGTCCGCGGGATCGAAGATGACGAAGTCCCGACCCACGGGCGTGCGCTCGCCCTCCCGGCGCAGGATGCGCGTGCAGAAGCTGTGGAAGGTGCTCACCCACATCTGGGCTGCGGGCACGGACACGAGCCGCTGCACGCGGTCGCGCATCTCCTCGGCAGCCTTGTTCGTGAAGGTCATGGCCAGGATGGAACCCGGGTGCACGCCCTCTTCTTCGATGAGCCAGGCGATGCGCCGGGTGATCACGGTGGTCTTGCCGGAGCCGGCGCCCGCGAGGATCAGCAGGGGGCCCCGGGCATGGCGGACCGCCTCCCGCTGGGGGTCGTTCAGATTGTGGAGCAGGGGATGGTCGGGGGGTTCCGAGGCGTGGCCGGGCATGGGTCCATGCTAACCCGCCTGGGCCGCCCGCTCCTTCCCGGCCCGTCGGAGGATGTCCCGGGCCAGCTTGAGGGCCTCCTCCTTCGAGAGCTGGCGGCGAAAGCCCGGCATGGCGCCCCGGCCCTGGAGGATGATCCCTGCCAGGTCCGCAGCCTCCTGGCCGGCCAGCCGCCGGCTGTCCAGCAGGTTCGAGCCGCCGAGCACGCCGCCGGGGCCTCGCCCCGAGCCATCGGTGCCGTGGCAGCTGGCGCAGCGCTGCTGGAAGAAAGCCTTCAGGTCCCGGACCTCGGCGGACAGGGATGCGGACAGGAGCGCCAGCAGGAGCGCCAGGGGACGCGAAGCCATGGGTCGAACCTACCACGCCGGGCCCGCTCCCGTTAGGCTGGAGCCGCGCGCCCGTGGCGGAATGGCAGACGCACCGGACTTAAAATCCGTTGCCGCAAGGCGTGGGGGTTCGAGTCCCCCCGGGCGCACCAGTCCTAGGTCTTGAAGCGCCCCACCAGCGCGGCGAGGCCGTCGGCGGTGCGGGACAGCTGCTCGGTGACAGC
>JAAXXS010000252.1 GCA_013334395.1 Holophagaceae bacterium | reverse complement strand
GCCTCGGGGGTCATGGAGGCGTGGGTCATGGACGCGGGGTGGGCCACCAGGGACTCCACGCCGCCCAGGCTCTCGGCCAGGGTGAACCAGCGCAGGCCCCGCAGCACGTGGTTCAGCCGGGCGTTGCCGCCCTCCTTGAGCTCGAAGCTGAGCATGGCGCCGAAGCCCTTCTGCTGGCGCTTCGCGAGCGCGTGCTGGGGATGGGTGGTCAGGCCCGGGTAGTGGACCTTGCCCACGGCGGGATGCGCCGCCAGGAACTCCGCGAGCACCTGGGCGTTGGCCTCGTGCTGGCGCATGCGCAGGGGCAGCGTCTTGAGGCCGCGCAGCACCAGGAAGCAGTCGTGGGGCGCCTGGGAGGTGCCCAGCAGGTTGTTCACGCTCTGGATCTGCTGGGTGAGCGCCAGTCGGCCCGGCGCCGCCACCACGGCCCCGCCCACCACGTCGCTGTGGCCGTTGAGGTACTTCGTCGTCGAGTGGATGACCAGATCCGCGCCCAGCTGGAAGGGGCGCTGGAGGAAGGGCGAGAGGAAGGTGTTGTCCACGGCCACCAGGCAGTCCGGCTGGGCATGGGCGAGCTCGGCAACGGCGGCGATGTCCGTGAGGCGCAGCAGGGGGTTGGAGGGCGTCTCGATCCAGACCATGCGGGTGTTGGGCTGGAAGGCCGCCTGCACCGCGGCGAGGTCCGCCAGATCCAGGTAGGTGACCTCCAGGCCGAAGAACCGCTTGGCGTGCTCCAGCAGGCGGAAGGTGCCGCCGTAGCAGTCCACGGTGCTGATGAGGTGGCTGCCGTGGGGCAGCAGGTTCAGGGCCACCAGGATGGCGCTCATGCCCGTGCTGGTGCAGGTGGCGCCGTGGCCGCCCTCCAGCAGGGCGATGGCCTCCTCCAGGGCCGCGCGGGTGGGGTTGCCGCTGCGGGTGTAGTCGTAGCCCGCGTTGGTGCAGATGTCCTTGAAGGCGAAGGTGGAGGACAGGTACAGCGGCGGCATCACGGCGCCGTAGGAGGGATCCGGCTGCACGCCGCCGTGCACGCACTGGGTGGCGGTGCCCGCGCCCGGGATCAGCTCGGGCCGCTGCAGCCAGCCTGCGCCGCCCTCGCGCACGGGGGGCTGGATGGTGAAGTGGTAGGCCGGGTTGCCGGGGACGTTGGTATCAAGGAATTGTTCGCTCACATGAGCCTCCTGAAGAAGAAGGACGATCGTCGTTCCATGGCGATAAACGAGCAGGGGCCCGATGGCTCGGGCCCCTGCGCTGGTCAGTTCATGACACTTCAGCATCTCTCCGCGAAGACTCGCGGCAGGAATTGGCACCTTGCTCTCGCAGGTTGCCAAGGTTTCACAGGGCCCGTCCCTCCACCTTTCTGGATATCGCGTGATGAAACTGACAAAGATCCTGGAAGCCTTAGTATCCAGTGGACTGGCAATTCTGCCAAGGGGGGCGCGCCTCACCCCTCGGGCACCAGGTCCACGAGGAGGCCCAGGAGCTGGCTGCCGGAGGGATCGATCTGCACGGGGAGGGGCTTGGCCTGCTTCAGCTGGCGCTTGCTCAGCCAGGTGGCGGGGACCTGCAAGCGGTAGCTGCCGGGGGGGATGTCGGCGAAGTCGAAGTAGCCGTCGAAGGACGAGACCTGGCGCTGGATCACGCGGTCCTTGGCATCCACCAGCTCGAGGGTGACGCCGGCCAGGACCTTGGCGCCCGCGGGTCCCTGGGTGCGCAGCGTGCCTGCCACCTCGCCGAAGGCCACCACCGGGAACGCGGCCTGGAGGGGCAGCCCGGGCCGGGCCACGAAGCGCAGGCCCTTGCGGACGGGCTGCAGGGAGGGGTCCTCCAGGTCGTTGATGTTCAGGGCCAGGTTCACATCCCGGTTGGCGGGCAGGTGCATCAGCAGGGCATGGCCGGTGGCGTCCGTCTTGCCTTCGTGCGGCACGCCGTCCACCAGGAAACTCACGCCTTCGACGGGCTTCTCGTCGGCGTCCATGGCGCCGTTGCCGTTGCGGTCAATGAAGACCAGGACCGCGGCGCTGCCCCCGGAGGCCACGGGCCTGGGATCGCGGTGCCACTTCTTGGTGGAGGGATCCTGGCCGAGGCTGGTCCGCAGCTGGACGCCGACGGTCCAGCCGCCCTGGTGGGCCCAGCCGATGCTGCCGCCGAAGTCCAGCCCGCGCAGGGTGGTGCGCAGGCCGGCGTTGAGGCGGAGCTGGCGGCTGGCAAGGGACTGGGAGAGGCCCAGCTGCACCTGGTGGTTGCCCGCCCACAGCGAGTCCATGGAGACCGCCAGGGTGTCCAGGGTGCTCTTGGGGCTGAGGGAGTAGCCCGCCTGGCCCTGCACCATCCAGCTGCCCAGGATCTTGCGGCCGAGCAGCTCGCCGCCCAGGTTCCGCGAGCCTGCGTAGTCCTGGTAGACGAGGCTATTGGTGAGGTAGAGCCCCTGGTAGTTGTGGCCCTCTTTCAGCGCCACCTGGGTCTCGGCCAGGCCCGTGCTGAACCTGTCCTGCTTGACCTCGAGGCGCAGGTTGCTGAGGCCCTCGCCCCAGGTCTGCAGGCCGCCCGAGAGGCTGCCCTGGGTGCGGCTCTTGAGGAAGCCGCGATCGGCCTGGAGCACCTCGCTGGCGAAGCCGCGGCCTTCGAGGTGGCGCAGGTTCCAGACCAGGCGGTCCCACTTGCCCCTGAGGCTGGCCTCGAAGAGATCACCGCCCTGGGCATCGTGGGACCAGTCCGCCTGGTAGCCGACGCCCGAGAGCTGGCCCCGGGCCCCGGTCTGGGTGTAGGTCTTGGCGCCGGCACCAAAGGGGAACTCCACCACCGAGAGGAAGGGCACGAAGGAGCGGTTGACGCCCCAGTCGAAGGTGGCCTGGGCGCGGGAGGCGCCCTTGCCCTCCGGGTGGTTGTAGGAGAGCTTGTAGCGCAGGAAGCCGCCGCTGCCGAGGCCGGGCTCGGACAGCACCGAGAGGCGCTCCTCCCGGCGCTGGCCCAGGGGGCCGTGGAAGACCAGCAGGAACTCGTTGGCGCCCGGGTCCAGGGGCACGTCGGGGAAGGCGTAGCGGCCATCGGCCCGACTGATCTGGTAGCCCTTCAGGATGCCGTTGTGGAACAGCTGCACGTCCCAGTCCAGGGGCAGCTCGCCCTGGAAGCTCTTGCGGTCGAAGTACTGGTCCTGGTTCAGGGCGAAGTTGCTCAGCAGCA
>JAAXXS010000251.1 GCA_013334395.1 Holophagaceae bacterium | reverse complement strand
TACCCATGGCTAGCTGCATCCCTTGGCCCGTCTCACCCGCCATGCGGAGGTTGGTGATGCCATTCCTTTGAATCAGGTAGGAGGCCGTGGCGAGGTCGAACACACCCGCATCCGAATGCCCGAACGAAACATTGAGAAGCCCCGTGAGGTCATCGGGGACCAGATCGGGCACCAGGCCCATGGGCTTGTCCGTGAGGCGCTCGGTCGAGGCAAAGCCTCGAACCAGCGAGACCCTCAGCCCCGTGAGGTCCGCCTCATGCAAGGTCCCCGTCCGGTCCTTGCGGACGATGATGACGTTGGGCAGCGAGAGAAAGGGCTTGGTGAAGGAGATGAAGCCCCTTCTCCAGGGTGTCTCCATGACGGCATTGACCACCTGGATCTCGCCGCTTCGCGTCTTCTCGAGGAGCTCGTCCAGAGTGGAGAAGGGTCTTCGCTGAAAGCGGACTCCGAGTTTCGCTTCGAGCAGGACCAGATGGTCGTGGGCGAGGCCCGCCGGTTGGCCCTGGGGGTCGAGGAAGACCAGAGGGGCCGAGTTCGTCTCGACGCCGAGCACGATCCGCCCCTGGTTTTCGGTGAGCCAGCGGCGCTCTTCGGGGTCCAGGATGTCCCTGGAGACACCCTTCCCGCAGCCTGTCAGGGAGCTCAACAGAAGCAGGACCCCGGCCAGGGTCGCCAAGCCGACCGATCTGAACCCGCCTGCCATGGCCCGCAGCTTGGTCCTCAATGAATCCCCATCCCTTCATCACCATCGTCTAGGAGGAGCTTGTACATGATTCTCGGCGATCGGCTGTCAGCTATCGGTGAAAGAAAGGCCTGGCTGGGCCTTCAGGGCCATTCCGAGCCCTGCAGGTGATAGCTGAGAGCTGAGAGCTGACAGCCAAAACCTACTTCTTCCGCAGCACCATCCGGATCTGGTTGCCCTTCTCGTTGAAGTGGACTTCGTCCATGACCAGGAGGATGAGGGGCAGGCCGCGGCCGAAGTGCGGGGCCATGTCCGAGTCGCCGGGCAGGGGCGAGAGGCGGCTGGCGTCGAAGCCCTTGCCCTCGTCGCTGATCTCCAGCTCGTAGCGCTCGGTGTCCAGGGCGAGGCGCACCTCGATGAGCCGACTCGCGTAGACCGGATCAGCCATGCGGGCCGAGCGCAGCTTGAGGTAGGGGTCCTCGTCCATGAAGAGGTCCCCCTTCATGCGGGACTCCATCTCCAGGTTGCCGTGGTCGAGGGCGTTGACCAGCGCCTCGTGGACGGCCATGGCAATGACGTCCGCGTTGTTGGCCGAGGCGAAGCCCATGGGCACCAGCCGGTCCGTGAGGTGGCGCACCAGGCTGGAGATTTCCACCTCGTCCGAGCGGAACAGGAAGTGCCGCCGCTCGTTCACCAGCCCGTGCAGGCCGCTGTCCGCCATGCGGATGTCCCGGTGCAGGTCCACCAGGTGGAACACGCTCTGCACCATGTCCCGGAGGGCGATGGGCTTCATGAAGAGGTTCGAGGCGCCCATGCGCATGGCCCGGATGGCGTAGTCCACGGAGGCCTGCCCCGTCATCAGCACCACCGGCAGGTGCGGCTGGGTGGTCTTGACCTTGTCGATGACCTCGAAGCCGTCGATGCCCTCCATGTTGATGTCGCTGATGACCAGGTCGAACTCCGGGGCCGAGGGGTTCTGCAGCAACTCCAGGGCCTGGGCCGCGTCCGGATAGGAGTGCACCTCCATGCCGAAGTGGGCCAGGGCCGCCTGCACCATGTCCAGGACCGCCGGGTCATCGTCGATCAGCAGGATCTGCGGCGCGCGTCGGATCATGGGGGCTCCGTTGGGCTGATTCTATCCAGCGGGGGGCAGGTGCGGGGCAATCAGGTTCCAGGTGCGCTCCAGGGCGCCCGTCAGGGCCTCCGGCAGGGCGGCCGGGGGGCCAGGCCGCAGGCTGGCACGACCCAGGACTGCCTGCAGCCGCTCGGCAAGTTGCCCGGCGGCCACGGGCTCCACCTGCCCCGAGGCCACCAGGGGCGGCACCAGATCCTGGAAGTTCGCGAAACCGGGCCCGAGCAGGGTCGGCACCCCGGCCCGGACCGGCTCCAGGGGGTTGTGCCCGCCTTCCGCAGCCCAGCCCCCGGCCACCAGGGCCACGGTGCCCTCGGCGTAGGCGGCGGGCAGCTCACCCAAGGTGTCGAGCAGCAGGACATCCACGTCGCGCCAGATCCGGGCCTCGTCCCAGGGCGCGGAGGCCCGGTGGAAGGCTAGGCGCCGGGCGGCGAAGTCCGCCGCCACGGCCTCGAAGCGCCGGGGCTGCCGGGGGGCGAGGATCAGGCGGAGACCCGGCACCTGGGCCCGGGCCGCGGACCAGGCCGCCAGGATGAGCTCTTCCTCCCCCTCCACGGTGTTGCCCGCCACCACGATGGGAACGTCCGCCCAGCCTGCGCACAGCCGATACCAGCCGCTGTGCAGGGGCCGAGGCGGCGGCAGATCGGCCTTCAGGTTGCCGCCCAGGGCCACCACGGGCGCCCCCAGCCGACGGAAGGCCTCGGCGCTGGCCTCGTCCCGGGCCGCCACCCGCGTGAGCCGGGCCGCCGCACGACGGAGCCAGGGCCCGCCCCGCTCCAGGGAGCGCTCCGTGAGGCGCCCGTTGACCACGAGGCGCGGGATGCCCCGGGCCGCCAGCGCCTCCAGCAGCCCCGGCCACAGCTCGGTCTCCAGGGCGATGAAGGCCCCGGGCGGACGCTGCAGGAAGGCTTCCAGGCCAGCAGGATCATCCAGGGGGAAGGCGCCGCCGCTGACACGGCCGGTGCCATCGTCCCAACCCGGCAGGCGGCGGGTCAGCAGCTCCAGGCCTGCGGGCGTGCCGGTGCTCAGGTGCACCCGCTGCCCCGCGTCGCGCAGGCGTCCCACCAGCCCGTCCGCCAGCAGCAGCTCGCCCACACTCACCGCGTGCAGCCACACCCAGCGCCCGGCGGGCAGTTCGGGCGCGTCCGCCTCCAGCCGCTGCCGCCAAGCCGCCGGCAGGCCCCGGGCGCAGGCCCGGGCCGTGGCGCCGGCCAGGGACACGGCCAGGCGGTAGCTGAGGTCGAGGGTGTCCACCCCACCACGCTCTCATAAATCCAGGTTCGGGCGGTAGCAATCGGGACCGCCCGCAACCCTTTCCCGGGCCCCCTCAACCATTGTTGGAACCCCGCCAAGCCGCCCGTCATCATGGAG
>JAAXXS010000250.1 GCA_013334395.1 Holophagaceae bacterium | reverse complement strand
GGCCTGGCCGATCCCACGGACCTGCTGGACCTGGAGCTGGAGCCCGAGCTGCTCGGTCGCCTGCGGCTGGCGGGGCTGTTGACGGTGCTCTCGAGCCTCGCCCCGGTGGACCACCTGAGGACCAAGCCCCTGGTGCACCGACAGGCGGCCCTGGCCAGCCTGATCCAGCTCAGCAAGGGCGACCTCGATCCCTCCGCGGCGGTGGCCTGGGAGAGTGAGCTGCGCGCGGCCTTCCCGCAGATCCCCCTGGTGGCCACCCGGCATGGCGTGGCTCCCGAGGGCAGCCCCGACCCCTGGCTGGGCGACGTGCGCCCCCTGCCCGAGGGCTGGGCCCCCACCCTGGGCGCCAGCTTCGCCGCGGCCCGGTCCCTCACCCTGCACTGGGACCACCCCCTGGATCCTGCGGCCCTGGAGGCCCTGCTGCTCGCCCCGCCGGCCAGCGGCGAGCTGCTGCGCGCCAAGGGCGTCTGCGCCTTCGCGGGCTGGGCCACCCGGGCCGATGGCAGCGACCGCTGGGCCTTCCAGCTGGCGGACGGCCGCCTGGAGATATCGCCCCTGCCGCTGGGCACGAACGGCAGTGCTTCGGAGTGCGCGGCCGTGGTCATCGGCACGGGTCTCGACCGGGACCACTGGCAGAAAGCGCTGCGGACGCTGGAGCAGGCTCCCACGGGCCAGCGGCGGAAAGTGATCCTGTAGCTCCCGCGGGAGCCAGATCACCGCCAGCTTGGTATCATCCCCTTTTCCCCCGACCTGGGGGCAGCAAGGAGCAGGTGTGGATCAAGTGCTCGACCTCATGGCCCGGGAGCTCAAACTCCCCCGCGCTGGCGTCGCCGCCATCGTGGCACTGCTGGAGGAGGGCAACACCGTGCCCTTCATCGCCCGCTACCGCAAAGAGGCCACCGGCTCCCTCGACGAAGTGGCCATCCGGGCCGTGGAGGACCGGCACGCCTACTACAAGGACCTGCTGGACCGCCGCAAGACCGTGCTCAAGACCATCGCCGAGCAGGAGAAGCTGACCCCTGAGCTGCAGGCCAAGATCGAGCGCACCTGGGTGAAGGCCGAGCTCGAGGACCTCTACCTGCCCTACAAGCCCAAGAAGCGCACCAAGGCCACGGCGGCCAAGGAGCGGGGCCTCGAGCCCCTGCTGGACTCGCTGCTGACCGACGGCAGCGGCGCCGACCCCTTCCTCATCGCCGAGCCCTTCATCAAGGACGAGGATGGCCTGCGCGCCCCCTCCGAGTGCATGGAAGGCGCGGGCCACATCCTCGCCGAGCGCCTCTCCGAGGACGCGGCCATCCGCGCCTGGCTGCGGCTGGAGTTCCACGAGCACGGGGTGCTGAAGTCCGTGATCCGCGAGGAGCGGAAGGCCGATCAGGCCGCCCTGCGCTTCCGGCCCTACTTCGACTTCTCCGAGCCCATCCGCAAGATCCCCAGCCACCGCCTGCTCGCCCTGCGCCGGGGCGAGAAGGAGGACGTGCTGACCGTGAAGCTGATCGTGGACCGCGAGGTCTACGTCACCCAGCTGGTCGCCAGGATCCAGGTGGACCCGGGCAGTGGCTACCGCCGCTTCCTGCACGACGTGGCGGGCGATGCCTACGACCGCCTGCTGGCCCCCGCCATCGAGTCCGAGGTGCGCTACGAGGCCAAGAAGAAGGCCGACAGCGAGGCCATCAAGGTCTTCCAGCTCAACCTGGACCACCTGCTGCTGGCGCCCCCCGCGGGCCAGCTGTGCACCCTGGGCGTGGACCCGGGCATCCGCACCGGCTGCAAACTGGTGGTGATCAACCGCCTGGGCCAGCTGGTGCAGAACAGCGTGATCTATCCCCTGGAGCCCAAGCGCGACCTGGACGGCAGCCGCGCGATCCTTGAAAAGCTTTGCGCCGAGACCCCCGTGGAAGCCATCGCCATCGGCAACGGCACCGGCGGCCGCGAGGTGGAGGCCTTCATCCGCGAGTGGCTGAAGGAGACCGGCCGCGAGGGCCTGATCTGCGTCACCGTGAGCGAGGCCGGGGCCTCGGTCTACTCCGCCAGCGACATCGCCCGGGAGGAGTTCCCGGAACACGACGTCACCGTGCGCGGCGCCGTGAGCATCGCCCGCCGCTTCCAGGATCCCCTGGCGGAGCTGGTCAAGGTCGATCCCAAGAGCATCGGCGTGGGGCAGTACCAGCACGATGTGAACCAGACCTCCCTCAAGAAGGGCCTCGATGACGTGGTGGAGAGCTGCGTGAACCGGGTGGGCGTGGACCTGAACAGCGCCTCCTACAAGCTGCTGGCCTACGTGGCCGGCATCGGCGAGAGCCTGGCCAAGGGCATCGTGGCGCACCGCTTCGAGCACGGCGCCTTCAAGCGCCGCGAGCAGCTCCTGGAGATCAGCCGCTTCGGCGCCAAGGCCTTCCAGCAGGCCGCGGGCTTCCTGCGCATCCGCGAGGGCGAGGATCCCCTGGACGCCTCGGCCGTGCACCCCGAGAGCTACCCGGTGGTACAGCGCATCTGCCAGCTGACCGGCAAGACCGTGACCGAGCTGCTCGGCAACGACGTGGTGCTGGACGCCCTGGACCCCAAGCTGCTGTTGGACGACCGCTCTGGCCTTGAGACCGTGAAGGACATCCTGGACGAGCTGAAGAAGCCCGGCCGCGATCCCCGCCAGCGCTTCGAGGTGGTGGCCTTCCGCGAGGGTGTCAACAAGCCCAGCGACCTGGAAGCGGGCATGGAGCTGCAGGGCATCGTCACCAACGTGACGGACTTCGGCGCCTTCGTGGATGTGGGCGTCCACCAGGACGGCCTGGTGCACCTGTCCGAGATCGCGCACCGCTACGTGAAGAACCCCGCGGACGCCCTCAGCGTGGGCCAGGCCGTGAAGGTGAAGGTGCTCACCGTGGACCTGGAGGCCAAGCGCATCGCGCTGTCCATCAAGGCCCTGCTGCCTGCCCCGGAAGGTGCCGCCCAGCCCCAGCCGCGCCACCACCGCCGCGGCCCGGCCCGGCCCGAGGGGGGCCAGCCCCGCCCGCCCCGCCCCGAAGGCGCCCGGCCCCAGGGGCCCCGTCCTCCGAGGCCCGAGGGCCCGCGTCCGCCCCGGCCCGAAGGCCCTCGCCCGCCCCGCCCGGAAGGGTCCCGGCCGCCCCGCCCCGAGGGACCCCGGCCACCTCGCCCCCAAGGGTCGCGTCCCCCACGGCCGGAAGGCTACCCCCC
>JAAXXS010000005.1 GCA_013334395.1 Holophagaceae bacterium | reverse complement strand
GCAGCGAGAGCCAGTTCGAAGTTATCGTTGGCAGTTTGGTTTGGGCGGATTGATAAGGGGGCCATCCGTCCAACCCCCGCCTGCACCGGACACCTGGATCACGACCTGTCGAAACCGGTCACCCCCAGTGGTCTGGAACCGCTCGGCCTGCCCCCTCGAGGGCCCGGAACGGGCGGAGGTTGAGTATGGGGGTCGAAACGGGGGTCCGCAAGGGCCGGGGCTACTTTCCCTGCTGGCGCCGCGCGGTGATGGTCTCGCCGCCGATGCCCCAGTTGTCTGTGTCCACCTCGTCGATGACGACGACGGTGGTCAGGGGGTTCTTGCCGAGGACGTCCACCAGCAGCTGGGTGGCGCCCTGGATCAGCGCGGCCTTCTGGGCTGGCGTGGCACCCTCGCGGGTGATGCGGATGTTCACGTAGGGCATGGCGGTCCCCTTCAGGACTCCCAGGATGCCAGCTTCATCCCTTCAGCAGCTTCCGGCTGCGCAGGAAGGCCTCCAGCTCGACGGTGGCCTCGATGGCCCGCTCGGGCACGAGGATGGCCTGGGAGTGGCTGACGCGGAAGATCCAGAAGCCGCTGTGCCGCTGGATGCCGGAGAAGGCGGACCAGGCCAGGTTGCCCGCGGTGGCCTCGGTGCGCAGGGTCAGGCCCTCGTCGTCCAGCTCCACCTCCATGGGCGGGTAGGCCTGGGTCCCGCGGCGGTAGCGGGCCCAGCGGAGGACGGCCTCGGGCATGACCAGCAGCAGCAGGGCGTTCACGGCCATGAAGAGCCCCTGCCCGCGGGCGCCCATCTGGTTGCTGGCATAGGCCATGAGCAGCAGCAGCAGCCCGGAGCCCACGGACACGTAGTACCACAGGCGCTTGAACGCCCGCGTGCCGCGCAGGGCTTCTTCGGGGGTGAGGGTGTACTGGGCGATGAGGCGCATGGAGATCCTTGGTCAGGCTCCATGATCGCCTACCACCCGCGCAGCTCGTTGGCTTTCTTGACGCGCTCCAGGGCCAGCACGAGGGCGGCGGTGCGCCAGCTGCAGTGGTGGGCGAGGACCCGCTCACGGACCTCGGCGAAGGCCTGCACCAGCACCTTCTCCTCCTTGCTGAAGATCTCGGCCTCGTCCCAGAAGAGCTGCTGGAGGTTCTGCACCCACTCGTAGTAGGACACCGTCACGCCGCCGGCGTTGGCGAGGATGTCGGGGATCACGGGGATGCCCCGGGCCTGGAAGATGGTGTCGGCCTCGGGGGTGGTGGGGGCGTCGGCGCCTTCCAGCACCAGCCGCGCCTGCACCAGGGGCGCGGTCTCCCGGGTGAGCACGCCGCTCAGGGCCGCGGGAATGAGGATGTCGCAGGGGTGCTCCCAGAGGGCCGCGGGCTCGAAGGCCTCGCCGCCGGGGAAGCCGGCCACGGAGCCCCGGTTGGCATGGGCATGGGCGCGGAGGGCGGGGATGTCGAGGCCCCCGGGCGCCCGCACGGCGCCATGGAGATCCGCCACGGCGGTGACCTTGGCGCCGGCCTCGTGGAGGAAAGTGGCGGCGTGGCTGCCCACGTTGCCGAAGCCCTGGAGGGCCACCGTCGCCCCCTGCAGGGTGCCGCCCAGCACGCCCTCCCAGGCTTCCCGGGCGCAGATGGCCAGGCCCTTGCCCGTGGCCGCATGCCGCCCCTGGCTGCCACCCAGCTCCAGGGGCTTGCCGGTGACACAGGCGGGCTGGTAGCCGTTCTTGCGGCCGTACTCGTCCAGCACCCAGGCCATGGTCTGGGCGTTGGTGTTCAGGTCCGGGGCCGGCACGTCGCGGGTGGGGCCCAGCACCATGGAGATCTTGGAGATGTAGCGGCGGGTGAGCATCTCCAGCTCGTGCAGGGACAGCTTGGCGGGATCGCAGGCGATGCCGCCCCGGGCGCCGCCGAAGGGGACATTCACCACGGCGGTCTTCCAGGTCATGAGGCTGGCCAGGGCCCGGACGTCATCCAGGTCCAGGTCCGGGTGGTAGCGGATGCCGCCCTTCTGGGGGCCCCGCACCCCGTTGTGCTGGACGCGGTAGCCCTTGAACACGCGCAGGGTGCCGTCCTCCATGCGCAGGGGCATGGCCACCGTGATCTCGCGGTAGGGCGTCTTCAGCAGCTCCCGGAGCTCCAGGGACAGGCCCAGGATGTCGGCGGCAGCGTCAAACTGCCGGTTCACGTTCTCGAAGAGGTTCGCGTGCCTGGTCATAACCACCTCGCGGTGTTCCTGTCCCCAGCTCCCCCAGTATGGTGCCGGACCGCTGGAGAGGCCCGTTCCCCCCCCCGCCTTGCGTGAAAAACCCCAAAGCCAGGAGGCGGGCCTCCTGGCTTTGGGGTTAGGCGGAAAGACGAGAGAGGAAGAGCTCAGTCCTGCTTGAGGCCCTTGAGGCCGATCTCGTAGCGGATGTAGGTGATGCCCCAGGCGCCGCTGGGCATCTTGACGCAGCTGACGGTGAGGACCTTGGTGCCGTCGAAGCCCAGGGCCATGTCCTTGACGCCGGTCAGGCCGAACTGGGCGGCGGCCAGGTTGTCGGTGATGCCCATGTGGGTCATCTTGGCCCAGGACTTGGGAGTGATGCCCTTCAGGGTGCGGTAGATGCCGGCGTTGTAGGCCAGCCGGGCATCCTTGACCGGGTAATCGTCAGTGGGGCCGCCGGGCAGGGCGTCGATCTTGGCCGCCAGGTGCTCGATGCCCAGGCCCTTGAGCTCCTCGGGGGTCAGGGTGAGGCCCATCTGCTTGGCATTGTTGTGCAGGTTCATGGCGCCGGGATAGACCACGTTGGGCGTGATGGGGGTGATCACGGCGGCGGTCTTGTAGTCCTTGCGCACGGACAGGTACTGCAGGTGGCTGAGGATGGCCGCGGGGTCCTTGGCGGGCTCCGGGGCAGAGGTGGGCACCGGGTCGCCTCCGCAGCCGATGAAAGCGGGCACAAGCAGCAGGCTGGCGAGGGAGAACAGCAGGGATCGGCGCATGGTGGACCTCCTTGAAATCGGAACCAAGAGGATGGTGGTACCTTCCCCGAGCGCTGCCAAGGGATATTCATCACAATGGGATCATGTATCCCATCTCCCTCCTCGCATTCGGCCGTTTGCGCCTGGAACCCTGTCGTGGTCTGCAGGGCCACTACCTCGACATGCTCCGGTCCTACGCCCGGATGACCGTCACCGAGCTGCCCGAGGGGAAGGGCGATCCGGCCCGGCAGCTCAAGGACGAGGCGGACCGGCTGCGGTCGAAGCTGGCGGGGATCAAGTGTGCCGTGCTGCTGACGCCGGAGGGGAAGCTGCGGGACAGCGAGGCCTTCGCGCAGTGGCTGGCGGTCCGCATGGACCGGGGCGACAGCCTGGCCTTCGTCCTGGGCAGCAGCCACGGCTTCGACCCCGGCCTGAAGCGGGACCTCCCCGAGCAGATGAGCCTGTCGCCCATGACCTTCCCCCACGAGCTGAGCCGGGCCATGTTCCTGGAGCAGCTCTACCGGGCCTTCACCATCCTGCGGGGCAAGGACTACCACAAATGAGCGGGCGGGCAGGGCGGCGGGGCGTCATTCCATTCGCCCTTTTTCCGCCTCTGGCCCACACTGAAGGCTCATGACCCGAACCACCCCCGAGCCCCTGGCTCATCCCATGGACCGCTTCTTCGCCCCCCCGGAGGGACGGATCTTCGCCTGCTTTCCCGGGGCCGAGGACCGGCCGGGCCAGCGGCGCATGGCCGAGCTGGTCCATGACGCAGTGCGGGAGGCCTCGGCGCTGTTCCAGCGGTGGCGCGACCAGGGCGGCGAGGCCGAGGCCCGGCCCGAGGCGGTGATCCAGGCTGTGGAGGCGGGCACGGGCACCGGCAAGAGCCTGGGCTACCTGGTGCCGGCCCTGGCGGCGGGACCCAAGCCCATCCTGGTGGCCACCCGCACCAAGCAGCTCCAGCGCCAGCTGCTGGAGGAGGACGTGCCCCGGGCCGCCGGCATCCTGGAGCGCCCCATCAAGGCCGTGCTGGCCAAGGGCCGCGCCAACTACCTCTGCAAGGTGGCCTGGGAGGCGGTGTCCACGGACGCGGCGGTGGAGCTCACCCGCGCGGACCAGCAGCTCTGGCTGGCCCTGCAGCGCTGGGCCCCCACCACCCCGGACGGGGATCGCGAGGGCCTGGGGCGCTTCGGCGAGGGCGAGTCGCCCCTGTGGGACAAGGTCAACGCCAGGGCCGAGCGCTGCACCGGCCGCCAGTGTCCGAGCTACGAGAGTTGCCACCTCACGAAGCTCCGCCAGGAGGTGGCCGAGGCCGACCTCATCATCGTGAACCACGCCCTGCTCATGGCGGACCGCGTGCTGCGCGAGTCCGCCTTCGGTCAGGTGCTGCCGGACGCGCCGGTGCTGATCCTGGACGAGGCCCACGACCTGGAGGAGCAGCTCACAGAGAGCTGTGCCGAGGCCTGGTCCAGCCGCGCCATGAACCTGCTCTTCACGGACCTGCGCGAGGCGGCCAAGGGCGCCGGCGCGGGCCTGACCGTGGCGCTGGCGCCCTGGGAGCGCTCCTGGGCGGACCTGCTGGGCTGGGTGCCCATGGACGGCGGCGTGCTGCCCTTGCTGGCCCCGGGACCCGAGATGAAGGCCCTGGCCGATGCGGTGGGCGGCTGGGTGGAGGCGGGGCATCCCCTGCTGCAGGAGACCCGTCGGCTCGCCTCGGCCGATCCCGAGAACCCGGTGTGGATGCGCCTCGCCGAGCGCGTGGGCACCGCCTTCGCGCGCATGGAGCAGATCTTCGCGCAGCCCGACGGCTGGGTGTCCACGCTGAACCGCGAAGGCCCGAACCTGGTCCACTTCAAGTCCAACCCCGTGGACATCCGGCCCTTCTTCCACCAGCACGTGCGACGCGGCTTCGAGACCGTGGTGCTCACCAGCGCCACCCTGCGGGATGGTCGCGGCTTCAACGGCCTGGGCCTGCGCCTGGGCTTCACCCGGCCCGAGGTGGCGGCCGCGGAGCATGTGGAGAGCCCCTTCGACTTCGAGGCCCAGGGCCTGCTCTTCGTGCCGCCGGGCCTGCCCGAGCGCCGCGCCGGCGGCGGCGGCGTGGGCGATCCCGCCTGGGTGGAGGCCTCCCTGGCGGCCATGGAGCGTATGCTGCGGGCCAGCCGCGGGCGGGCCCTGGTGCTGTTCACCAGCCGCAAGATGCTGGCCACCTTCCGGCCCCGGCTGGAGGAGGCCCTGCCGGAGCTGACCTTCTTCGTGCAGGGCGACGGCCTCTCGCGCACCCAGCTGCTGGACCGCTTCCGCACCACCCCCTCGGCGGTGCTGCTGGGCCTCGCCAGCTTCTGGCAGGGGGTGGACATGCCCGGCGAGGCGCTCAGCCTGGTGATCGTGTCCGCGCTGCCCTTCTCGCCGCCGGACGATCCCGTGCTGCAGGCCCGCATCCGCGAGGCCGACGCCCTGCGCGAGGGCCTGGGCTTCATCGGCATCCAGGTGCCGCAGATGACGCTGAAGCTGAAGCAGGGCATCGGCCGCCTCATCCGCACCCGCACGGACCGCGGCGTGGTGGCGGTGCTGGACCCGCGCCTGATGCTGCCCAGCGAGGACCGCCTGGGCAAGCGCTACGCCGCCCAGGTCCGCGCCGCCCTGCCGCCCTTCCCCGTGACCCGCGACTGGGACCGCGTCGAGGCCTTCCTGCGCGAGCTGTGACCGCGTCGTGCCGCCAGGAAGCTCAACCGCAGAGAAAAGCAAAAAGCGGTTAACCGCAAAGAACACAAAGGGCACAAAGAAGAGCAGGGGTGGGCTGGGCCGAGCCAGGAGAAGTGCTATCTGGCCGGGGATGAACTGGGATGAACGGGGATGAAAAGCAGCCGCTGAACCTCCTGGTCCGAGTTCTAGTCCTTATCCCCGTTCATCCCCGTCCATCCCCGGCTAAAAGCATTTCTGCTTTCAGGGACGAGGCCCACTGAGGACAGCGCACCGGAGCATGGGCTCTATCCAGATGTGCCACGGCCGCGCCTTTTGGGGGGCGCGGCCGTGGCACACCTGGATGACTTCCGGCGCAGCCGGAAGCCGCCTCCGGCGGGCCCATGCGGGGCGGGACACAATCCATCCTGGAATCACCGGACGAAGGCCCTTTCCCGCGCAGCCCCGGCAGAACAGGTGATCTCGCCCGGGGAGCCAGGCCTTTCTTTGTGCCCCTTTGTGGTTAATCCTTCAGTTGTCTTTATCGGTGTTTATCCGCTTTTCTCGGTGTTCATCGGTGGCTGATCTTTTCTCACGGGGGCATGACGGCGCGTTGGGTCCGGGCGCTCAATGCGCCGGGGGCGGCGGAGGTGGGGGCAGGGGCGGCGGCGGCACAGCGCCTCGGCCTTTGGTCACCTTTGGCGCGGCGCTCAGGGCCTTCTGCAGCTGGTTGAGGCGCGCCTGCAGCAGCTTCAGCTCGGCCTGCAGGGCGGCCACCTCGGCCTGGAGCACGGCCTGGTCGGGTGGCAGCTGGCCAGGCCGCGGGCCCCAGGGCAGGCCCATGCCGGGGTGGTGGCCCGGGACCGGGGGCCGCATGGCCGGACGCTTCATCGCAGCGTGTCCCCTGGGCCCGCAGCCGTCGCAGCCCTCGGGGCCGTCGCCCTCGGTGACGATCTTCAGGTGCTTCTCGAGGGTCTCTCCGCCGTTCCCTTCGCGGTGGATGAACACGGTGGCGGGGCCGTCACCCGTGCCCTTCAGGACTTCCACACGAACCTTTCTGCCCTCGGGGCCGCCCGGAGCCGGATGCCCGGCGTGGTCTGGCTCGCCTTCCGCGTGCTGACGGTGGAGCTCCACCACCCGGCCCTTGCCGCCCTCGGGGCTGTGCTTGGCGACGCCCCGCACCGCCTCCCGCAGCCAGGCCTCGGTCTCGGCGTCCAGGGGCTGCTCCTTGCCGTCCACGGAGTAACTGCGCTTGTCGGCGGTGGCGACATAGCGTCGGACCTTCCCGGCCTGCTCCTCCTTGACGATGAAGGCGCCGTCCCCCGCGACGGTGACGGGCTGCGGGGCGGCGGCGTCCAGCTTCACGTCGCCCTTCAGGGTCACCTCCCGCTTGCGATTGTCCTCGGCCACGCGGGTGAGCACAGTCTTCCCGGTCGGCTTGCCCTCTTCAGAGGGGAGACCCGCTGCGCCCAGCAGGGACAGCGAGCTCAGGGCCAGCAAGGCGGCCCTGGCGGCGGGGGGGAGGGTGTGGGGTCGGGGGTGCATGGTCGCTCCAGAGCTCGAGGGGCCGTCCGAAGAGAAGCGGGTCGTGGGGCCCCTGAAAAAGGTAGTCCAGACGGCGGATGGACTCCACCGGCATGATGGAACAGGTCGACCGGCGCCCACTCCCGGGTTGCGGTCGCGCCACCGGGAAGCCCGCATGCAGCTGGTCCTCGCCGCCATCCACCTCGAAGCCTCGCCCCGGGCCGTGCCCCTGGGCCCGGCCATGTTGGCCTCGGCGCTGAAGCGGGCCTGCCCCGACACCGTGCAGACCCGGGTCCTGGATCTCTTCCTGCAGCAGTCGGCCGCGGAGTGCGCGGACCAGATCCTGGCCTCGGACCCCGACGGCGTGGGCCTCTCTCTCTATGTCTGGAACCGGGCTCTCGGCCGCGAGATCGCGTTGATCCTGCGCGCCCGCAAGCCCTCGCTGCTGCTCTTCGCCGGGGGCGCCGAGGCCAGCGCCGACCCGGCGGGCATGCTGGCCGAGGGGTGGCTGGATCTGGTGCTGCCGGGCGAGGGCGAGGAGCTCCTCGTCGCGGTGGTGGGCGCCCTCCTGCGGGGCGATTCCCTCGACGTGGTGCGGCGCGGCATCCGGCCCGGGCTGGTGCAGGATCTGGGCAGCCTGCCCTCGCCCTACCTGGATGGCACGCTGGATCCCTCGGCCTATTCCGGCATGCTCTGGGAGCTGTCCCGGGGCTGCCCCTTCCGCTGCGACTTCTGCTTCGAGTCCCGGGGCACTGCGGGCACCCGGCGCGTCCCCATGGACCGCGTGCAGGCGGAGCTGCGGCACTTCGAGGCCTGCTGCGTCAGCCAGGTCTTCGTGCTGGATCCCACCTTCAACTTCGACCCGCGCCAGGCCAAGGCCATCCTCCGCCTCATCGCCGCCGAGGCCCCGGCCATCCACTTCTTCTTCGAGCTCCGCAGCGAGTTCATCGACGAGGAACTCGCGGAGCTCTTCGCCTCCCTGCGCTGCACCCTCCAGATCGGCCTGCAGAGCGCCGATGACGCGGTGCTGCGCCGCATCAGCCGGACCATCGATCCCGAAGACTTCGAGGCCAAGGTGCTGCTGCTGCACGAGGCCGGGGCCACCTACGGCTTCGACCTCATCTACGGCCTGCCCGGCGACACGCTGGCGGGCTTCCGCGCCAGCCTGGACTTCACCTTCAGCCTCGCGCCCAACCACGTGGACATCTTCCCCCTGTCGGTGCTGCCGGGCACGCGGCTGCAGGACACGGCGCCGGGCTTCGGCCTCCAGCACCTGTCGGAGACCCCCTACACCGTGCTGGCCTCGCCCACCTTCAGCGCCGCAGACATGGCAGCGGCGGCCGAACTCGCAGCGGCCTGCGACCGGCTCTACAACCTGGGGCGGGCGGTGCCCTGGTTCGCCCTGCTGCTCGAGGCGCTGGACCTGAGTCCGTCGGAGCTGTTCGAGCGCTTCGCGGCGTTCTCGGGGGCCCATCCGGAGCCGGATACCACCACCCTGCAGGTGGCCTTCTTCGACCACTGCTTCCAGGGCCGCGGGGAGGGTCCCGTGGCAGCGGACCTGGTCACCTACTTCGGCCGCTCCGGCGCGCTGCTGGAGGCCCCGGATGCGTTGCCATGTCTGGCCTCCTTCCACCACGATCCGCACGTCCTGCTGGAGCTGCTCGGGTCCGGCGTCACCGACCTGGGTCAGCTGGCCAGCCTCCTGCCGGAGCACCCCTGCCAGGCCCGCTTCGATCTGGAGGGCGAGGAGGTCTGCCTGCACCTGATCGAGGCGGATGCCGCGGGAGCCGGCGGCGACCTGCTGCGCTGAACGGCCCCTGACCCAGCGGACCTCTGGGGCACCAGAAACAAAAGTCTGGACACCTCCTTTCCACGCCCAAGAAGGGCCTCCCGGGCGCCGATGCATCCCCTAGGCGGAAGCTCCGGGGGACAGCAATGGGGAAGGCTCTGATGGGTGTCGAAGCTCCCTGGGCGATGAGCCCGGATGAGTCGGTACCGTTCCCTCCGGCGGAAGCGGTCGTGTGTGCAGACCGGGTCATCGTGGGGCGGGCGCAGGTCGAGTCCGGCGATTGGTTCGAAGGCCTCGGACCCGTGGGGCTGTCCCGCCTGCAGATGCTCGGCCGCCTGGCCCAGGGCATCGCGCACGAGATCAACACGCCGACCCAGTTCATTGGGGACAACACCACCTTCCTCCGGGACTCCTTCGGCGAGTCCTTCGCCCTCATCGGTAAGCTCATGGCCCACCTCCTGGAGATCCAGGGCATGGGCGGGCCTGCGGGCGAAGCTGCCCAGAAGGCCCTGGACAGCATGGCGCACTCGGACCTGGACTACCTCGGCGTCGAAATCCCCAAGGCGATCCAGCAGAGCCTCGATGGGGTGGGACGGATTTCGAACATCGTCAGTGCCATGAAGAACTTTTCGCACCCCTCGGCGGATGTGCAGACGCTGACGGACCTGCACCACACCATCAACACCACGATCCTGGTGTCGCAGAACGAGTGGAAGTACTCCGCCACGCTGGAGGTCGACTTCGACGTCAACGTGCCGCGGGTGCCGTGTTTCCCCTGTGAGGTGAGCCAGGTGGTTCTCAACCTCATCGTGAATGCCGCCCACGCCATCGGCGCCTCGCCCACGCGGGCTGCCGCTGGGGCCTATGGGAAGATCACCGTGCGGACGCGGCTTCACCCAGGCGAGGTGGAGATCGCCGTTCAGGACGATGGGCCGGGCATCCCCCGGGAGATCCAGCAGCGCATCTTCGAGCCCTTCTTCACCACCAAGCCTGCGGGCATGGGCACGGGGCAGGGGCTGGCCATCGTCCACAAGATCGTGGTCGAGCACCACGGCGGCTGGATTCTCTTCGAGACGGCTCCGGGCCGGGGCACCACGTTCCGGATCTTCCTCCCGCTGCCCAGGCCCGACTCCATCCACTGAGGCCCTCATGTCCAAGCAACAGATCCTCTTCGTCGATGACGAGCCCATGGTGCTGCAAGGCCTCCAGCGGACCCTGCGGCCCCAGCGCGGAGAGTGGAACATGGTCTTCGTGGAGAGCGGCGCCCAGGCCCTGGAGCACATGGCGGTCCAGCCCGTCGATGTCATCGTCTCGGACATGCTCATGCCCATGATGAACGGCGCCGAGCTGCTGAAGGAGGTGGTCCGCCGCCACCCGGCGACTGTGCGCATGGTCCTCTCCGGCCACGCGGACAAGGAGCTTGTCTCCCAGTGTGTGGGGGTGGCCCACCAGTTCATCTCGAAGCCCTGCGACCCCGAGTACCTCAAGGCCCTGGTGAAGAACGCCTGCCAGCTGGCGGGCGGCCTGATGGACGTGGAGGTGAAGCGGGTGATCGGCACCATCGACCGCCTGCCCAGTGCGCCGGAAGTCTGCCTCGACCTGCGGGAGGCCCTGGCCCGGCCCGAGGTCGATGCCCGGCGGCTCGGCGCCATCATCCAGCGGGATCCCGGGATGACCGCCAAGACCCTCAAGCTGGTGAACAGCGCCTTCTTCGGCATGCGGAAAGTGGTCGCGGATCCGCAGGAAGCTGTCGCCTACCTGGGCGTCGAGATCGTGCGGACCCTGGTGCTGTCCAACGGCATCTTCGAGGCGTCGAGTCCCCTCCCCACCCGGATCTTCCAGGTCGCGGAGGTCTGGCGGCACAGCCTGGCCGTGGCCAGGGTGGCCAGGACCATTGCCCAGCTGGAGGGCTTGTCCCCGGCGCACCAGCGGGAGGCCTATGCGGGGGGACTCCTCCACGATGTGGGGGTGCTCATCCTGGCTTCGAGCTTTCCCGACCTCTATGACCAGGTGGCGGAGACGGTCCAGGCGAAGACAGAGCCGCTGATGACGGCCGAGGCGTGGGTGTTCGGCGTCTCCCACGCGGAGGTCGGCGCCTACCTTCTGGGGCTCTGGGGGCTGCCTGCCCACCTCCTGGAGATCGTGAGCCTGCACCACCAGCCGCTGGCCATCGCGGGGGAGGCCTTCAGCCCGGCCCTGGCTGTCCACGTGGCCGATGTGATCTGCGGGGGCGCGGTGGGGGACTCGGTGCTCTTCGGTGCGGCCGATTTCGACCCGGTGCTGCTGCGGCGGCCCTGGATCCGCGAGCGCCTGGGGGCCTGGCGGGCGGCGAGTGTGGCAGTGCTGCAACAGGGGAATCCATGAACCCGAAAATCCTGCTGGTGGATGATGAGCCCGACGTGCTGGCGGGCTACGCCCGGGTGCTGCGCAAGCGCTTCACGGTGGAGACCGCGCCGGGGGCAGAGCAGGCCCTGGTCCTCCTGGAGACCGAGGGCCCCTATGCGGTGCTGGTGGCCGACCTGAGGATGCCGGGCATGGACGGTCTCGATCTCCTGGCCCGGGCCCGGGTGGCCTGCCCCGACACCGTGCGTATCATGCTCACGGGCAACTCGGACCAGCAGTCCGCCATCGACGCCGTCAACGAAGGCGCCATCTTCCGCTTCCTGCACAAGCCCTGCGACGCCGCGCTGCTGGGCCGGACCCTGGAGCAGGCCCTGCGGCAGCACGAGCTGTTGATGTCGGAGCGGTCCCTGCTGCAGGACACCCTCAAGGGCGCCATCCGCATGCTGGTGGACCTGCTGGCCATGCTGGACCCCCTCGCCTTCGGGCGGGCCCAGGCCATGTCGGACCTGGCCGAGGAGGTGGGTCGGGAGATGGCGCTGGAGAATCCCTGGATCCTGGGCATCGCCTCGGTGCTGTCCCAGATCGGCATCCTCACCCTGCCCCGGAGCGTCGCGAACCGCATCCAGAGCGGCGCCTTCCTGAACAGCCATGAGCGGGAGCTGGCCAACCAGATCCCTCAGATCGGGGCCGAGTTGATCTGCCACATCCCCCGCCTGGAGCAGGTCGCCGAGGCGCTCCAGTACATGAACAAGAATTACAACGGCACCGGCTTCCCGGTCGATGATCTGAGGGGCGATCAGATCCCGCTGTCCGGCCGGATCCTGCGCGCCGTGTGGGACTTTGAGCTGCAGCGCACCTGGGGCGGGACCGACTCGAGCGTGCTGGCGGAGATGGCGGTGCGGCGCACCTGGTACGACCAAGAGGTGCTGCAGGCCATGGGCCGTTGCCTCGGGCGGTCCGGGGAGAGCCTGTCTTCCAGCGAGCCCCGGGAGGTCGGTTCCCTGGAGCTGAAGGTGGGGCAGATCCTGCGGGCGGATGTGGAGACGATGACGGGCCTGCTGGTCATCCCCGAAGGCACGCTCCTGCAGACGGCCCACCTCCAGAAGCTGCGGAACTTCGCGCGGCTCTCCGCCATCCGGGAACCGCTGCTGGTTTCGGGGGAGTAGGCTTCGGCGCCCCCGGGATACAACCCGTGCTGTCAGAGCGCCTGCCCCCTTGTGATGCGTGCCTGGTGGCCCCGCCCAAGGGGCCATGCATTCTTGGCGCTCTTGGCGTCTTGGCGGTGATCAGTACTGTTCTGGTGGGGGTATTTTCAGGGGAGACACCGAGGCACCAAGAACGGCAAGGTTGGCGATGTGCAGTCCTTCTTGGTGTCTTGGTGGCAAAGCCCTTTGGCCATCCTTTGATTACGGGGTACCGAATTTTCGCTCAGCGCGCCTGGAGGTGCTGGGCGAGCTTGCGGTCGTCCACAGAGATGTGCTGGGCCAGCCAGTCTCGGAGGAAGGTCATAACCGTGATGGAGATGGTCAGGGACCCGGCGGTGTGCTTCTCCTCCAGCTCCTGCACCTGGCGTACGAGGTCATCGTGCTGGGCCTTGTGCGCCGACATCTCTGGATAGTCTGTCTCGGCCATGAAGGCCTCCTCGGTGGCGAAGTGCTCCACCGTGTAGCTGCGCAGGAAGGCCAGCACGCGACCGAGTTGCTGGCGGGAGGTGCCGGCCAGCATGAGGTCATGCAGCTGGTTCACGGCCTCGAAGAGGGAGGCGTGCTGGCTGTCGATCAAGGCGTGACCGAGATGGAGATCCTCGGAGAACTGTACGAAGGTCATGATTGTCCCTCCCGGCCCCGGCGCGGTGCACGGCAGTCCAACACCACGAAACAGGGCTCTGCTCCGTGTATCGGGCACCTCAGGAAAAGCTGAAATCGCCTCTGCGTGAGTGTGGCCGCTCACGCCCCCAAGGGCTTCACCGGAAGTCGAGCCGGCGCGAAGGCGATGGTAGGTTTCTTCTGTCGAGCTGATGTGTGAGGAACTTTCTTTTCCGCCTAAGCAAACAGCCCCGGCCTTGGGGGCCGGGGCTGTTTGTTCAGAAAAAAAGCGAGCTACTTCTTGGCGGCCTTCTTCGCGGGCTTGGCCTTGGCCTTGGCGGCGGCCTTCGAGGGCTTAAAGCCCACGCTCTTGCTGGCAGCGATCTTGATGGCGGCGCCAGTCTGGGGGTTGCGGCCGGTGCGGGCCTTGCGGCTCTTCTGGTAGAAGCTGCCGAACTGGAAGATCGCCACCTTGCCGCCCTTGCCGACGCAGGCGTTGATGGTGCCGAAGGCGTCGCCCAGGGCTTCGTAGGCAGCGCTCTTGGAGACTTCGAGCTTCGCCGCAAGCTGATCGGCGAGGTCGCGGAGGGAAATGGAATCGGCCAAGGTGGCCTCCTTGAAAGAAGCGCCAACGGGCGCTGTGAGAGGGTTGTAGCAGGAGCGGGAGAAACGTGTTCGCTGCCAAATGTCTCAGACTTTGGGTCTGAGGTGTTCACTAATTTTCGAGAATTCGCTGGACCAGTGCGGCCACGAGGCCAAGTAAAGCAGCGGTTGCGGTCAGAGTCCAGTCGCTTTCGAGGGGCAGAGGAGATGCGGCCCCCCCTGCCGACCCCGCGCCAGGCCTGCTTTGGCGGGGAAAGGGATCCCTCCGGAAGCTGAAAAAAGTGAGACCCTTAGGCCCATGGCCAAGTCGTCCGATCCCGAGCCACTCCCGGCTCCGCACGCGCTTTCCCCCGCGCTGGTGCTGCTCATGGCCACGGCCACGGGCCTGGCGGTGGCCAGCAACTACTTCGCCCAGCCCCTGCTGCCCACCATGGCCCGGGAGCTGGGCCTGTCCGTCCCCAAGGCCGGGATCATCGTCACCACGGCCCAGGTGGGCTATGCCGCGGGCCTGCTCCTGATCGTCCCCCTGGGCGACCTGTTCGAGCGCCGGGGCCTCATCGTGGCCATGACCCTCCTGGCCGCGGCCGGCCTCCTGGCCATCGCCCTGGCCCCGGGGATCGGCATGCTGCTGGTGGGCACCGCCCTCACGGGCCTGTTCTCCGTGGTGGCCCAGATCCTGGTGCCCTTCGCGGCCACACTGGCGGCGCCGGAGGAGCGGGGCAAGGTGGTGGGCACGATCATGAGCGGCCTGCTCCTGGGCATCCTCTTCGCCCGCACGGTGGCGGGGGCCCTGACCCCCCTGGGCGGCTGGCGCACGGTCTACTGGGTCGGCGCCGGGGCCATGGTCCTCATGGCCGTTGTGCTGCGCCAGGTCCTGCCCCGGCACCACCAGCCCGTGGCCCTGTCCTATCCCCGGCTGATTCACTCCATCTCCACCCTGTTTCGGGAGGAGCCGGTCCTCCGCCTCCGGTCCCTGCTGGGCGCCTGCGCCTTCGCGAACTTCAGCGTCTTCTGGACCTCCATGGCCTTCCTGCTGGCGGCGCCGCCCTACCGGTTCAGCCCGGGCACCATCGGGCTCTTCGGGCTGGTGGGCGCCGCCGGGGCCCTGGCCGCCTCCGGCGCGGGCCGCCAGGCCGACCGCGGCCGGGGCGACCTGGTCACCGCCTCGGCGCTGGCCATCCTCCTCTGCTCCTGGCTGCCCCTGGCCTTCGCCCGCCACTCCCTGGCGGCCTTCCTGGTGGGCGTGCTGCTCCTGGACCTGGCCGTCCAGGCGGTGCACATCAGCAACCAGACCGCCATCTACCGCCTCCGCCCCGAGGTGCGGAACCGCCTCACGGCCGCCTACATGACCAGCTACTTCATCGGCGGCGCCGCGGGCTCCCTGGCCTCCGCGTCCGCCTACAGCCGCTTCGGGTGGCTGGGCGTGGTGGTCGTGGGCGTCGCCTTCAGCGCCTGCGGGTGCATCACCTGGCTCCTGGTCCGGGTCCGCACCTGAGCGCGGGCCGCTTCCAGCAACGGTTTCGCGGCGCCCGCTCCGGCAGTAGGATGGCCTTCAGACACCCCGGGAGTGACGATGACCAAGGCTGATGCGCTGGGACCTGTGACGACGCTGGACCTGCACTTCCAGGCCGAGGGCACGGTGGCGGCCTTCCTGGTGCAGACCTCGGAGGGACCGGCCCTGGTGGAGACGGGGCCCGAGTCGCTCTACGGCAACCTGGAGGCGGCGGTGAACGCCCAGGGCTTCGCCATGGCGGACATCCGCCACGTCTTTGTGACCCACATCCACCTGGACCACGCGGGCTCCGCCTGGCGCCTGGCGCGGCACGGGGCGAAGGTCTATGTCCACCCGAGGGGCGCGGCCCACCTGCAGGAGCCGGGCAAGCTCATGGACTCGGCCCGGCGGATCTACAAGGACGACATGGACCGCCTCTGGGGCCGCATGGAGTCCATTCCCGGTGACCAGGTCGTGGCCCTGGAGGACGGCCAGTCGGTGCGGATCGGCGACGCATCCTTCCAGGCCCTCCACACCCCGGGCCACGCCAACCACCACATCACCTACCGGCTGGGGGACGGGCTCTTCACCGGCGACGTGGGCGGCATCCGCATCGGTGACGGCCCCACCATCCCGCCCCTGCCGCCGCCGGACATCGACCTCGAGGCCTGGGCGGACTCCATCCAGCGCATGCGGGCCGTGAAGCCCCGCTTCATCTACGCCACGCACTTCGGCATCAAGCGCGATGGGGCGACCCACTTCGACTCGCTGGAGGACAACCTCGTCCGCATCGCCGGCTGGGTGCGGGAGCGCATGGTCTCCGGCGCCTCAGAGGAGGCCATGGTGCCGCCCTTCCAGGCCTTCATGCATGACCTGCTGGCGGGCTACGGCCTCACTGAGCGCGCCATCGAGGAATACGAGATCGCCGATCCGGCCTTCATGAGCGTCTACGGCCTGGCCCGCTACTGGCGCAAGAAGGAGCCTGGCGCCTTCCCGGCCTGAACCCGGGGATTCCCCTTGGCGCAGCCCGCCGGTTGCCCTCAAGTGCGGAGGGCGCCGGGCCGATGAAGGCTTAGCGTGGGGAGGGTGCGATGACTTCGATCCAGGGCGTGCAGACCGCTCCGGCCTACTCCGCCCCGGCGGTGAAGCCGCCGCCACCGCCGCCTGCGGTGGCACCCAAGGCCGAGATCCAGGGAACCAAGCAGGACGAGCGTCGGGAAGCCAGCGGGGGTCGCCAGGAGGCCAGCGAGCTCCAGGGCGGCACCGGCACCCTGTTCAGCGCCACGGCCTGAGCCAGCCCCTCAGCGGGGACGGCCTCCGGGGCAGGGGGCGAGCAGCAGCTGCACGCGCCCCTCGGCGGTGTCCGGGGCTCCCTTGGGTGAGCCCTTGTCAGCTGCGGGAAAGAGGCCGCTGCCGGACCAGAGCGTGCGCTGGTCGGTCCGGGCCAGCAGCTTGACGATCACCGTTGCTTCCCCGTCGGGCGAGGCCTGGGGGCCTGCCTCGGGGCGGCTGCCGGTTCCTCGGCCGCCCTCCGATCCCCGCCCCTCGCCACCCATGCCCTTGCCGGAGCCCCCGCCCCGCTTGTCATGGCCCTTCTTGCCGCCCCCGGAGGCACCACCCGGGGAGCGCTCGGGCACCGCCACGATGACCTCCACCCAGACGTCCGCCTGCTCCGGCGCCACCAGCTGGAAGCCCTTGGCCTGCAGCTCCCGCACGGCGGCCTCCCGATACTCCGGGGCCGGGAGGGTCCGCTGGCCCTCGAGGATCCAGGCCAGGTCCCGCCGGGGGTTCAGCGCAAAGCGTCGGAGGTTCTCGAGCGCCACCCCGGAGGATCGCTCGTAGGTGAAGGTGGGACTCTGGGTGCAGGCCGTCTGGAGTCCGCCCAGCAGTACCAGGCCACCGAAGAGGATGGCCGCGCGCCGCACCGGGCGAGCGCGGCTGGGTGAATCCGGCATGGGGTTGCTCCTGTTGGGGACAGGGCGGACGACTGTCTGGTCGGCGTCCCCTGTCCCTTCTCTTCTGGGTGTCGGCATCACAGCGAAGGTTCACCCCACCCGTCGCCATCACCCAGGCGCTGACCGACCACTGCTCCATTCAGCCATGGGTGCCTGCAGTTCATCCAGGTCCAGGGGCGATTCCCAGTGGAAAGCGAAGGGGCGCCCGGCGACTGCCGATGGTGAAGGTGAAGCGAACACGCTTCTCTGACCCCGACAGGAGGACCCGATGGCTGTCAACTTTGCTTCCCCATCCACCGTGAGCCGTTTTCTCAGCGGGGCGCTTCTCCTGGTGACGGCCAGTTTCCTGGCCCTGCTCTTCGCCTGCGGTGGCGGCAGCTCCGCCACGGGCGACACCGCCACCGCTGGCGTGGCTCCCCTCAGCACCATCACGGCCCCGACGAGCGTCACCGGCAGCCAGGCCGGCTATGCGGCCTCGGTGCCCGCGCAGACCGGCTGCACCTACAGCTGGACCGTCACGAACGGCGCCGTCATGGTCGGGGCTGGCACCGACAGCATCGCCTTTACGCCCGGGGCCACCGGCACCGTCACCCTGAGCTGCAAGGTCACCAGCGGCACGGGCCTCTCCGCCACGGGGACCGCCTCCGCCGCCATCACCGCCGCCACCGCCCCGCCCTTCAACATGGAGCAGTGCCTCTCCGATGGCGCCCAGAGCACCACCATCGCCTTCTCGGGCTTCGGCATGATGACGGGCAACCTCGGCGCCCAGTCCTTCTTCCCGCCGGGGAAGGTGGCGGACTACTGGGGCTTCCAGTGCCTGCGTGACAACGACGCCAGCGACATGGGGCACAACACCAGCTTCCTGACCCGGGTCAGCTCCAACGTGCTCTACCTGCTCAACGACAGCCAGGTGGCGGCCCTCAAGGCCCTGGCCAGCAGCCAGGTGGCGAACATCAACCTCTACGCCTGGAAGCGCTATCCCCTGATGAAGTCCTTCCGGCTGCTGCTGGACGGGACCCTGCCCTCGGGCACGACGGGCCTGAGCGTGGACGCCGTGAAGTCCGCCTCCCGGGACCTCTACCTGCTGGACGGCCAGCTTAGCTTCGAGCGGGCCGTGGTCTATGCCAGCGTCTACCGGTCCCTCACCGCAGACCAGAAGCGCTACCTGGGCGCCATGGTGGGCAAGGCCTACAGCGGCTGGCCCGACAAGAAGGAGGCCGATGTGGCCGCCAAGACCCAGGGCCTCACCCACGATGAAGTGGTGGCCATGATGACCTACGCGGGCGACCTCTACTCCTGGTACGCCGGCTCCGTGACCTCCGATGTCTACTTCTGCCCCGAGCGGCACGGCACCTACTTCGGCTCCTTCTACCTCAAGGACGCCCCGGCCGTGAACCACCCCGGCTACAGCATCGACGAGACCATGACGGCCACCATCGGCAAGGCCCTCTGCGAGAGCGCGCAGGGCTACATCTCCGCCGCCGGCGCCGCCAAGATGAACGCGCTGACCACGACCCAGAAGGCGAACCTCTACGGCAACGCCTCGGCCAACATCGTGCTCGCCCGGCAGAAGATCTCCGAGGCCCTGCGGAGCCTGATAACCTCCACGGCGCCCAGCGCCGCCGAGCTGGCCCTGGTGCAGAGCACTGTGACCACCTGGTCCGGGCTCTACGGCGACCTGGACGGCGAGAACAACCACGCCTACGCGACCACCTTCGCGGAGCTCTACCGCAACGTGGGTGGCACCTACCTCACCAGCAGCCAGCTCACGGGCCTGGCGGCGCTCCGCAAGTCCGCCATGACCGTGACCGAGAACGGCGCCCTCGTGGACTACTCCAGCTGCACGAAGCAGTTCCTCTTTGCGGCGGAAGTTTCGTCCACCTCCTCGGACTTCCTCTCCTACACGGGCAGCGCGGCCACCAGCGCCCTGTTCAAGTGACGGGCTGGCCCTGCGGGCCGATCTGGATGGACACCCCATGAAGCTCACCGCGACCTGGTTCCTGACGCTGGTAATGTCCTGCTCCATGCTGCTCGTACACTGCGGGGGAGACTCATCGGCCTCCCCCGCCGCCGTGACGCCCCCGGCCCCCACGGCGGCCTTCAGCTTCGCCCCCACCAGCCTCGCCGCGGGCCGCACGCTGACCGTCGGAGACTATATCGTTAAGTAGCCGCACCCGCCTTTGCCTCCGCGCCATCCCCCAAGGTCCCCCATGCAACTCCAGGACTTCCCAGCTTCCACGGCCAAGCGGTTCCGGCTCCCGGCCACCTGGGGCGCGCTCCTGGTGTTCGGGCTGGTCTGGGTCCTGGTGCGACTGCTCGCGGGGCAGCCCTTTGGCCGACTGGGAGTGGGCGAGTTCGTGGTGCCGGCCCTGGTGCTGGCGGGGCACCTGGCCCTCAGCCCCATCCCCTGGCAGTGGACCCAGGATGCGCGTCCCATCGCGCCGCTCTGGCGGGGCTGCCTCCAGGCGCTGCCCTGGAACGCCGCCTGGCTGGCGGCCCTGCTGCTGCTGATGAGCGGCCTGTTCCCGGAAGACCGACCCGCCCGCAAGCCACGCCCGGCTCCGGCCGCCGAGGCCAAGTCCGCCCTGGTCCTCCAGGAGCGCGAAGACCCGAAGCCCCCGGAGGGGCAGGAGCCGACGGCCCGGGGCCGCCGGCGGAGAGACCCGGCCCGGGACCCGGAGGCCAAGCCCCCTCACAATCCCGGCGAGGTGCCCTGGCACCTGCTGCCTCCCGAGGAACGCCGGGGACCGCGACCCCCGCGGCGAGAGGGGGATGAGCCGCCCCGCGAGCGGGCTCCCCGGCCCCGGGACTCGGCACCCCAGGGCCGCGAATTGCAGCCGCGCCCTCCCTTGGCTCAGCCCCAGCGGGAGCCCACTGCGGTGGTTCCCGCACCCATCCCGCAGGTGCTGGAGACCCCGGCCACTGAAGCCCAGGAGCCCGCGGCCAGCGAGCCCGCCGGAGCCCCGGGCCTCTTTGCCAAGACCTTCCCGGCCCACCGCCAGGAGTTCATGCTCTTCCTGCTGAACCTGCCCTTCGCCATGGTGCTGGGCTGGTTCCTCGCCGACAAGGAGCGGGCCGAGTCCACGGAGGCCGAGCTGCTCGAGCGGGCCCGGCAGGCCCAGGTCAGGGCCCTCCAGGCCCAGCTGCATCCCCACGCCCTCTACAATATCCTGGGCGGTCTCGCGGAGCTGGTGCACGAGGACCCGGATGCGGCCGAGGAGGCCATCGTCGGGCTGGTAGAGATGCTGCGGATGCTCACCCGCCAGAGCGGCGCCAGCGAGCTGCCACTGAGCCAGGAGCGGGCCCTGCTCAAGCACTACCTGGGCATCGAGGGGATCCGCCTCGGCGCGCGCCTGCAGGTGAAGTGGGACTGGCCCGAGTGGGCCGACGCCGTGAAGCTGCCCCCCCTGCTGCTGCTGCCCCTGGTGGAGAACGCCATCAAGCACGGCATCGCCGCGCACTTGGAGGGCGGCACCCTGCGCATCGGCGTGTCCCGCAGCTCCCGGGATCTCGTCTTCCGGGTGGCGAACACGGGCCAGCCCCTGAAGCCAGGCGAGGCCGAAGGCACAGGCCTGCACCACCTGCGGGAGCGGCTCGCGCTGACGCCGTCCCTGGACGCCTCCCTGGAGCTGCGCTCGGAAGACGGCTGGACCTTGGCCGAGCTGCGCGTGCGGGATAGGCTGGGCGCATGACTCCGCTGCGCGTGGCCATCGCCGAGGATGAGCCCTTGAACCAGAAGCGCCTGACGCGACTGCTGGAGGACTGCGGCTGCGAGGTAGTGGCAACCTTCAGCAACGGCCTGGAGATGGAGGAGTGGATGCGGGCTGCGCCCGCGGTGGATGCCCTCTTCCTGGACATCCAGATGCCGGGCCTGGACGGGCTGGCCCTGCGGGCCTCGCTGCCCGAGACGGTGCCCGTGGTCTTCGTGACGGCTTTTGCCGAGCACGCGGTGGAGGCTTTCGACCTAGAGGCCGTGGACTTCCTGCTGAAGCCCGTGACCACGCCGCGGCTGGTGAAGGCCCTGGCGCGCATCCGGCGCCGCCTGGGCCGGGAGGAGCACGTCGAGCCCGAGAAGGGGCCCCGCGCCACGCGCTACCCCGTCACCGCCGGGGGCGGCATGCTCTTCCTGGATCTGGCCAAGACCGCCTTCTTCGAGGTGGAGGAACAGGTCGTCTGGGCCTTCGCCGGGGACCGCTTCCGCACCAAGTGGAAGACCCTGGGCGAGGTGGAGGCCTTCTTTCCAGACGCGGGCCTGCTGCGCATCCACCGGCACCTGCTCATCCGTCCCGAGGCGGTGCTGGGCCTCCGCTCCTCCGGCGGCGGCGCCCGGGTCCTGGTGCGCATGACCGGCGGCGTCGAGCTCGAGGCCAGCCGCGGCGCCACCCCCAAGCTCCGGGAGCGGCTCGGGCTGGAGTAGGTTGCTCCTGGCTACTTGTAGATCCCGCAGCCGACGATCTTGCCGTCCAGGGACTCGACGTAGCTGGTCTTCTGCATGACCTTGCCGGTCTTGGGATTGGGATACTTGTAGTCCACCCAGCCGCCGGCCTTGGAGAGACCGGTCTTGATGATCTCCTGGATGAAGAACTTGCCATCCGGGTCCTTGGTGTTGATCCGGTTCACGCCGACCAGGCTGCCCTGGAAGCCGATGGCGATGCAGGTGCCCTTGTCGTCGTAGACGAAGACATAGAGGTCGTCGCCGCTCTGGACGTGGTACTTGCCCTGGCCGTTGTTGACCTCCTTGAGGAGGGCTGGCAGGCCGTTCGCCTTGCCGAAGGCGACGGCATCCTTCACCAGGGCCTTGGCGGCCGCCGCATGGTCCTGAGCATGGAGACCGGTGGTCAGGCAGAGCAGAGCCGGGATGAGGAGCGTGCGCACGTTCATGGGACCTCCTGGGGTGGTAGTCCTACTTCATCGACGGCAAGTAGAGTGTTGCTTAGTTCCGGTGGTCAGCACCCCGCCTCCAACCTGGCTTGCGGTCATCCCCGTCCATCCCCTTGATCCCCGTCAAAAGCAGCTGCGCTAGGGGATCGTGTAGCTGAACGCCACGCTGCCGCTGACCTTGCCTGGGCCCTCGTCGGCCGGGAGCCAGGTGCGGACATAGTCCACCTTCACGCCGCTGGGGGCCACGGTGACCCGGGTGTAGCCGGTGTTGGGGAGCTTGTCGCCGCTGAGGTAGGCGTCCGAGTTGAAGAGCGAGTAGTTGGGATCCGAGGGCTCCGAGAGAGTCTGGTAGGTGACGCCGTCCCGCTGCTGGCGCACCCAGATGTGGTCGTGGCCCTGGAAGAAGAGGGTCACCTTGTTGGCGGCCATGAGCTGGTGGATGGGCGAGGGCCAGGTGGGCCGGTTGGCAGTGAAGCCCCAGCTGCCGTTGGCGTTGCTGCCACCCCACTCGTAGAGGCCCGCCACCTCGATGCCGCCGCGCTGCGTGCCCATCACGTGGTGCGCAAACACGAACTTGTACTTGGCGCGGCTCTGCTCCAGGGTGGCCTTGAGCCACTGGTACTGCGCGTCTCCGTGGGTGATGTCCCAGAGGTTGCTGCGCTTGGTGCCGCCGCCGTAGGGGTCGTCCACGCAGACCGGCGAGCCCCAGTAGGGGTCGATCACCACGAACAGCGCGTCGCCCCAGGTCCAGGCGAAGGTGTTGCGCAGCAGGCCGATGGGGGGCACCACCTCGGGGTTGCCGGTGTAGAAGCCATCGGGCGCCGGCTGGGAGTAGTGGCGGTTCCGGGCGTTCTGGGCCCACACCGCCACGTTGTTGGGCGTGCCGTCCAGCAAGTAGCGCGCCGCCTGCTCGTGGTTGCCGTTCACCAGGAACACCGGGGCTGAGCGGCCGATGATCCCCAGGTAGGGCCGCTGGAGGGTGTAGCGCTCCGTCACCAGGGCCGCGGTGAGGGTGGCGGGATCCAGGGTGTCCACGCTGAAGTCGTCGCCCAGGAGGAGGTAGAAGTCCGGCCGGTCCGCGGCGGCGGTCTGGAGGGTGCGCTGGTAGAGGGCCGCATCGAACTGGGTCTTGAGCCGCTCCGGGTGGCTGTCCCCCTGGAGGCAGAAGGTGAAGGCGCTGCCCACGGGTCGGGCCGTGTGGAAGGCGCACTCCTCGCCCGCGGAGGCGCTGGCTGCGCCCGCCGCCTGGAACCAGAGGCGGTAGTAGTACGCCGTGTCTGCCGACAGGCCATCCAGGCTCAGCTCCACGGGGGTTCCAGCGGCCAGAACCATGCTGGCTGTCTGGTGACTGGGGGCCCCGGAGGCGGTGCCGTAGGCCAGGAAGGCTGTGCCGCTCTGATTGGGCGAGAAGACGTTGACCTTGATGGAGGTGTCGGTGGGGCTGCCCAGCACCACACTGCCCGTGAAGGCGGTGCCAGCGGTGCCCGCCCCCACCGCGAGGGTGCGGCTGGCGGTAGTGGCGCCGGCGGCGTTGGCGGCCGTCAGGGTCACCGTGAAGGTGCCGGCCACCAGGTAGGTGTGGGTGGGGTTCTGCAGGGTGCTGGTGCCCCCGTCCCCGAAGGTCCAGGTCCAGGCCGTGGCGCCCCCAGAGCTGGTGTCGGTGAAGGCTAGGGACTGGCCCACCACAGGGTTGCCCGAAGGCGCGGGGAAGGCCGCCACGGGTGCGCTGGCCGTGGGTGGCGCGGAGCCTCCGGAGGACTGGCAGGCCAGGATGACCAGGACGCCCGCGAGCAGCGTCGGCAGCAGCAGCGGGTGGAGGTCGCGGGCTGCCTTCATGGAGTACGGGTCTTGAGGGGCGCCGCCACGGTCCAGGTGTGGTCCACGGAGCCATTCTTCTGGGTCGCGGACTCGGCGGCGGGCAGCCAGGTGCGGATGTACTGGGCCGTCACCTTGTCCGGTGCGACCGTCACCCGCAGGTGGCCGCTGCTGCTGAGGATGGTGCCTGCCGCATAGTGGTAGGCGGCCGCCAGGGTGGCGCCGCTCTGGCTGTTGACGGCGCTGGGTTGGGGCACCTCCTGGTAGACGATGCCGTCCAGGTCCTGCTTCGCGTAGAGGTGATCGTGGCCGTGGAAGACGGCGGTGACGCCGGTGCGCACCAGCAGGCTGTGGATGGGCTCGGTCCAGGTGGGGCGCCGGGTGGCGTAGCCCGCCGTGCCGTCGGCGTTCCTGCCGCCCCACTCGTAGTAAGGCGCCGCCTCGATGCCGCCGCGCATCTGGCCGTCAAGGCCGCCCACGAGGTTGTGGATGAAGACGAACTTGTAATTGGCGGTGCTGGCGGTGAGGGTCTGTTGCAGCCAGGCATACTGGCGGTCCCCGAGGGTGAGGTTCCAGGCATCCTGGCCTGGCTGCTTGGGGGAGTTCCAGAAGGGATCCAGCGCCACGAAGAGCGCGTCCCCCCAGGTCCAGGCGTACCAGGTGGCCCGCTTGCCCACGAAGGGCTCGTCCACGCTGTCCCCGCTGTAGAAGCCGTCGGGCACCGGGTTCACGAAGGTGCGCTGGCGGGCCTGGGTGGTCCAGATGGCGAGGTTGCTGGCGGTGCCGTTGAGGAACCAGCCGGACTCGCCCTCATGGTTGCCGTTCACCAGGAAGATGGGCGTCGCTGCGCTCAGGGTGCCGAAGTTCCCCCGCTCGTAAGCGTAGCGCGCGGCCGCCGTGGCGTAGTCCGGCGCGGCCTGGACCACGGCCGAGAGGGGCCCTGTGTGCTTCTCGCACATGAAGGTGTCCCCCAGGTCGATGTGGAAGTCCGGCGCGCCGGTGGCGACGTTGCCTAGGGACCGGAGGTAGACGTCCAGGCTGGAGTTCTCGTCCATGTGGCTGTCGGCCTGCACGGTGAAGGTGAAGGTGCTGCCGGCGGGGCGAGCCGTGTGGAAGGCGTATTCGGCCGTGGGACCGTAGGATCCTCCGGCGGGCTGGTAGTAGAGCCGGTAGTAGTACGGGGTGTTGGCGGCGAGGCCTGTGAGGGCCAGCTCCACGGGTGTGCCGGCGAGGAGGGCCACTGGGGCGGACTGCAGGGGATAGGCGCCGGGCACGGTGCCGCAGGCCAGATACACGGTTCCGCTCTGGGTGGTGGAGAGCACGTTGGCCTTGATGGAGCTGGCCGTGGGGCTGCCGAGGAGGATGCTGCCGACGAAGACGCCGGGAATGCCCGTGCCACCGCCGGAAGGGGCGGGGGAGCTCCTGGAGGACCCGCAGGCGGCCAGCAGGAGCAGGGCGACGGACAGCAGGAGGGTGCCGACCAGACCCCCCTTCCGCTGCCACGCAGGAGCGGTTTGAAGGCCGACGCGGGCTTCGGGGGGCTCGGGTCTCACGGGGTCTCCAGCGGGGGAGCAGGCATCGGGCCCGCTCCGATTTTCAGTCTAGACAGGGCGCGGAAGGCCCCGGTTGAGTCCCCGGAACTGCAGGCTGGGATGGCCGAACGGCGCCTCAGGACGGGGGAACATCCCTGCAACGGCAAGCCCGGCCGGTCCCATGGGGATCCGGCCGGGCTCGGGTTGCGGGCTGTGCGCCTAGAGGCTGGTGCGGGTGACCATGGCCTTGAGGGTCTCGTCGATGGAGGCGAGGCACTCGGCGAAGTGGGCGCGGGTCTCCTTGCTGTAGCCGGGCTTGGCGCTGCCAGCGCGCAGCTGGGCGGCCAGGCCCTTCAGGCCCTCCCGGGCCAGGGCCCGGGCGTCCTCCGGCGTGGCCGGGTTGGCCCGCAGGACCAGGCCCACCAGGTTGCGGAGGTGCTCCTTCTGCAGGTTGCGCCGCAGCGTGGGGGCGTCCTTGCCGGTCCTGGCTTCGCTCCAGATGGCGCCCTGGAGGGTCTCGAAGAGCTCGGAGAGCCGGAAGGCGGCCTTGGGATCGACCAGCTTGTCGGTGGCATCGAGGATCCGGGTCGCCACGCCCACGTTCATCAGCTGGCTGAGCGTCTGCCGCTGGACCGAGAGCAGGCGACTGCTCAGGGAGTAGTCCGGGTTCATGCCCCGCTCGAACTGGTTGACCGTCAGCTTGGCCATGAACTCGGGCCGGAAGCGGAAGGACTCCGCGCTGAACAGGCCGGTCTCCAGCAGCTTCAGGGCCTCGCGCTGCCGGGCGGCGGGCACCGGCGTGAAGGGTGCGCGGGGGCTGCCCGCGTGGTCGCGCAGGTGGACCACGCCGCCCACGTATTTGGCGGCGAGGTTGGAGGTCAGGGCCAGCTGGCCCAGGGCGCCGTCGAAGTTCCGGCGCAGGACGGCGTAGCTCTCGCCGTCCTTCAGCTGCTTGTCCTGGAGGCGGTCCCAGAGCTCCCGGCTGAGCTGCAGGCGCTTCCGGTAGTAGCCCAGGGGATCGGCGCCCAGATCGCGGCGGTTCACCTCGGGGTCCATGCCGTCCATGCCCGGGAACCCGGCCTCTTCATCGGTGCCGTAGGCCAGCAGGGGCTCCTTGTGGCTGCGGGCGGCGATGCGGGCCAGCTCCGCCTTCTCCTGGGCCGACTCCAGGGGCTTGTAGGCGTACTCGATGGCCCAGTAGTCGTAGGGGCCCAGGGTGCTCATCACATACTCGCCCTGCGTCTGACCCTTGGTGGCGAGGTTGAGGGCGTTGTAGTCCATCACGGACCCCGTGAGGCCGTGGGTGCGGGTGAAGGCCGCGTCCTGCAGCTGGGCCTCGGTGTAGATGGTCGAGGCCCGGAAGTTGTGGCGCAGGCCCAGGGTATGGCCCACCTCGTGGGTGATCACGTCCTTGAGCACGGCCATCACGTAGGCGTCGGCCTCGGGGCTGTCGGGCTCGAGGTCGCCGCGGGCTTCCAGCAGGTCCATGGCGAAGGCCAGCTCCTGGGCGGCCTCGGCCTCGTAGGCGCAGGCATGGCCTGCGTGGCGACCCTGGAGCCGGGGCAGCTCTTCCACTACCTGGCGCCGGGGCGCGCGGGTCCAGATGTCCCCCACGCCGATGTCGGCGTCGAGGATCTCACCGGTGCGCGGGTCCACATGGCTGGGTCCGATGGCAAAGCCGATGTCGGTGCCCACCAGCCAGCGCACAGAGGCGTGGCGGGTGTCCTGGGTGTCCCAGGCGGCGTCCTGGGGCTGCACCTCCACCCGCACCGCGTTCTTGAAGCCGACGCGCTCGAAGGCCTTGTTCCACTCGAGGATGCCCGCGGTCACGGCCTTGCGGTACTTCTCCGGCATGTTGCGGTCGAGCCAGTAGGTGATGGGCTGGCGGGGCTCGCTGAGGGCTGCAGCGGGGTCCTTCTTGTCGAGGCGCCAGCGGTTCACGAGCCGCACCTTGGGGTCAGGGCTGAGGTCCTGGGTGAAGTCCCAGCGGGTGGTCACGAAGTAGCCCACGCGCTCGTCCGCCAGGCGGGGCCGCATGGGCTCCGGCAGGGTGGAGAGGGTGTAGTGATAGCCCAGGAAGAGGCTGCGCACATCCTCGAGGGTGCTGGGCAGCGGGGTGAAGGGCGGGGGGGTGGAGCCGGGCATGGAGGGCGGGGGCAGCATCAGCTTGGCCAGGGCGTAGTGGGCGCTGACCGTGAAGGCCGCCTGGTCGGCGGTGCCGCGCACGGTGACGAAGCTGCTATTGGCCTTGTCCAGGCTGTAGGGCTGCCGGAAGGCCGCCTCGAGCTGGGTGGCGCCCATGGGGATGTCATTGAGGAGCAGGGCGTTGGCCTCCACGAGGAAGGTCTTGCGCTCGGGGTGGGGCTGGCTCAGCACCGGGGCCGAGGCCAGCAGGCTGTCCGAGAAGCCCTCCCGCACGGCGCGGGCGATGGGCGTGCCCTCCTTGGCCGTGAAGTCCAGGTTCTTGGCGATCAGCTGCAGGTGGTTGCCGATGCGCTTGAACTGCACCACGTGGGTGTCGCCCATCATGCCGCCGTAGATGCCGCGCTCGCCGATGCCCTGGGTGGAGCTGACCGCGAAGAAGTAGGGCTGGTCAAGCTGGGCGGGGCTCAGCTCAAGCCAGACCTTGTCGTCCTTCTGCCAGAGGGGAAAGAGTCCCGGGAGCTCCTTGGCCTCCTTGATGACCTCGGCAAAGGGCTTGAGGGCGTTCGGGGCCGGGGTTGCCGGGACGGCTGTGGCCGCCGCAGGGGCCTTGGCGCCAGGCGTTGCGGCCTTCTCGGCGGGCGGGGTCTGGGCCACCAGACACAGGGGAAGGGCCGCCAGGGCGACGGGTCGCAGGGAACGCCAGATCATGGTTCTACCTCCGGTTACAGGGAACGGACCCCTGTGTTACGAGGCATGCTGCGGAGGGTTTATAGGTCTGAAAGTTTGGAGCTGCGACATCCTGACGCAGCCCAGGCATCCCCAGCCCCCCCGTCATTGGTGGGAGAATGGCCCCTTCATGACCCGACCCAGCTCCGACATCTCCCTGACCTGGCTGCTGCGCCTGCGCTGGATCACCGTGGCCTCCCAGACTGCGGCCATCCTGGTGTCTCTGCGCCTCCTGCCGGGTGAGCTTGCCCCGCTGCCGCTGCTGGGCCTGGTGGCCCTGGGTGCCCTCAGCAACCTGTTCCTGCAGCAGCGGCTGCGGAAGCCCGAGGCGCTGCATCCCTCGCTGCCAGGCCTGGTCCTGGGCCTGGACATCCTGCTGCTCACGGGCCTGCTCTACTTCAGCGGCGGGGCGGCCAATCCCTTCACGGCCATCTACCTGGTGCACGTCACCCTGGCGGCCGTGGTCATGCGGGGCGTCTGGGCCTGGGGCCTGGGCGTCCTGGCCATCGCGGGCTTCGGCCTGCTCTTCTTCTGGAACGTGCACGTCCACTCCCTGGCCCACATGGACCACGGCGGCGGCATTTCGCTCCACCTCGTGGGCATGTGGGTGGCCTTCGCCATCACCGCCGGGCTCATCGCTGCCTTCGTGGGCAGGGTCACCGAGTCGCTCCGGCAGCGGGACGAAGAGCTGGCGGCTCTGCGGGACCTCAGCGCCCGGCAGGCGCGGCTGGCGGCGCTCGCCACCCTGGCTGCGGGCGTGGCCCACGAGCTGGGCACGCCCCTAGGCACCATTGCCATCGCGGCCAAGGAACTCCAGCGGGCGGCGGACTCCCTGGGTCTGGTGGCCAGCGACATCCCCCAGGACGCGGCGCTCATCCGCTCGGAGGTGGACCGCTGCCGCCGGATTCTCGACCAGCTGGCGGACCCCAGCGGGACCAGCCTCGGCGAGGACTTCCGGGACCTGGCCTGGTCTGAGCTGGAGGCCGACCTGCTGGAGGGCGTGGCGCCCGAGGATCGCGCCCGCCTGGCCTTCGACTGGCCTCTGGAGCCCTGTGGCGCCATGCCCCGGCGCGGTCTGGCGCGGGCCCTGCGCGCCGTGGTGGCGAACGCCCTGGAGGCCACGGCGCGGCCCGGGCCGGTGCGCGTCTGCGCCCGCCGCGGGCCAGAGCGCTGGCAGGTGGAGGTGCTTGATCAGGGCTGCGGCATGAGCGCCGAGGTGCTGGCGCGGGTGGGCGAGCCCTTCTTCAGCACCAAGCCCACGGGCTCGGGCATGGGCCTGGGGCTGTTCCTGGCCCGCACCTTCGCCGAGCAGCTCGGCGGCGAGCTGCGGGTGGCATCGGCTGCCGGCAGCGGTACCACCGTGCAGCTGGATTGGCCCCATGCCTGAGACCCCGCCTTCGCTGCTGCTGGTGGACGACGATGCGGTCTACCGCGAGCGCCTGGCCAAGGCCATCGCCGCCCGGGGCTATGAGGTCCGCACCGCCGCCGACGCCGCTGAGGCGGTGACGCTGGCCGAAGCGGACAGCCCGGAGTTCGCCGTGCTGGATCTCCGCATGCCCGGGGATTCCGGCCTGGAGCTGCTGCGCCGGCTCAAGGCCATCGACCCGACCACGCGGGTGCTGATGCTCACGGGCTACGGCAGCATCGCCACGGCCCTGGAGGCGGTGCGGCTGGGGGCGGTGCACTACCTCACCAAGCCCGCGGATGTGGATGAGATCCTGGCGGCCTTCGATCCCGAGGCTCCCCGCGCCGAGGCGGTGGACCTGGAGACGCCCTCCCTGGCCCGGGTGGAGTGGGAGCACCTCCAGCGGGTGCTGTCGGACTGCGAGGGCAACCTCAGCGAAGCCGCGCGCCGGCTGGGCATGCACCGGCGCAGCCTCCAGCGCAAGGCGGACCGGCGCCGGCCACTGAAGTAGATCGCCCCCACCTGCCGCTGAACGGCCTGCAGATCGAGCTCCGGTCCAGCGTTTCCGTGGCCCTGCACGGGAGCTTCTGAACGCAGGTGGAAAACACGGGATTTCCTTGTAGAATCAAGGGTTCCGATGGAGTTTCGCCATGCCGTTCCAGCCCCTGACCCAGGAACCCGAGATCCAGCGTCGCTGGCTCGAGACCGGCGCCTTTCGCGCCAAGCGGGCCAGCGAGCTGCTGCCGGGCTCCAAGACGTTCTACATGCTGGTGATGCTGCCCTACCCCAGCGGCCGCATCCACATGGGCCACGTGCGCAACTACACCCTGGGCGACGTCACCGCCCGCTTCCGCCGCATGCGCGGCTACGAGGTCATGCACCCCCTGGGCTGGGACAGCTTCGGGCTGCCCGCCGAGAACGCCGCCATCAAGAACGGCATCCACCCCGCCATCTGGACCCGCGCCAACATCGAGGAGATGAAGGGCCAGATCCGGAAGATGGGCATCAGCTACGACTGGGACCGCGAAGTCGCCAGCTTCCAGGACGACTACTACCGCTGGAATCAGTGGCTGTTCCTCAAGATGTGGGACCGGGGGGACGTCTTCCGCGCCAACCGCACCGTGAACTGGTGCGAGGCCCTGGGCACCGTGCTGGCCAACGAGCAGGTGGTGGATGGCAAGGACGAGCGCACGGGCCATCCCGTGACCCAGAAGCCCCTCGAGCAGTACTTCTTCAAGACCACCAAGTACGCCGATGAGTTGCTGGCCTGCATGGACGGGCTGGACTGGCCCGAGAACGTGAAGACCATGCAGCGGCACTGGATCGGCCGCTCCGAGGGCGCGCGCATGGCCTTCGACCTGGACAGCGGCGAGCAGGTGGAGGTGTTCACCACCCGCCTGGACACCCTCTGCGGCGTGACCTTCATGGCCCTCAGCACCGAGCACCCGGTCATCGAGAAGGCGGCAGCATCCGACCCTGCCCTCAAGGCCTTCTGCGACCAGGTGGCCGCCCTGAGCCGCGAGGAGCGCCTCACCAGCGACGAGAAGCTGGGCCACCGCACCTCAGTCTCGGCCATCCATCCCTTCACCGGCGAGAAGGTGCCGCTCTTCGCCGCCAACTACGTGCTCATGGACTACGGCACTGGCGCGGTCATGGGCGTGCCCGCCCACGACGAGCGCGACTTCGAGTTCGCCCAGAAGTACGGCCTGGCCATCCCCAAGGTCATCGAGTCCGAGTCCGCCTGGGACCTGGGCACCCTGGTGAACAGCGGCGAGTTCACGGGCATGAAGAGCGAAGAGGCCGTCACCGCCATGATCGCGAAGCTGGGCGACCGCGCCGAGCGCACCACCACCTATAAGCTCAAGGACTGGGGCCTCAGCCGCCAGCGCTACTGGGGCACGCCCATTCCGACCGTGCACTGCGCTGCCTGCGGCGTGGTGCCCGAGAAGCCCGAGAACCTGCCCGTCCGCCTCCCCGAGGACGTGGCCTTCACCGGTGTCGGCCCCTCACCTCTGACGACCTGCTCTTCCTTCTTGGACACGCCGTGTCCAAGCTGCGGCAAGCCCGCCCGCCGCGAAACCGACACCATGGACACCTTCGTGGACAGCAGCTGGTACTGGCTGCGCTACCTGGATCCCAAGAACACGGAACTGCCCTTCGCCAAGGCCGAGTGCGACGCCTGGAGCCCCGTGGACCTCTACGTGGGGGGCATCGAGCACGCCACCATGCACCTCATCTACGCCCGCTACTTCTACAAGGTGTTGCGCGACCTGGGCCTGGCCAGCGGCCCTGAGCCCTTCAAGAAGCTCATCTGCCAGGGCATGGTGCTGAAGGACGGCTCGAAGATGAGCAAGTCCAAGGGCAACATCGTGGACCCCGACGAGGTGATCTCGAAGTACGGCGCGGACGCGCTGCGCCTCTTCATGATCTTCGCGGCGCCCATCGAGAAGGAGATCGACTGGACCGGCTTCGAGGGCATCGAGGGCGCCACCCGCTTCCTGAAGCGCCTCGGGCGCATGGTGGATGACCACGGCCTCTCCGCCGATCCGCTGCCCGCCAAGGAGCAGCTGAGCGCCGAGGAGAAGTCCCTGCTCATCAAGCTCAACCAGACCATCGCCCGCCTGACGGACGACCTGGAGCGGCGCTACCAGTTCAACACCGTGGTCTCGGGGCTCATGGAGCTGTCCAACGCCCTGGCGGACCTGCCCGCCGATGCACCTCACCGTGGGGCCGTCCTGCAATATGCGCTGGAGGCCTTCGTGCGCATGATGTCGCCCGTGGCCCCGCACGTGGCCGAGCAGCTCTGGTCCCAGCTCGGCAAGGAGGGCCTCTGCATGCAGGCCACCTGGCCCGAGGCCGATGCCGCCTACCTCCAGGCCGACGAGGTGCTGGTGGTGGTGCAGGTGAACGGCAAGGTGCGCGGTCGCATCACCGTGCCCGCCACGGCCACCGAGGACCAGCGCCGGGAGGCCGCCCTGGCCTGCCCCGAGGCCCAGTCCCACCTGGCCGGGAAAGAGATCATCAAGGTCGTCCTGCCCCCCGGCGGCAAGCTGGTGAGCATCGTCGTCAAAGGTTGAGCCCATGGGCACCGATACGGAACCCACCTTCGAACATGACCCTCTGACTGAGGCTGTGATCGGCTGTGTGTTCCATGTTGCCAATGGGCTGGGCGTAGGCTTCCTTGAAAAGGTCTACGAGAATGCGCTGGTCAATGCGCTCCGAAAGGCGGGGCTGGAGGTCCAACGGCAGGTCCATGTCGCGGTTCACTTCGAGGGCCAGAACGTCGGAGATTACGTCGGGGACATCGTGGTCGAGGGAAGGCTGTTGCTGGAGCTGAAAGCCTGCGCGACGCTGGAGCCAGCCCACACGGCCCAGTGCCTGAACTACCTCAAGGCCACCGGGATTCCCACCTGCCTGCTCATCAACTTCGGGACACCCAAACCCCAGATCAAGCGGTTGTCGCGATGAACGGTACTAACGCGGCGCCACCGAAAAAGCAGAATGAAAAGGCAAAAGCTTTTTTTGAACCACCGATGAACACCGATGAACACCGATTAAAAGCTGATAAAGAAAAAGGCTATAAAAACAGATTTTGTTCATTTTTTATCATGTCTTTATCGGTGTTCATCGGTGTTCATCGGTGGCTAAAAAGTCTTTTCAGTAGCGCCGAGATTTTGCCCTCAGCGCAGGGTCGCAACGCCGCTCAGTCCGCTCCCATTGCGCTGATCCTGTTTCCTTCCCGCCTCGATGTCCATCCGGGTCGAAGGTATGTTCTATGGAGCCCCCCCTGTGCGGTGGCTGGTCTTGAGGGAGTCTGTGATGTCTCTGTCTGCGCGTGATCTTGCTGGTTGTCTGCTAGAGGTTGGCGCGGTGCGGCTGAAGCCGCTGGAGCCCTTCACCTGGGCGAGCGGGCTGAAGTCGCCGATCTACTGCGACAATCGGCAGCTGCTGGGCTTCCCGGCTGTGCGCGACCAGATCATCGCCGCCCTGGTGGCCCAGGCGGCCACCTTCCAGCCCACGCTCATCGCGGGCGCTGCCACGGCCGGCGTGCCCTGGGCGGCCATGGTGGCCGACCGCATGCAGCTGCCCATGGCCTACGTGCGCCCCACGCCCAAGAACCACGGCATGGGCCGCCAGGTCGAGGGGCCCATGGCCAAGGACCACTGCGTGGTGCTCATCGAGGACCTCATCTCCACGGGCATGTCCAGCCTGCGCTGCGCCGAGGCCCTGCGCGCCGAGGGTGCCGTGGTGCCCACGGTGCTGGCCCTCTTCAGCTACGGCCTGCCCCAGGCGGAGGCGGCCTTCACGGAAGCTGGCATCGGCCTCTCGGTGCTCAGCTCCTTCGAGGTGCTGGCGGCCGAGGCCGAGACCCGGGGCATCCTCGATGCCGAAGGCCAGGCGGCCCTGAAGGACTGGCGGGCCGACACCGTGGCCTGGAGCCGCGCCCGGGGCGGGGCGTAGTCTTCCCACAGAATCGAAAAACAGGAACCGCAGAGAACACAAAGGGCACAAAGAAAATCGCACCCCTTGTGTCCGTCGGCTCCCGCCTCAGGTCGCGGCTGGCTCCAGGCTCTGCACCTTGGCTTCCAGCTCCGCGAGGCGTCGGCGCATCTCGGGCAGGTGGGCCAGGGAGCTGGTGGTCCGCAGGAACTTCTTGAGGGGCTGCAGGGGGTAGCCGCTGTAGACGCCGGGCTCGGTGACGCTCTTGGTGACCGCGCTCAGGCCGCCCAGCTGCACGCCGGCGCAGACGTGGACATGGTCCGTGACAGTGGTGCGGCCCCCGGTGACACAGTGGTCGCCGATGCTGCTGGAGCCCGCCACAAAGAACCCGCCGGTGAGCAGCACGTGCTTGCCGATCTGGCAGTTGTGGGCGATGTGGCAGAGGTTGTCGATCTTGGTGCCCTGGCCGATGCGGGTCGCGTCGAAGGCGGCCCGGTCGATGGCGCAGTTGGCCTGGATCTCGACGTCGTCCTCTACCACCACGATGCCGAGCTGGGGGACCTTGTGGTGCCGGTGGGCCTCGTCCTGGGCATAGGCGTAGCCGTCGCTGCCCAGGGTCGTGTGGGGGTGGATCACGCAGCGGTCGCCCACCTCGCAGCGCTGGCCCACGAAGACCAGGGCATGCAGGATGGTGTCCGCGCCCACCTTGGCATCGTCCTCGAGGACGCACCCGGGGCCGATCCGTGTCCCCTTGCCGATGGAGACTCGGCGTCCCACGAAAGCGCCGGCGGCGATGGTGGCGCCTTCGCCGATGAGGGCATCCGGTGCCACAAAGGCGCGGGGATCCACAGGGGTCGGCTGGTCGAACTTGCTGCAGGAGTCGTCGAAGTAGCGCTGCAGCACCAGGGCCATGGCCAGCTTCAGGTTCGGCGCGAGGAGGAAGGCCCCGGGGGCGCCCTGGGGAATGAACCGCTCCAGTTTCAGGGGCAGCGCGATGGCGCCCGCGCCCGCCGCCAGGGCCTGCAGGAGCATGGCTTCGTCGGCCGCGAAGACGAGGCTGCCCGGGTCGGCCCGCTCGGGCGGTGCGACCCGGCTTAGGCTCACCCGGAGGTCACCCAGGGCCCGGGGGAACAGGTGGATCATATCGGTGGCAAGCTGGGCGCACTGGACCTGCATGGAAACCCCTGTGGATCTGGCGGGTGATCCCTTTCATCGTAACCCGCGACTCCGCCACTGGACGGGCATCCGTCCCGCATGGTCCAGTTCCTGCCAAAATCAGCTCTGGGGTTGCCGCAGCGTACCTGCCTGGGATGCCACCTCCGCCTTGGGGAGTCCGACCATGAAGCTCTACACACGCACGGGCGATGACGGGTCCTCGGGTCTGTTCGGAGGGGATCGGGTGAGCAAGGCGAACCCCCGCCTGGCGGCCTACGGCACGCTGGATGAGCTGAACAGCGTCATGGGCCTGCTGCGTCTGCACGCGACGCCCGCCTGCGCAGACGGCGAGGGGCTCCAGCGCATCCAGCACGATCTCTTCGTGCTCGGGGCGATCCTGGCGACGCCGGCGGAGAAGCAGGGCCTGCTGGACCGCCACCTGAGCACACCCACCTGGTCGCTGTCCGACATGGAGGCGGACATCGATCGCCTGACGGCCCTGGCGCCTGCCATGACGGCCTTCGTGCTGCCCGGGGGCACCGCCGCCTCGGCCCACGCGCACCTGGCACGCACCGTCTGCCGGCGGGCCGAGCGCGAGGTGGTGGCCCTCTCCCAGTTGGAGACCCTGGACCCTGCCGTGACCACCTACCTGAACCGCCTCAGCGACTGGCTCTTTGCCCTGGCCCGCGCCGAGAACGCCGCGGCCGGCGTCGCCGACATCCAGTGGGTAGCGAAGGGCTGAATAGAAAAGGGGGAGGGTTGCCCCTCCCCCCTTGAAAGTTTCGAGCTGAACTAGAAGCTGAACTTTACGCCCAGACGCACACGACGACCCGCATCGTAGGCGGGGGTTCCGCCAACGACGCCCGTGGGGCGCATGTAGTTGGGGTTGACGGTATTGATGCCCAGATCCATGGCGGTGTCCAGGGCGGTGACCTTCTGCTGGTTGAAGGTGTTGAAGACATTCGCAATGAGGGTCAGGCGCTTGCTTGTTCCTAGATTGAAACTGTACTGAGCAGCCAGATCCATGAGGAACCGGGAGGGCAGGCGTCCTTCAACACCCCGGCCGTAGACAGGAATTTCCCCAGCGTTCTCATACACGGGGTGAGCCAGATAGGAGGTGATGGGGGTGCCAGTCATGTAGCGGGCCGTGAAGCCGAGGGTGAGCCCCATGTCCAAGTTGTAGCTGCCGCCAGCATTGACAACCAATGTTCGGTCGGAGGGCAGGGCACCAATCAGGAACTGTTCCATACCCGTGAGGCCACGGGTGGAATCCTCAAGCAGCTCGACGGGAAGGTCATAAAGGCTGGAGATGTTGGGATCGGACTGGCCGTTGTCATTGCGGAAGAGACCCTCGTAGTTCCCTTCCAGCTTGGAGAGTCGCAAGTTCATGAATGCGTTGTACTTGCCCGTCGTTTTGCGCATCTCGAATTCGAAAGCATAGTAGTTGCGGGTGGGGGACGGGAAGGTCGCCACCCCTTCGAACCCGGTGAGGGCGGAGATGGCAGCATTGTTTACGCCGGGGTTGGCGATGAAGTAGCTGTCGCCATCCAGTGACATGTCTTCCAGGATACGGCCCAACTTACGGTAGATGAACCGGTTGCTGAGGGCGACGCCATTCGAGAGCTCGACATCGAACCCGAAAACAGCCTCATCCTGATACATGGACTTCGTGCCGGGAATGACCAGCGTGGTCTGGTCACCGGTGGTGCGGTAGTGGATGGTGGTGGCGGTGGAGGCACCGTCATCCAGCACGGGGGTCCCGTTCAGGATTGGGTTGGAGAGGCCGTTGAAGCCGGGCGCCAGGGTCAGGAAATCAGACCGATTCACGCCCTTTTCGTTGGAGAAGGCGCGGACGCAGATGTCGTTGGGGACCTTCTCGAAGTAGCGGCCCCAGAAGGCGTAGAGCTTGGACTTTCCGTCGCCATTCATGTCATAGGTGACACCGAGGCGGGGGGCGATGTTGTCGCTGGCCTTGAACTTGTACGTCTGGTCCTGCCCGATCATCTCCTGGCCTTCCATGCGGACGCCAAGCTTGAAGTTGAACCGGTCCAACCTGATAGAGGTCTGAAGGAAGGTTGCGTCGTATTTCGTCTTCGTCTGGATCTTGGGGTCGGAGATGTCACCCCGCGTGATGCGGTAGTAGGGCGTGCCTGCGGGGCCGCCATTTATGGACCCGTAGCGCTTCTGGATCGAGAGGCCCTGGGAGAAGATGGCCCCGGAGTGCGGATCTACGAAGCCCAGAGGGCCTGAGCGCTGGAGGTTGGAGGCGTAGCTCACGTCTTCGTGAAGGTAGCCGGCCTTGAAGTCGAAGATGCCCCAGCTTCTGGACAGCTTGATGTCGTATTGTTTGTTCTCGCCCTTCAGTTTCTGCTCGTAGAGGCCGGCCGAGTTGGGGGAGATGGTCGCACCGGTGGCGGTGTCGACCACGGACCATTCGGAGTCACCCTTGCCCGAGAGTGCGGTCTTGAAGGTGTTCTCGCTCTTTGTGACGCGGGCCTCCAGGAAATACTGGTTCAGGAAGGTCGCGTTGTACTTCAACGTCATGGTCTGGCTACCGAAATCCAGGGCCGTGAACTTGGATTCGGTGCCACGGAAGGCACTGAACAGCTGCGGGCCGAGATCCCGCTTGCCGGGATCGCCAAAGAAGCTGAACTCGAGATTCTGGTCGCTGGTTACCGCCCACTGCAGCTTGCCGTAGTAGGAGTTGGTCGACTGGGTGTTCTCGAGGGTCTTGCCGCTCAGGGGATACGCGGCGGCGGTGGGGTCAGAGGGGTAGGGCGCGACCCGCTTCTGGGTCTCCTTGACGGGGTTGTAGCCAACGAAATAGAAGAGCTTGTCCTTGATGAGGGGGCCTGAAACCGTGAAACCGAACTCCTGGCGATCATAGGATTTCCAGGTCGGCTGCTCGGTGCCCAGAACCCGAACGACCTGCCGGTCTCCAGCCTGCAGCGCGTCCAAGTCCATGAACGCAAAAACGCTGCCCTGGAAGGTGTTGGAGCCGGACTTGGTCACGGCGTTAATGATGCCGCCCGTGGTCTGGCCGTATTCCGCCTCCATGGCGAAGCTCTTGACCTGGACTTCCTGGATGAAGTCCGAGTTGATACCCGTGCCGAGCGAACCATAGATGATCGAGAAGGAACCGCTGCCGCCAAAGCCGGTGTTGGTGGTGTTGGCGCCATCGATCACGTACTGGTTCTCCAGGCCAGAGCCACCTGAAATGGAGGGGTTATTGGCGCCCGTGCCACCGCCGTCAACCACGCCTGGGGCCATGGAGGCGATGGAGGTGAAGGATCGGCCCATCGGCATGGTGGAGAACTGATCGGAGCTGAAGGTTGTTCCGCTGGTTACCGTGGTGGTGTCGAGGGCTTGGGAGGTGGCAAGCACCTCTACCACAGCACCGGCGGCCCGGGTCATGGTTACCCGGATGGGTGTGAGGGTATTGATAGAGGCGATGGCCGTAAGCTTGCTGGCCGTCTCAAATCCAGGTGCGGTTACGGTGATGTGGTAGACACCAGGGATCAGCGCCGACGACTTGAAGGTGCCTGCGGCATCGGTCACGCGCACGATCTGGCCACGGCCACCATCAAGGACGACCTTGGCACCCGCGACCAGAGCGCCGTTGGGACCTGTCACGGTCCCAGAGATGGCGCCGGTGGTGGAGTCCTGGGCCTGGGCGACGAAGCCACTGCCCGCGACGAGGGCCATGGCCGTAAAGCCGAGCCGGGAGAAGATTCGATTCATGAGGACTCCTTTGAGGTGCGCGGCATCGCCGCATGGGGGGGGTTCCCGTCCAGCCACTGGCAGACAAGAGAGGGGCCGCTTGGGGAGAGCGGCGCCCGAAGAAGGCGAAAGAGTAAAAGAGCGTAGGAGGTGCGAATACGGTATGACAGGTTCCCGGAAAATTTTGAATATTATTTTGAGCACCAGGATGGGAAAAGACGAGGTTGAGGGGAAAACGTTGCCAAGTCTCTGGGGGTTAATCGGGAGGGTGCCCAGATCCGACAACTGCGGGGATCAGGATCCTGAGCCTGATCAACCAATCTCTAGCGGGTTTGCAGGGGTGAACCACAAGAAAAATTAGCATAGACAAGGGTAAAAAGTTAAGCCCGCCCTGGATTTTGGCTGCATTCTGGTTCCCATTACCTGGCCGCAGCCAGGGAGGAGGTTGGAATGCGACGCGCGCTCTGGGCGGTCCTTGTGCTCTCCCTGTGCCAGGGCCTCTCGGGCCAGACGCCAAAGGCGGCTGTTCCGGGAGCCACCGTGGAGGTCATCGGCTACAAGGAGCTTGCCGAGGCCGTGGCCTACCAGTCCCCGGAGCCTGCGGGGCAGGCCTCGGTTCTGGATGGCTTCAAGCTGAAGGTGGGCGGGCTGGAGCTGGCTTTTCAGTCCGGGACCGCCACGCCGGTGCTGGTGGGGGGCCAAGCCCGCGGGCTCTACCTCCAGGGGAAGGGCAGCTTCCGCTACCTGGCCCGGGACCCGGTGCTCCATCCCGTCCTGAGGTTCAACCTGAAGGAGAACACCGAGATCGTGCCCAAGGAGGAGGCCCCGGACGGTCTTGTCGTGGGTGAGCCCCTCAAGGAGGCCATGGTCTGGTTCCTGGGCCAGGACCTGCCGGCCCTTCCGCCCCCCACGGTGGCCGCACCCCAGGCCGCCTTCCGGGCCGCCCGGCAGTTCTTCCTGGACCGCGAGGAGGTCAATAACAATGGGGTTGCCCAGATGCTCATGCGCATGCCCATCGGGGAGCTGGCGGCCTACCGGGCGGCCAATGAGCCGGGCAAGGCGGTGGTGACCGCCGAGCTTGTGGGGGAGAAGGAGCACTGGGTCTATACCCATGATCCCGTGCGAGCCCGCCTGGAGTCCCTCTTCCTGCAGCGGCCCAAGGTCGTGGAGGGGGGCATCCCATCTTCGGAGCTTATCGCCGTGGACTACGCCCCCCTGGGCTGGACCCGGAAGGCGCCGGTGGATCCCGACTTCCGGCTGGCCCACATCGATCTGGACCTTGAGGCATCCAACAAGACCTTCGCCAAGGTCAAGGTCGAGGAAACGATCCAGGTCATCCGTCCTGGCCTGCGGATGCTCTCCTTCATGCTGCGGGACCGGAACTTCTCGCAGAGCTCCTTCGGGCAGGTGAAGCAGCTCCGGAGCGCCGTGAAGCGGGTGCTGCTGAACGGCCAGCAGGATCTGCCCTTCTATCACCGGGACGGCTGGCTCCTCGTGGACCTCCGCCGCGCCGCGGCCAATGGCGAGAAGCTGAAGCTCACCTTCGAACTGGAAGGAGACCTGCTTGGCCGGGTCATGAGCTATGACTTCTGGCGTCTGACGCCCGGCGAGGGCTGGTTCCCGGAGCCAGAGATGGCGGGGCAGAGCTACACCGTGAAGGCCCGCATCGCCGTGGAGAAGCCCTTCGTGGCCATCGCCTCCGCCCGCACGCTCTCCCGCTCCGCCAACGCCACCCACAACCTGCTGGAGGTGAGCAGCGACAAGCCGATCCTCTGGTTCTCGGTGGCCGCCGGCAAGTACGAGTCCAAGGAGCTGGTCAAGAACGGCCGCACCGTGCGGGCCTGGGGCTACGCGGGCATCGGGATGGGCGCCGAGCAGCTGCTGAAGACGGCCCACGGCGTCCTGGAGTTCTACAGCCAGTACCTGGGCAGCGCGCCCTTCGAGGAGGTCAACCTGGTGGAGGTGCCCAGCCTCGGCTTCGGCCAGGCACCAGCGGGCATGATCTGGCTCACCCGGGAAGCCTTCGACGCCATCGGGGATGATCTCAACCGCATGGTCGCCGGCAGCGGCCCCGGCGGCTGGGTCAACCGGCTGGTGTCCCACGAGCTCGCTCACCAGTATTGGGCCCACCAGGTGAAGATGTGGAGCTACGAGGATCAGTGGCTGACGGAGTCCTTCGCAGAATACACGTCCTCTCTGGCCATGCGGGCCATGAAGAACAAGGGGCAGGCGACCTGGGAGATCATCGTGAAGGACTGGGGGGAACAGGCCCGCAAGGCCACCAAGGCGGCCACAATCCCCTCGGCGAACATGCTGGCTCCGAACCCCAAGAAGGATCCCGAGACCTTCCGCTACCGCCAGTCCCTGGTCTACTCCAAGGGCGCCTACCTCCTGGCCTGCCTCCAGAAGGAACTGGGCGAGCAGAAGTTCGCCCAGTTCCTGCGCCTCTACCTGAGGAGCTTCGCCTGGTATCCGCCGAGCTTCAGCCAGGACGTGCCAGACCTCCTGAAGGCCGTGAGCGGCAAGGACTACCAGGCCTGGATGGACCGCTACTTCTATGGCACCGACCTGCCCGAGTGGAAGCCCTAGGTTTGGCGGGAATGCCCAAGAGGGGGGCCCGCTTGGGCCCCCTCTCTATTTGGCGGCGGTTCTGGAAATGTGGATCTTGTAAGGATTGCCAACCGTCCCATGGACGATGAGCAGGATCGGGAAGGGGCGATCCTCGGTGTTCATGAATTCGATCCTGGTGGAGCGCTGCTGCCGGGTGAACCGGTTCACGCGGGTGATCTGGCTCTTTGAGCTTGCGGCCGGCGTGAAGTCCGGCCCGCTCAGGAGTCCCCAGCGCTGGGTGACCACGCTCACGGGGTCACACTGGACTTGGGTGGCCAGGGTCTCCCCGGGGGCCACCGTAAATCGATAGAGCTTAATCCCGTTGTCTTTGGGGCCGCTGTCTTCGATGTAGGCTGCCACAGACCTTGATCCGCCTGAAGAGGGTATGCCGCTGGTCTGCAAGGTCGGGTCCAGGGGGAGGGACTCCTCCTCGATCAGGCGGACTTCCACCCCCACGGGAGCCATCTGGCTCTTACCAGCTGTGATGGGGCGAGTGGACTGGGCCCTGGCCTGGGACAGCCCGAGCAGGACAAGGCCGACGAGCAGTAATGGACGCATCATGGTGACCTCGGAACAAAACAGGCCTCGCACGTTCGCGAGGCCTGTAGGGTGTTTGAAGATGTTCCTAGAAGTGGTACTTCACGCCCGCCTGGACCCAGGAGGGATTGATGCCAGAGGACTGATTGGCATTTGTTCCCATCTCGGTCAGCTGGAGCAGCACCTGGGCAGACCAGGAGGGGGTGATCCCGAACTCCACACCAAGCCGAGCGCCGAGTTTGGTGCCCTTGATATTGTCCTTGGTCTTGGCGGTGGCAGTCTCATTCTCCTGCTTGTACCGGTTCACCGAGAGGCCGGTGATGAATTGCACGTCTTTCCAGGGGCTGGCGACAAAGATGTCCCCGGCCAGCTGATAGCTGGTGAGGCTCTGGCGCAGGCCAGCATTGGTGGTGCCAGGGAAGTACTGGTAGCCCACGCTTGCCCGGAAGGGAACGGTGGTGTTGCCGAGGTGGCCGTTGTAGCCGAAGTCGACGTCGTACCCGTAGGTGTTGTAGGTGACGTTCTTGAGACTATCCAGGGCAACGGTGCAGCTGGCACCGGCGCTCCAGGTCTTCTGGGTTTCCTGCGCGGCCAGACCGGTGCAGGCCAGGGCAGCCCCGAGGGCGAGGAGTCGAAGGGAATTTCGCATCATCATTGGGTCTCCTGATTCAGGCTAGAACTGGATGCCGAGGCTGAAGGCCACGGACCGTGCGTTGATGAAGTAGTTGAGGCCAGAACCGGGCTGGGTGGTTCCGAAAGTCGTGGCATCGTTCACGTAGAGAACCGGAACGGCACTGCCGGTATACATGGAGGTGTCAAACGAGTACACCATCTGGGTGTTGAACACGTTGTTGATCTGCAGGTCGCCGATCAGCTGCGCGCGCCAGAGGGCCAGGGGCACCTTGAAGGCGATCTTGAAGTCCACCTGATAGGTGTCGTTGTAGGAGTACTGGCCGCGGCCGCCATAGTACTGCGTGTAGGTCCCGGGCCTGGAGGGAGCCGGAGCGGGCAGACTGCTTGTGAAGCCAAGGGCCCCGGAGTTCGCGGCCGAGTAGTTGTTGCCGGAATCGTAGCGAAGCAGCCAGGAGTAGGAGATCTGGCCCTTGCTCAGGGGCAGGGTGGCGGTCATGTAGACGCGCGCGCGCTGGGTCTGGTCCTGGAGGAGCGGGCCGGTGGGCGCGAAGTCAGCGTCCGTGCGGCCGGTCGCCAGCAGCTGGATCCGGTTCTGGTAGTAGCCCGTGGGAGCGTTGTCGCGGAAGGACTGGCCAGAGTTGGAGTCGCCACCGTTGTTGTTGCCCACCAGCCGGCTATAGGTGTAGTTGCCACCCCAGGTCCAGGTCGGGTTGATCTTGCCGATCCACTCCAGCTCCAGGCCGTTGTATTCCCGGTTGAGCTTGTCAGAGTTAAAAACATGGATCTTCTGGGCCTGCTGGTTGGGAAGCCCCGAGCCCGTGGGATCGGTCAGGGTCACCATCTCGGAGGCTAGGTAGTCCTGGGAGAATGCCCAGTCCTTTTTCCACTGGCGGTGGACGTAGGTCATGCTGAAGCGCGACCCGTTGTCGTAGCTCCGCTTGTAGCCGAGGGTGTATTCGTCGAGGTAGGGGGCGCGGAGGTCGCCGGCCACCGTGATGCTCTTGCTGTTGTCGAAGAAGCCCAAAACGTTGTTGTAGTTGGCGATGTTGGTCAGGGTGGCGTAGTCTACGAAGCGTACGTCCGTACCCAAGACACCGACACCGGGATTCTGGGCTTCTGCGCTCCAGCCGCGGTAGACGCCCTTGGCATCGGCCTTCTTGATGAAGGCATCAGTGAAGCCCGTGGTGAAGTCGCCACCGTAGCGGGCGGCCGTGGCGGTGAAGAGGTGCTTGCTGTCGCCGTTCAGGTCATAGCGCAGCTGCATACGGGGCGAGATGTCGCTGGCCTTGCCCAGGGTGACACCGTCAGTGTCCTTCACGCCAAGCTTGTCGTAGCGCAGACCCAGCATAAAGTTCCAGTGCTGGCTGATGGTCCACTGGTCGTTCAGGTAGAGCGAGTCGGTGCGGTTGCGGGTGATGCCGTCCTTGCCCGTCTGCTGCATCACGCTGGGGGCGGCGCCCCGCAGGTAGGTGGGATCCAGGCGGTTGACGCCGGTGACGGCGTTGGGAACGTTGTTCATGGCCTGGAACAGGTAGCTGTTCGTGGTGGAGTTGTAGAACGCGCCGCCGATGCGGTAGAACTCGTTCTTCAGGCCGGAGGCACGAGAGGTGCCGCGCACGGACTCGTAGTAGTCGTAGCCGAAATCCATCTCGTGGCTGCCCGCGAGGTCCTTGAACCACTTGACATTGACATTGCCGCTGCGGTTGTTGCGGGCATCGGGGGTGGGGGTGATGCCGAAACCGAAGGGGTAGCCGAAGCCCTGGCGGGAACGACTGGTGCCAGCGGAACCCCCATAGACCAGCATGCCCTCGCCGGTGCCGTAAGCTGGATCACCCACAGGGAACACGGCTTCGGAGGTTACCTTGTTGTAGTGGGCCTCGATGAAGAGGTTGCTGCTGAGCACACCCTTGTAGCCCAGGCCGAGGATATTCTTGTCCTCGGTTTGTTTGCCCAGGGCCGCAAGACGGAGGACAGTGTTTCCGCCATCCCCGAAAGGATTGCGCGTGTTCAGGGCCGAGTTGGACTTGGTGAAGCTCGCCTCGAGGGTATGGTCGGTGCTGAGGGCGCCCGTGATCTTGCCTTCATAATAGTTGAACGTGTCAGTGCGAGTGTAAGGCGCGCCCATCTGGAACTTGGTCCAGGAGTAGCCGGCGGGACCCGCAAGGGTCAGTGCATCCACCGGGGCAATACCGGTCCGGACGGAGTTGACGGCGGTGGTGGGATAGGTGCCAGAGCCCAGCTTAAAGGCGCTGGTGGTCTGGGGCTGCAGGATGGTGCCCACGCTGAACCAGATCTTGTCCTTCCAGATGGGACCGGACAGGGTGACCTGGTACTGGCGGTTCAGGTTGTCGTTGGTCTCCCCCGCCTGGGCGGTGTAGGACGCGTTGTTGGCGTTCCAGGAGGACCGGGAGAGCTGGGAGCGGATGCTGCCCTTGAAGTCGTTGCCGCCGGACTTGGTGATTACGTTCACGGAGCCGCCAGTGGCGCGGCCATTGCGGGCGTTCAGGGGGGAGAGGATGACCTGGACGTCCTCGATGTTGTCCTCGATCACGAAGGTGCCCGTCAGGTCGCCCTGGTAGTCATCCTTCACGTCGACGCCGTTGACGCGGTAGTTGGTGTTCTGGGTGGCGCCACCGCGGATGCTGAAGGAACCGCCACGGCCAGACGTGAGACCAGGGGCCAGATCGGCGGCGCCATAGAAGCTGCGGTCGACGCCAGGCAAGGCGACGAGGTCCTCGGACGAGAAGTTCGAGGCGGCCTTGGTGTCGCTCTTGTCCACAGTGGCGGCGGTCGCGACGACTTCAACGGTGGCCGCGGCAGCCGAAACCGACTTCAGGGTCAGGTCCTGGGACTGGGCGCTGCCCAGGCCGATGCGGATGTCCTTGGCCCCGGAGGTGATGAAGCCCTCCTTGACGGCAGTGACCTTGTAGTTGCCCGGGGGGAGTAGGGGTGCGCGCCAAACGCCGCGGTCGTTGGTCTTGAGGACGCGGGGGCTGAAGAGGGCCGGGGAATCCACGGTGATGGTGGCGCCGACGATGGGGGCGCCCTTGCCGTCCTTCACCTGGCCCGACAGGGAGCCAGTGGTCTCCTGCGCGATGAGGGCGCCGCCAGAAACCAGGGCGAAGGCGAGTGCGGATCCGCCAAGAATTGATTTCGTTCGAAACATGGTTTGTTATCTCCTTAAGATGCAGGTCGATGCCAGCTGAGAACCGGCTTAGAAACGGAAGACGTATCCAATCTCATAGTGCAGAGACGTGCGCTTGTTCTCTTCGAGGCGATCGCCGACATAGGCGCCGCTGACATAAGACGAGCTGGCGTTGGTCTGGGCGGCACCGGGAGTGTGGTGGAAGCTGATGGCATTGTAGGACTGGGCAACGACATTGAACTCGAAGGCTGAGTCCTGGTTGATGTGGTAAGCGAACCCGACGAAGGGGCTGAGGGAGAGGGCAGCCTTGGTCGGGGTGCCGTTGTAGGTGTCTTCGTAGGTGGCCCAGCCCGTGTCACCGAGGTCACCGATGTATTCGTGGCGGAACTTGGCCTGGCCGATCTGAAGCCCGAACTGGGCGGACCAGCTCTTATCGAGGACCTTTTCGTAGCTGAGGCGGACGTTCACTTCGTTCAGGGAGTTCTTGCGGCTGTCCACGGAGTAATTAGGATCAATGGTCTTGCCCGTCGCGGGGGTGTCGTAGGGGGCCCGGAACTGGCGGCCGGGCTTGTAGAAGTAGCCAAGCTCGGCGTTCAGCGCGCTCTCGCCGAAGGCATAGCGCATGTTGAAGCCCAGGCCGAAGGCCGAGGCGTTGAGGTTGTCCTGCGTGGTGGTGCTGCTGGAGGCGCGGAGCTTGAACTCGAATCCGAGACCCTTGTCCTGCGCGAGGAGGAATGACGAACCCAAGACGACCAGAGCCGCGATGCGGCCCGTGTTGTAGATTCCACGAAGCATGATGATGTGCTCCTACATGAGGTGCGGCACAGCCGCAGGTGAACAAGAAAGGGTGTTGAGGCAAGCTGGTGAGGTTGGGACCACTGCCTTATCCCTGGTAATAAACCGTGCGATCAGATGGGAATGCCGGTGGAAGTAAAGGGAGTCAAGGATATTCCAGGTTTGATCCGTGTGTCCCGAAGAGGATATGCGGCTTGTCTTAGCCGATGCAACCATATTTTAAAAGCAGCCGGAACCTTTCCCCCGCTGTTCGCACCGCAGTCCCGGCCGAAGGGTGCTGGCAGGGCCTGTTGGGGCCTAGCTAATGGTGGCTAATAGCCAATCATCACAAGCCTTTGAGTTTGTTGAGAACGTAATGGTGTCCTGGTAAAAAGACGAAAATATATTAACTTCAGCCTTGGCAAAAACTTCAAACAGCACATCACCTTTTTCTACCCTCTGCCCGACCCGGGTCAGCACCCGGATGCCGACGCCCAGGTCCAGGATGTCGTTCCGGTCCCGCCTTCCGGCGCCCAGGTCCATGGCGAGTATGCCCAGGGCGCGGCCGTCGATGGCAGCCACATTGCCCGCCCGGTCGGCGCGGACCTCGACCACCTGGCCCGGCTGGGGCAGGCGGCTGAAGTCGTCCAGGGCCAAGGCGTCGCCGCCGTTCAGGGCCACGAAGCGGCGGAGGGTCTCCAGGGCCGTACCCTTACTAATGGTGGCCTGGACCAGGGCTTGGGCGGCCTCCAGTGAGGTGGCAGCTCCGCCCATGACCAGCATCTCCGCAGCCAGGCGGAAGCTCATCTGGGCCAGCTCGGAGTCGCCGTGCTCGCCGCGCAGGATCTCCACGCACTCCATGACCTCCAGGGCGTTGCCGATGGCCCAGCCCAGGGGGGCGTCCATGCGGGTGATCAGCGCCCGCATCTGCATGCCGTGGGCCTTGCCTACGTCCACCATGCTCTGGGCCAGGGCCGTGGCGTCCTCGAGGGTCTTCATGAAGGCCGTGGGGCCGCACTTGACATCCAGCACCAGGGCATCGGCCCCGCCGGCCAGCTTCTTGGACATGATGCTGGCGGTGATGAGAGGGATGCTCTCCACGGTGGCGGTGACATCCCGCAGGGCGTAGAGCTTCTTGTCCGCCGGGGCGATGTCGGCGGTCTGGGCGGAGTTGGCGAAGCCGGTCTCGGCCAGGCTGCGGAGGAACTCCGCCTCGGACAGCTCCACCTTCAGGCCCGGGATGGCCGCGAACTTGTCGACGGTGCCGCCGGTGTGGCCCAGGCCCCGGCCGCTGAACATGGGGCAGGGCACCCCGCAGGCGGCCACGATGGGCCCCAGGATGAGGGTGGTCTTGTCGCCCACCCCGCCGGTGCTGTGCTTGTCGACCTTGAGTCCGGGCACCGAGGACAGGTCCAGGCGCTTGCCCGAGTCCCGCATGGCCAGGGTGAGGGCCAGGGTCTCCTCGGTGGTCATGCCGCGCCAGCAGATGGCCATTAGCAGGGCGGCGCTCTGCTCGTCGGGGATGCTGCCGTCCGAGGCCCCCCGCACCCAGAAGGCGATCTCTTCGGCGGACAGGGCGCCGCCCAGCTTCTTGCTGTAGATCAGGTCGTACATCCGCATGGGATGACTCCTTTCTGGGGTGTGCCTCAGATGCTCTGAACCAGGTTTTCAAGGGCTGAGGCATCGCCGCGGCCCTTGAAGCGGGCCTTGTAGTCGGCAAGGTCCTTCAGGGCCTGGGCCCGGTCCCCCGCGAGGCGGTCGGCGTCCAGCTGGCAGATCCAGAAGGCCTCGGCCCACGACTCGCCCGGGGTGGCCTTGGCGCGCAGGGGCTCGAGCTGGGTGCGGGCCTCCTGGGCCAGGCCCAGGGCGATGGCGCGCTGGGCCAGTCGGATCTGTCCCCAGGGCTCGTCGGCCTTGGCCGGGGCCGGGGCCTTGCCATCCAGGGTGAGGCGCCAGGTGGCCAGCAGGCCCGCCGTGGCAGCCCTCCCCGAGGACGGGGCAGAGGCCACCAGGGCCTCTAGGCGGCCGAGCCGCTCGCGCATGCGCTTCTCGACTTCGGGGGGCTGAACGGGGGTCACGCCGTCGCCTTCTACTTCCAGCTGCAAGGCGGCCAGGGCCGCTTCATGCTTCTCGGCGCTGGCGTTCTGCCATGTGTTCCAGCCGCCATAGAGCAGTCCCACGGCCACCAGTGAGGCCACACCGATGAGGATGGGCTTCAGCAGGCCGCCATCCTCCTCCTGGCCACTGCCCAGCTTCGTCTGGAAGTGGGCCAGGCTCTGGGCCGGCTTCTGGACCTGGATTTCGCGGGACTTGGTGGGACGGGCCATGACGAACCTCGGGGGCGACAGATGAAGGGTCGAACCATTGAGGATGCACCAATTCAGGCCCTTCTGACACTTGAAAATGCAGCCCCCCCTGCTATCCTGATCCTTCGTGCCTGGGTAGCTCAGTTGGTAGAGCAATGGATTGAAAATCCATGTGTCGGCGGTTCGATTCCGTCTCCAGGCACCAAAGACAAAACGGGTCCATTTCGGGCCCGTTTTGTCTTTGGAAGAAACGGAACCGAAGTCGAGGCTCCGCTTCCGAGAGTCGGAGGCGATCGAGAGGGCGGTCATTAGGGGCGTCCGATAGGCGGAGGGGAGCTTAGGCTGCGTTTTGACCGAGGAGGACGCCCCCGTCCGACGAGGGAGGCGACCGCGGCCCCGGTCCCCTACTGCGAGAACGCCTTTACACCCTTCAGCTCAATGTAACCAGGCGTCAGCACGCCGGTGTTGAGGGCGCGGATCTTGATGTAGCGACTGGTGAAGGGCGTCATGGTGAAGGTGGTTGGCGAAGTGATGACGGTGGTGCCATCAACGCCCGCACTGATGTTGCCGCCACCCCGCTGCACCCAGCCCGCATCCGTGTTGGAGGGCGGGGTGGCACTGGTGCTGGGGTGGCTGTAGAAGTAGGCGATGGTGGTCCTCCCGTCCGAGAACATCTGGAACACCACGAACCGGGCCAGGGTGCGCACCGCCTGCATGTCAACCACCAGCTCACCGGCGCCATTCACCGCAGAGTTGGTCCAGGTCGTACCTTCTCTGGCCTCAGTCTGGTACCAGCTGGTGGGATCGTCCAGGTAGGAGCCGTGCTCGTAGATGGCCTGGGGGGCCTGCCAGCTGCCCGTCCAGGCCTCCAGGTCGGATGAGTAGATGCTGGCCCCATTGATGACACTGATGGAAGTCACGAAGGCCCGCCGGTTGGTGGGGTCGCTGGTGGGGGCGCCCCGCAGCCAGTTGTTGCCGTAGACTCCGGTCGGTGTCGGCACGCTGGTGGCGCGCTTCATGGTGCCCGTGTGCTGGATCCTGGTCTGGGCGGACGCGGTGAACGCCCCCAGCAGGCTCAGAAAACCGAGGGCCAGGGCAGGCAGGGAGCAGGCCAGGCGGTGCATCTAGTTCATGTCCCCGAATGCCATCCAGGTGTTCGCCGCCACCACGATCAGGGTGACGCCGGAGCCCTGGGCATTCAGCTTCTTGTTGGTGGCGGTGGTGATGAGGGTGGCGCCGGAACCGGCAACCAGACCCACGGTGCCGGCCCCCAGCTGGGCCACGGTGCACTGGAAGCCCACGGACAGTCCCGTGGGCAGCGTCAGCGTGATGGCGCTGGCATTGTTCAGGGTGATGAACGCGTTGGCATCGCTGGCCACCAGGGCGTAGGTGGTGCCGACCTGGGCGTTCACGGACACCAGGGCCGCGGTGGTGCTGGACCAGGTGGGTGCGCCGCTGCCGTTGGAGACCAGCACCTGGCCAGAGGCGCCCGCGACCGTAGCCCCATAGGCGCTGGTGCTGGCGGCGTAGATCACCCCGCCCGCGGCGGAGGGCGCCGTAGTGGTGCCCGTCCCACCGTTGGCGACTGCCACGGTCCCCGTCACGTTCGCGGCTGTGCCGGTGGTGTTCTGGTTCAGGGGTGGAATATCCGCAGCCTGGAGGCTGGACAGGGCCACATTGGTGCCATTGCCCCGGAGAACCTGGCCGCTGGTGACCGCCCCGGCCAGAGCATTGAGGGCCGCCTGCTGGGTGGTGGCCCCGGTGCCGCCCTTGGCGATGGCGAGTGGTGTGGTGAGGCCCGTGAGGCTGGTGATCAGGCTGTTGTAGTTGCCTGAGTGGAGTACGGTGTTGGCCCCGATGGCCAAGGCTCCGTCCGTGAAACGGAATTTTTCAGTGCCGTTGAGAAACACGCCCAGGCCTGAGGAGGCTTCGAGCCCGGACCGGATGTTGCCCAGGGCCCAGGCATCCGAGTACCAGTTGAAGTTGAGCAGCTTGACGGGCTTCTCCTGCGTGAAGGCAGGCTGGGTGATGGTGATTGCATTGGCTTCCGTCGCGGTCGCCAGGGTAACGGTGCCTGGGTTGCTCAGGTTGGTGGCTGTGCTGGCATTGCCCGAGACGCTGGCGGTGATGAGGTTCGCGCTGAAGTTGCCCGAGGGGTCGCGCGCCACGATGGCGCTGGCGGTGTTGCCCGAGGTGGCCGTGGTGGCGCTGTTGGCGACCTTGCCAGCCGTGGCGATCGTGGCCAGTTTCGTATCCGCGATGGCCGCGGCGGGGTCGATGTCGGCGTTGCCGACCAGCGAGCTGCTGAGCAGGCCCGTGGCACTGTTGTGGACCACCCCGGCCGAGGTGAAGGCAGGCAGGGTCACCGCCCCGGCGCTGCTCACCTGGAGGCGGGCCGTGTTGTTTGTGATCAAGCTGAGCCCGTACGCATCCGTGGTGCCGAGGACGGCCGTGGCGCTGAAGGCATTGCCGCCGTTGTGGAACATCCCGGTCGGGGTGCTCGTCGAGGACAGCTGACCCTGGTCATCGATCACCACGGTCTGGGGGCTGGAGCCCCCGAGCGCTGCGCCCCGGATGCCCTTGATGAAGGTCTTCGCGGTAGAGCCATTCCCAAGCAGGGTGGTGTTGGAGCCCAGGCCTTTGGCACCCTGTCCGATCACGATCTCATTGGTGATGGGGATTTCAGCGGTGCCCTTGGCCGAGGGCGCCGCCTTGGAGCCCACGTAGATGTTGTAGGAGCCGTAATCCAAGGCCGTGCTGCCGTCCCCATAGCCGGAGAGATACCCCAGTGCCAGGTTCTCAGTGCCTGTGACCAGGTTGTTGAGGGCGCTGTTGCCCATGGCCGCGTTGGCCGCCGAGCCCCCTGCCAGCAGGTTCAGGGAGTAGCTGCCCAGGGCCATGTTGTTGTTCCCGCTCACCGCCAGGGGCATGGCCTGCACCCCGATGGCCGTGTTGCTGCCGCCGGTGGTGAGGGCCCCGGCGCCCTTGCCCAGGAACATATTCTGCTTGGCGGCGTCCAGCACCATGGTCTTGTCGCCGGCGATGTAGAGGGTATGGCCCGCGGCCAGGTTCAGGTCCCCGTCCACGTCCAGGGCGTAGGCCGGTGCGGTGACATTCAGACCCAGGCGGCTGTTGGTGTTGTCCCAGTGCAGGTTCGTGGGCTGGAGCACCGCCGAGCTGTCATTGCCCACCAGCACCTTGTTGGCGGTCAACGAGGTCGTGCCGGTTCCGCCGTTGGCGACCGCGATGGTGCCTGTCACGTTGGCGGCGGTGCCGCTGACGTTGCCGGTCACATCTCCGGTGACGCTGCCTGTGAGGTTGGCTGTGATGGTCCCGGCGCGGAAGTCACCTGAGCTGTCGCGGGCCACAATGCTGTTGGCGGTGCTGGCTGGGGTGGCGGTGGTGGCGCTGTTGGCGACCTTGCCGGCCGTGCTGATCGTGGCCAGCTTGGTGTCAGCGATGGCCGCAACCGCGGCCACCTCCGCGTCGGTGATGGAGCTCTTGGTGGCCAGGGTCCCCAGGGTGGGTGCCCCGGTCAGGTCGCTGTAGGCGCCGCTGAAGGCGCCGGTGGTCTCCTTCCAGACGGCGGCGCCGCTGGTGGTCGCGGTGCAGACGAACTCCCTGCCCGTGGCCGTGTTCAGCCAGCGGGAGCCGACCGCATAACCCGCCCCGCTATCGGAGGCGGCGGTTGGGTCCGCCCCTGCCGAGAGGTTCAGCTTCAGGTTCTCCACGCTGCCCAGGCCCACCATGGCCTTGGTGATGCCGCTGACGGTGCCGGTGAAGGTGGGCGAAGCCAGGGGGGCCTTCAGGTCCAGAGCCGTTGCCGTGGCAGAGGACACGGGCTTGTTGGCGTCGGAGGTATTGTCCACGCTGCCGAGGCCCACCTGGCCCTTGCTGAGATTCGTCAGGCCCGCACCACTCCCGGCGGGCGCAAGGAAGTCGGTTCCGGCCACCGGCTTGTCACTGAGGTCGCTGTAGGCTCCGCTGGCGGCCACCGTGGCCAGGCCCAGGTTCGTGCGGGCCGCAGCGGCGCTGGCGATGTCCCCGAGGTTGCTGGCGGCCTTGAGGCTGCCGGAGGCGGCGGTGGTGAAGGCCGCGAAGTCCGTGGCCGCCAGGTAGCCGTCCGCGGTGCCGGTGGCCTTGGGCAGGCTCAGCACGGGGGACGTGGTGCCCGTGATCAGCAGCGGGGCCGTGGCGGTCACCTCTGCGACGCTGCCCGAGCCCACCTGGGACCAGGTGCCGCCGACGAACTGGTAGAGGCCCGGGGTGCCGTCGGTCTGGAAGACCACCAGGCCGTGGGCTGGGGTGGCGATGGCCTGGCGCTGGGTTGCGGTCAGGCGCGGGGGCAGGAAGCCCTTGGTGGTACTGCTGAGTTCAAGCAGGGCGCTGGCGTCCGGCGTGGCGGTGCCCACGCCGAGGGCTCCCACCGGGAAGACTGCATCGCTGCCGCTCAGGGTGAAGGGGCTGGTGCCGGCCGGACCCGTGGCCCCGGTGTCGCCCTTCGCGCCCGTGCTGCCAGCGGGACCTGTGGCACCGGTGTCACCCTTGGCACCCGTCGCTCCGGTCGCGCCGGTGGCACCCGTGTCCCCGGGGGCGCCCACAGGCCCGATCAGGCTCACGCCCGCCACGGGCCAGGCACCAGCGGCCTTGGGGCCCCACAGGTTGTTCGTCGCGGTGTTGAGGTAGAAGTCGCCGCTGTTGCCGACCTCTGTCACCGGGTTGCTAATGCCACTCAGCACCGTCTTCCCGTCCAGACCCGCGACCCCGGCCTCGCCCTTGGCGCCTGCGGAACCCGTCGCACCGGTTAGGCCGGTGGGGCCCTGCGCTCCGGTGGCCCCAGTCGCGCCCATCGGCCCCTGGGGGCCTGCCGTCCCCGCCACGCTGGAGGGGACCCACTTGGTGCCGTTGAACACCAAGGCCTGGCCCGCCGTTGGCGCGTTGGTGATCAGGTCGATCGGCGTCCCCTGCAGCTTCATGATCAGGATCTGGTTCTGGGTGCCGGAGAGATCGCCACTGAAGCTTCCGGTGACTTCCCAAGCGCTGCGGGATTGGAAGGCCGGCACGATGGTGGCATCCGGCGTCAGTGCCTGCCCCGACAGGGTGACATGGAGCTTCAGCCCTGCCTTGCCCAGCAAGGCCAGGGGCAGCGCCGGCATCCCCGTGCCGCCCAGCACCACCGAGTAGAGGCCGTCGGTCACCGACAGGGTCAGCTGGCCGGAGCTCCACTGCTCGGCGCCCGCGCTGTCCAGGATGCTGAAGGTGAAGGAGCGGGCACCATTGACGGTCGTGGCGCCTTCCAGCAGTCGCCCCTGATAGGCGATGGTCGGCGCTGGCGCCGCGTCCGCGGTGGCAGCCACCGGCAGTTCCTGGGCGCACAGCGATGGCCCACCGGTGGCGATCAGGGTGGGGATGGCGAGGGTGAGAAAGAATGGCCTCATGACGTTTACCCGGTGCAAGCGTGCATGGAATCCAGGTCTGGACCCTTGCATGGATAAAGTCCCATTGCAGCGTTCAGGTCGCCAATGAAAGTCGCCAACAATTCCTGACAATTCCTGACAATTCCTGGCACGGCCCCGGAGCCCAGGGCGCAGGCCTGGCGCCACTCTCTTGGCTTGGCCGTTACTGGCGCTGTAGCAAGGACGACGAAGAGCGCTGCGGGAACACCGAATCCCTTACCTGCATCGTGGTGACCTGCCCAGTCGTGGCAGGGGTGATCCTGGAACTTTGAACCACCCGTTCGCCCCTGCGCAGGAGGGCCCGCCCGCACTCGTCAGGGGCCCTTCTCGGGAGCCCTGACCAGAGGCGGGGCGCCCGCTGGTCTGGACCCAGGGCAGGGAGCTAGGGGTTCTTTCCAAGGGGTGATCGTGGCTTGCGAGCGATGCTCCCCTGCACCAGGGGTCCCTCCACCTTGAGCTTTGGGGCCTTCCCCGCCTGTGGTCCAACCTCCACCTCGGCACGGCGGTTCTTCGCCTGGCCAAGGCGGGTGGCATTGTCCGCGCAAGGCTGGTCCGGGCCAAACCAGTCCACGCGGATACGGGACTCGGGCACACCTGCCTTCAAGAGAAGCTCTCGGACGGCTTCCGCCCGGCGTCGGCTGAGGGAAAGGTTGTAGGTGCGGGCTCCCGTGCTGGAGGTGTGACCGCTGATGCGCAGGGTGGTGCCCTCCGGGGCCCGTTGCAACCCCTGGGCGACCTGTACCAGGAGAGACCAGGCCTCCTTTCCGGGCTGGGCCCCATCGTTGGCGAAGTGGAGCACCGCCTCCGTGAGCGGGGCGGAAGAAGCCGTCTGCGCGGCCTTGGGAGCGACCGCAGGTGCCGCTGCCGCCAGGGGGCCAGGTGGCGGAATGGGGACGGGCACCGTGATAGCGGAAACCGCTACGGGTGCAGGTGGCGGCGCGGGAGCGAGGGTGGCCGCGGGCCTTGTCGGGGCAGCCATCTGGACGACTGCAGGCAGGGTCGCCTGGGCCGGTTGGGTCTGGCCCCAGCGGAATCCAACCCCCACCAGGGCCTGGATCTCCGTCCGGTACTCCCGGGTCTGAACACTGACGAAGCGAAGCTCTGCTGAAGCGAAGCCGCGGGCACCGAAGGTCAGCTGAGTGCCAACCCCCACCATCAGATTGATGCGCTGGGCGGTGCTGGGTGACAGGGACAAGGGGGGCTCCAGATGAGTGAGGCCGAGGCTGCCCCGCAGGAAGGGACGCCAGGCCCCCATCGGTCCAAAGGGGCTCAGCAGTGCGCTGACATTCAGATCGGTCTCACGTGCCTTCCAGGTGTGGTCGGTGGCGCGCAGCGTCCCCGTGAGGGCCCCGAGCTCCCACCCCCAGGTGGAGCCCAGCCATTGCCCCGTGCTGAAGGCCACCAGGGTACCGTCCTCGACACAGGGCGCGTTGCTCTGAATCAGAGCCCCTCCCTGTAGCTGGAGCCAGGAGTAGGGGGCCCCTTTTCCCGCTCCCTGCGCAGACAGGCTCGTGGCCACCAGCATCATCGGAAGGAGGGATCGGAATGTCATGGGCACACCTTGTTCAGTCGGGAAGACGAAGGATTAGTTGCAGGCCACGTTGTCGACATAGATGTAGCCGCCATGGCCGGTCTGGTTGCAGTCGGCAGCCAGGAGGGTGATCTTCAGCTTGTGGCCCTTGAGGGCGCTCAGATCCGTGAGGCTCACCTTCTGCCAGGGGATGCCCAGCCACGTGTTGCTACCCGTCAGCCATCCCGGATAGGACGGGTCATTGGAGTAGAAGTGTTTGTAGTAGAGCGTCGTGACGTTGTTCGGATCCGTGAAGTCCTGGATCCAGATATCGACGAAGGGCTGGTCTGTATCTGGATGGCTCGGATTATCCAGCACGGCTGCCCAGTAGAAGCTGAGGCTGGGATCCGCAACGGTGGTCGGGACCGTGACGGTCTGGGTGAGGCGGCTGATGTGAGCCCCGGTGGCAGAGTTGTTGAGGCGGTAGGAGCTGGAGCCATCGAGCACCTTGGAGATGCCCGAGACAAAGGGGTCCGTGCCCTGAGTGGCCACCCCACTATCGACAGGCGAGACACTCCAGACGACAGGGTAGTTCGTTGGATTCCCGTACTTGTCCCAGGTCATAGGGTTGTTGTAAGCCACGCCTGAGTTGGAGCCCTGGCTGAGCGTCCAGCCGATGGGGGAGATGTTGTCGGACAGCAGTCCCTTCTCGAAGCAGCTGTTGATAAACCAGTCGATCAGTGCCCGGTCCTTGATCCAGAACTCCTGGAAGCCTGTGTGCCCGAAGGTGGAGTCACAGGCGTTGGGGGAGGTCTCCAGCATGACGCGGGTGGAGAAGGGGTTGATCAGAGCACCCAGGGAGAAGCTGAAGCTGTTGCCTGCGTTCAGGGTCACAGCGGTCCGGGTGCCCCCGTTCTGGCTCCAGTAGATGGCATTGCTGGTGTTGTCGCCATTGGTGATGGTGCCCGTGATCGTGACATTGCTGGCATCGGTCACCTGGAGGGTCGTGCCGTCCAGGGTGACTGGCGTGATATCGCCCACCTGGGAGAGGTTGATCGTGGCGAAGGGGGGATTGAGCCACCCGGTGCTGGCCCCAGAGAGGGCGCGCTCGTAGTCCGCCAGGCGGTGCACGCTGGGATGACCCTCGAAGGCGTACTTCACGAAGGCTGGGATGTAGCCCGCTGCCCGGTCGTAGGCCGTGAAGGACCCGGAACCCGTGGGACTCCAGGTGATGGAGAGGTCCGTCCCAGGGTAGTTAGGGTCCATCACCTTGAACTTGTATGTGGAGGATGCGTAGGTGAAGTTTGTGACGAGGGTCGAGAGTGCGTTGCTCAGGGCGGGTCGGGCATCGCCCATGAGGAAGAGCTGGGGCTGCCCGGTGACCTTGAGGGCCGTGATCAGCGCCAAGCCAGTCTGGAGATCCGTGAGTGCGTAGTTGCTCTGGGAATAGAGCTGAGTCCAGCTCTCCAGCGTCCCATTGGCCAGGCGGCTGATGAGAGCCCGGGCACTGACATCGTCCGAGGCCAGGACACCCTGACGGAACATGCTGTAGAGCCCTGCGGTATAGGGACTGGAGGCGTTGGTCGTGGCGTTGTACTTGGCCTGCCCGAAATACCAGGAGGCAAGGGCGCTCATGCCGAAGCTGGAGCCGCCCGGCACATCAAAGACGCCCTGGTTGGGCTGGAACCAGCCATCCACGCTGTTGGTGAAGGGGATGGTGGTCGTGTAGCTGGAGGGGGCAGAATAGAGCCCTGGCATGACCAGCACGGTATAGAGACCGGGCAGGAGGGTGGTGAAGGTGACCAGGTGATTGCCGGTATCCAGGCTCTTGATGCCGCAGGCCACCCACTTCCCGTAGGTGGGATCCCAGTAGAAGGGCACGGGCACATCCGAGCTGTTGAGTGTCGGGTTTGTGCCGACGCTGTAGGGCAAGGTCACCGTGATGGGCAGTCGGAAGGGATAGCCCGCCGTGGTGGTGAGGTCGAAGGTGGGTGAGCAGGCCCGCACACCTGTGGGCAGGGCCGCCCCGGTCGGTAGGGCATTGGCATCCTTGTAGATGATCAGGTGCGTGCTGCCACAACTCCCGCTGGGGAAGGTAGGCACCACCACCTTGATCCCATATAGCGGACTGGTGTTGTCGGTGACGTCATCGGAGGAAACGCCCCCATCTGCGGGCACCAGTAGGTCGATCTGGGTCGCCTGATTCACCCAGGCGATGGACACGTTGGCGGTGGCAGATTGCCCGTAGCCGTTGGTCACGGTCAAGGTGTACGCGGTGGACCCCGCGCTGGCGCTGGTGACATTAACCACCGCACCAGAATTGACCGCACCTATCCCCTGGTCTAGGTTACCGGTTCCCCCGGAATAGACTGGAGAAAGGCTGGCCGACTGGCCCACAGGGAGGCTCAGGGGATTGCCGGAGAAGTGGGCGACCACGGGTGGGGGAATGGTGATGACGACGGTCTGGCTGATGTTGCCGGTCGTATTGGTCCCCCTGATGACCAAGCTCACAGAGTAGGGTGAGGGCAGGGAAGCCGTGGGACTTCCGGAGATCACGCCCGTAGTGGTGTTGAGGGTGAGCCCGGCAGGCAGGGTGCCGCTCGTGATGGCGTAGGATGTCGGCACGCCGCCGTCAGGGTTCGGCTCGTTCAGAACGGTGTCCCCCACGGCGTAGAGCACGGGGGTGCTGTAGTGCAGGGCGGTTGGTGCAGCAGCAACGACTGTAACGCTGACGACCTTCGTGACGCTGCCGGCGCCGTTGGTCCCGGTGACGGTGTAGTTGGCGGCCGCTGCACCGATGCTGGGTGTTCCCGAAATCACGCCCGAGGTGGTGTTGAGGGAGATCCCTGCTGGGAGGGCTGGCGAAACGCTGTAGCTGCTTGGTGTTCCGCCAGTGGGATTCGGGTTGTTGGGCGCTATGGGTGTGCCGTTGGTGTAGGTATTGGGGGTCGAATAGTTCAGGGCCGTGGGGGCCGCGCCATTGACCGTGATGCTCAGGGTCTGACTGGCATAGCCCGTCCCATTGCTGCCCTTGATGGTGACGGAGGTGGCTGGATTTACGGTGGCCGTGGGCGTGCCGCTGATGATGCCGGTGCTGGGGTCGATGCTGAGGCCTGCGGGCAGCACGCCCGAGGTGACCTGATAGCTCGAGGGTGTTCCCCCGGTGGGGACAGGTGCGTTGGCGGTGATGGCGCTGCCATTGATGTAGGTGACGGGGGTGGTGTAGCCCAAGGCTGTGGGGGCGGCAGGTCCCACGGTGATGCTCACCACTTGGGCCGCGGTAGTGCCACCCTGGGTTCCGGTGATGGTCACGGACACGGCACCGGCGGTCACCGTGGTGGGTGTGCCCGAGATGGCGCCACTGGTGCCATTGATGGCGAGGCCAGCGGGCAGTGTCCCCACCGTCACGGCGTAGCTGGTGGGGGTGATCCCCAAGGGGCTCGGCGTGTTAGCGGTGATGGCGACCTTCTCCACATAGGTCACAGGGCTGCTGTAGCCCAGGGTGGCCAACGCAATGGTGTAGCTCACCGATGCTGTGGAAGAGCGGGAGTTGCCCGCAGCGTTGGTGCCATTGGTCACGGTGATGGAGAAGGGATAGGTTCCCGACACGGTCGGCTTGCCGGTGATGGCACCTGTGGTGGTATCCAGGGAGAGTCCTGTAGGCAGGCTTCCGGAGGCCAGGGCATAGCTGATGGCCACGCCTGACGTGGCGTTGCTAACCGCAGGGTTCTGGGTCGCAATGGCCGTATTGATGATGAAGCTCTTGGGTGTGGCGTAGCTCATGCCCAGAGGTTCTGAAGTCACGGTGTAGGTGGCCGAGGCAACGGACGTG
>JAAXXS010000075.1 GCA_013334395.1 Holophagaceae bacterium | reverse complement strand
GGCCTGCCGCTCTACTCCGGCCTGGGCTACCGACTGGTCACCTGGGTGATCGGCACCACCGTGGTGATCACCTACGTGATGATCTACGCCCGCCGCGTCAAGCGGGACCCGACCCTCAGCCCCGTGTATGACCTGGATCTCGAGCGGGGCAGCCTCTCAGAAACTTCCAGCGGCCCCGGCTGGGATGCCCGCAAAGTCGCCGCGCTGGTACTCTTCGCCGGCTGCATGCTGCTGCTGGTGGTGGGGGTGCTGCGCTGGAAGTGGTACATGGAGGAGATCGCCGTGCTGTTCTTCGGCATGGGCCTGGCGCTGGGCGTGGTGGGCGGCCTCAGCCCCAGCCGCATCGCCGAGGTCTTCGTGGCCGGGGCCAAGGACATGGTGGGCGTGGTCTTCATCGTGGCCTGCGCCCGCGCCCTGCTGATCATCGCCCAGGACGCGCACATCATGGACACCATGCTCTACGGCGCCTCGAAGGCCATGGCCATGCTGCCCCGGGCGGTGATCGCCCAGGTGATGTTCCTCATCCAGTCGGCCATCAACTTCCTCATCCACTCGGGCACGGCCCAAGCCGCCCTGACCATGCCCATCATGGCGCCGCTCTCGGACCTGGTGGGCGTCACGCGCCAGACGGCGGTCTACGCCTTCCAGCTCTGCGAGTTCGTGAACCCCATCCTGCCCACCTCCGCCGTCACCATGGGCGTGCTGGGCGCCGCGAAGATCCCCTGGGACAAGTGGGCCCGGTGGTTCCTGCCCCTCCTGGTGATCCTGGTGCTGCTCAGCTTCCTGCTGCTGATCCCGCCCGTGCTGTTCTTCCACTGGGGCCCCGCGTGAGCCTCCGTTCCTTCGCCCTCCTGGCGCTGCTGGCCAGCGGGGCGCAGGCCCAGGGCACCACGCCCGACGCCGCCGCAGACTTCATCCGGGTCACCGCGACCGAGCCCCTGCCCGCCCCCCTGGCCACCCTCGTGGACGGCCTGGAGGCTGCGCGCCTCAAGGCCCACATCGCCTTTCTCAGCGACCCGCGGCGCGAGGGCCGGGGCCTGGGCACCCGCGGCCTCGAGGCCACGGTGCGCTACCTCCAGGATCAGGTGAAGGCCGCAGGCCTGCCGCCGCTGGGGCCTGGCTATGTCCAGACCGTGCCGCTGCGCGAGGTGCATCCCAGCCAGGGCACCGTTCGGCTGACGTTTGGCGCTGCCAGTCTCTCCTTCCGCGCAGGCCGGAATGCCGTCCTCCCTGCGGTGGCTCCGGGCAAGCTCGAGGGCCCCTGCGTGTTCGTCGGCTATGGCATCCAGGAGCCCGGCCTGGACCACGACGACTTCCGGGGCCTGGACGTACGCGGCAAGGTGGTGATCTTCCGCGATGGGATTCCCTCCGGCGCCGCCTGGCAGAAACCCGAGGTGCTTGAGAAATACCTCTCCAGCCGCCCCGCTGATCGCTACGACGCCCGCCTGGCCCTGCTCGAAAGGCTGGGCGCCCGCGCCGCCATCGCCCTGGAAGAGGGCCTGGCCCTGCGCATCCAGGCGGGCAAGGAGCCGACCCTGCCCTACTTCCTGGCAGCGCCTGGCGTCGCGCCCTCCGGCGAGCCGCCCCTGGCGCGACTGGCGCTCACCCTGGAGCTTCGCGCCCTGCTGCAGGGGCCCCGGGAGGGCACCATCAGCCTCGCCATCCGGGGCCGGGTGCGGGCGCTCCAGGGCCAGAACGTGCTCGTCCGCCTAGAGGGCTCGGATCCCGCCCTGCGCCGAGAGGCCATCCTGCTGGGCGCCCACATGGACCACCTGGGCAGGCCCTCGGGCGTGCTCCACCCGGGCGCCGACGACAATGCCTCGGGCGTGGCGGCGCTGCTGGAAATCCTAAGAAACCTTGCGGCCAGTCCCCTTCGGCCCAAGCGCACGCTGCTCTTCGCCTTCTGGACCGGCGAGGAGGAGGGCAAGTTCGGCTCGGGCCACTACACCCGCCAGCCCCGCTGGCCCCTGGCGGCCACGAGTGCCTACCTGAACCTCGACATGATCGGCCACCCCTGGCCCCCGGAAGCGCTGCGGACCCTGGTGGCGGAGGCGGGCCTGAAGCAGCCTCAGGCCTTCCTCGACGGCCTCGCGGCCACCCACTTTGCCGAGCCGGGCCTCAGCACCCGCCACCGCGAGCTCGGCCCGATCCTCGCCCGGGCGGGCCGGGGCACCGGCATGTCCCTGCACCTGGACTGGACCGACGGCAAGAACGGCGGCAGCGACTACCGGGACTTCGCCCGCCGGGAGGTGCCCTTCGTGCGCTTCTTCGGCGACTACTTCCCGGACTACCACAAGCCCGGCGACACCCTGGACCAGCTGGATCCCGAGCAGGTGCGCCGCATGACCCGCCTTGTTCTCGCCACCGCCTGGCTGCTGGCCGATCGGTGAACCCGGAATCATTCCCGAGGCTCGGGCAGCCTCAGCCTAAAAAGACAACCCACCGATGAACACCGATAAAAGCTGATAAATGATGAAACAAAAAGGTTCGATCATTGGTTTTATCAGCTTTTTTCATGTCTTTATCGGTGTTCATCGGTGGCTGAGCTTTCTATCAGCCGTTGGTTTCAGCGCCCCAGGCCTGTCTCGAAGGTCCGCAGAGTGCTGAGGAACACTGCCGGAGCATCCCACATCACCCAGTGCCTGGTGCCGGGAACATGGATGACCCGGAACTTGGGCAGTTCCTTGAACCCGTGCTGGGCCAGGAACGCGGCCTTCTGAGCCGGATCGGGGTCCTCCGGCGCCGAGGACAGGTCCAGCACCGGCAGCCTCAGCTGGGCGTGGCGGCCACCCAGGGGATCCAGGCACAGGCCCCGCAGGTAGGCCTGCAGCGCCGTCGGCGGTATCCGCAGGGCCTCGGCCACCACCCGCTTGGTCTGCTCCTGGGAACTCGTCATCAGGCCCAGGAAGATGCCCAGGGCCATGCCCGGATCCTGGCCCATGGTCGTGGCGGTGGGCTCCATGTAGGCGGTCGGCAGGGCATTCAGGAAGCTGTCCACCAGGAGCAGCCCCCGGAAGGCGGCGGCGTCTTCCAGGATGGCCCGGGCGCCGATGGGGCCGCCCATGGAGTGGCCGACCACCAGGCACGGGGCCAGCCCTTCCTGGCGGACCAGGCCGACGAGGGCCTTGGCGACCGCGCCCAGGTCCGCCCGCCCGGCCACCTCCACGGGCCCCGGACTCCCGCCGCTGCCGGGCAGGTCGACGCTCACAACCGTGTGGTCCCGGGCCAGGTCCGCGGCCACCTCCGCCCAGACCTCCTTGTTGCCGCCGAACCCGTGGATCAGCAGGACGCCCGGCCCCTTGCCGACCTTGGTGTAGGGCGGCGGGGCCGCCTGGAGGCACAGGGCCGCAAGACAGATCAAGAGGATGCGACAGCTCATGGGGACCTCGAGAGGGATCTCTCAGCATCGCAGATCAGGGGAGCTGCACCTCGGCGTACCACCCCTTGCTGAGGATCTTGGTGCCATAGGGGGCGGACAGCTTCTGCATGAGCGCGATGATCTCGCCGCCTCGCTTGGTGCTGGCAAGGCGGGGCACGCCATAGAGGGGGCCTTCGTCGTCGATGGTCACGGGCAGCAGCTGGATCCGCTTCAGCTTGCCCTGGTTCATCGTCATGCGGACCATCACGGACTCCAGCACCTCGCGGGACTCGCGGCGGTCGAAGACGGAGACGTTGGCGGGGCGCGGCATCTCGATGTCGCGCTGGTGGATGACGTCGGCGGGGATCCGCTCGGGAGTGCGGTACTGGTAGATGAAGTCGCCGAGGCTATAGAAGATGGGCCGTCCCTGGTGGAGCTCGATGCCGCGCAGGACGTGGGGGCCGGTGCCGATGACCATGTCGGCCCCGGCCTCGATGGCCCGGTGGAACATGATCTGGTCGTTGGGCGGCGTGGTGTCCTGGATGCCGTAGGCGCGATGGTGCGTCACGTCATGGTTGTGCAGGGAGACCAGCAGCAGGTCCGCGTGGCGCCGGGCCAGGACGATGTCGTCCTCCATGCCCTTCACGTCGGACTCCAGGGGGCCTTCCACCTTCTCCACCTTGCCGTCCCGGACAGCCAGGATGACAGCGGGATCGATGGTCGCCAGGGAGGGCGCGGAGGCGTCCTTGCTGCGGTACTTGGCGGTCCAGTAGCGCATGTAGGAGAGCAGGGAGACCCGGGTCTTGAAGCCGGCCAGCTCCAGGCGGCCCGGGGCGCGGGCCTCGGCCAGGGTGGCGCCAGCGCCGGCGTAGGTGATGTTCGAGTGGTCCAGGGCCTTCAGGCACTCCTTGAGCCCCTCGGGCCCGAAGTCCAGGGCGTGGTTGTTCGCCAGGCTCACCAGGTTGATGCCGGTGCGCGCCAGCTCCCAGCGGAAGTCCCGGGGCGCCCGGAAGTTGTAGAAGGGCCGCTGGAGGTCCGGCCGGTCGTTCAGCGAGAACTCCATGTTGCCGTAGGCGATGTCGGCTTCCTGCATGAGCCGCAGCAGGCCCGCCCGCTCCGGCTCGGTCAGGTGGCTGATCTTCTCGTTGAAGATCATGTCGCCCACTGCGGTGATGACGAGGTCGCCCGGCTCCTCCTTGAGCAGCTCGCCGATGCGGCCCGCCCAGTCGATGCGCTCGGGCTTCTCCTGGGGCTGGACGATCCGGCGGTAGACCGAGCGGGGATCGTCCTTCGCGGACTCCGGCTTGATCTGGGCGACCGCGGGCAGCCCGCACAGCAGCAGCGCCATGGCCAGGACTCGATGGACTCGGGGCGTCCCGGGCATGTTGACCTCCTGCGGAGAATGTGGATCTGCGCAATTTTGTTTCATTCAGGCGCTTCCTGCAAAGTAATTCGATCAGCTGACCGGGGTTGCCCCGGGGCCTTATCCTGGAGCCATGACCACCCATCCGGACTACTGGAACCGCATCTACGAGGACGAGGGCCGACCCGGCTGGGACATGGACCGGGCCACCCCGCTGGTGGACGAGCTCCTGGGCCTGGCCCTGCCCCTGGGCCTGCGCCCTGGCTGCGAGCTGGTGGTGCCGGGCTGCGGCTATGGCCATGACGCCGTGGAGCTGGAGAGCAAGGGCTTCTCGGTCACGGGCCTGGACTTCGCCCCCATCGCCATCCAGGGCGCCATGCACCGCTACGGCGACCGCGTCCGCTGGTCCCAGGCGGACTGGTTCACCACCCACCTGGGCCCCTGGGACGCCATCTTCGACCACACCTGCTTCGTGGCCATGGACCCGGCCCGGCGCCCGGCCTACGTGGACGCCTGCGCCGAGCACCTGCGGCCCGGTGGCTTCTGGATGGCGGCCCTGTTCCACAACGTAAACGGGCGCCCGGGTCCACCCCACGCCCTGCCGATGGCCGAGATGCGGCACCTGGCTGAGGCCCGGTTCGAGGTGTTGCACCTGGCGGAGGCCCAGCAGAGCCATCCCCGCCGGGCCGGCCGCGAGTACCTCATGGTGGCGCGCCGAGCAAACGTCTAGGTTATTTTTCAAGGGGTCCCGGACCCCAGCAGCCTCTGGGGGTACCACGCTTTCCGGCCCCTCAGGCCCATGGGGTGGCCTAGAATGGGTGCAACCGTTCCCATCCTGGAGTCCCCCATGCGTCTGAAGGCCCTGCTCTCCGCGCTCCTGCTGTCGACCCTCAGCCTGTCGGCCCAGGACCTCGTCCGCCTGGGCAACCTCAAGTTCGCCCACTACGGCGCCGTGTCCTACATGAAGGAGCTCGCCCCCAAGTACAAGCTCAAGATCGAGGAGCGGGTCTTCCCCAAGGGCATCGACATCAACCCGGCCATCGTGGCGGGCGAGATCGACGCCAGCGCCGCAGCCCTGGATGCCGCCATCGCGGGCCGGGCAGCGGGCGTGCCGATCTACGTGGTGGCGGGCTTCGCCAAGGGCGGCGCCCGCATCGTCGTGGGCGTGAACTCCGGCATCAACTCACTCAAGGACCTGAAGGGCAAGAAGGTGGGCGTGGCCCGGGGCGGCGCCCAGGAGCTGCTGTTGCTGGCCGAGCTGGCCAGCGCCGGACTGACCTGGGGCGACAAGCCCGGCAAGGACGTGCTGGTGCTCTACCTCCCCTTCGCAGACCTCAACCAGACCCTGATGTCGAAGAACATCGACGCCATGTGCCAGAGCGAGCCCTACAGCTCCCAGGCCATCAACCGGAAGTTCGGCGTGGAGCTGATGAAGCCCTACGACACTCCCCTCGGCGAGCCCATCCGCGCCCTGGTCATCACGGAGAAGCTCTACAAGGAGCGCCGCGACGTGGCCCAGCGCTTCCTGCTCTGCTTCGTGGAGGCCACCAAGAAGTTCATCGACGAGCCCAAGACCGCCGAGAAGTTCGTGCGGGAGTCCATGTTCAAGAACCAGATCAGCTCTGAGGACTACCAGGACGCCATCGGCAACTCCCCCTTCTGCTACGACATCTCCCTGGAGCACGTGCAGGTGACCACGGACCTGATGGCCAAGTACGGGGTGGGCAAGATGGCCAACCCGCCCAAGGCCGGCGAGTGGGTCAAGCTGGACCTCCTGACCGAAGCCAAGAAGCAGCTCAAGATCGACGTCCCCAAGGCCGCCCCCGCCAAGCCGGCGAAGCCCGCGAAGGCGAAGAAGGGATGAAGCGCTACCGCCACGCGGCCTCCGGAGTCCTCGTCCCCCTGGCAGCCATCGGCTTCTGGCAGCTGCTCTCCAGCATGGGCTGGGTGAATGCCACCATCCTGCCTTCGCCCATGGCGGTGCTGGTGAAGTGGTGGGCCTACCTGCGGCCCCTGGAGGTCTTCGACCCGGCCCAAGGTTCCTACCTCACGTGGTGCTTCTCGGGCGAGCTCATCCACGACGCCATGGGCAGCCTCTACCGCGTGCTCATGGGCTTCGCCATCGGCGCCGGGCTGGCACTGCCCCTGGGCCTGACCATGGGCTACAGCAAGGTGGCCTACGCGCTGTTCAATCCCCTGGTGCAGGTGCTCCGCCCGATCCCGCCCATCGCCTACATCCCGCTGTCGATCCTGTGGTTCGGCCTGGGCAATCCGCCCGCAGTGTTCCTCATCAGCATCGGCGCCTTCTTCCCGGTGCTCATGAACACCGTCACGGGCGTCCAGACCGTGGACAGCATCTACCTGCGTGTGGGGCGCAACCTGGGCGCCAGCCAGCTGACCCAGTTCACCCGCATCATCCTGCCCGCCGCCACGCCCTACATCTTCACTGGCGCGCGCATCGGCATGGGCACGGCCTTCATCGTGGTCATCGTGTCCGAGATGATCGCTGTGAACAACGGCCTGGGCTACCGCATCCTCGAGGCCCGCGAGTACCTCTGGTCGGACAAGATCATCGCCGGCATGTTCACCATCGGCTTGCTGGGCCTGGGCATCGACACCCTCATGAGCCGCCTCAGCTCGCACCTGCTGAAGTGGCACCGCGGCCTGGAGCAGGGATGAGCCACATCTCCATCCAAGATGTTCACAAGGTCTTCGAGAGCGGCGGCCAGGAAGTCCACGCCCTGAAGGCCATCAACCTGGAGATTCCCCAGGGGCAGTTCGTCTGCCTGCTGGGCCCCTCAGGCTGCGGCAAGTCCACGCTGCTGAACGCCGTGGCCGGGTTCAGCCTGCCCAGCACCGGCGTCATCACCGTCGAGGGCGCCGTCATCACCGAGCCCGGCCCCGACCGCGGCATGGTGTTCCAGGAGTACGCGCTGTTCCCCTGGATGACCGTGGAGCAGAACGTGGCCTTCGGGCTGCAGATCAAGGGCGTGGACAAGGCCGCCATCGAGGCCAAGGTGGCCGAGCTGCTGGCCATGCTCAACCTCACGGACTTCCGGAAGCGCTTCCCCAAGGACCTCAGCGGCGGCATGCGCCAGCGCGTGGCCATCGCCCGGGTGCTGGCTCTGGACTCGCCGATCATGCTCATGGACGAGCCCTTCGGCGCCCTGGACGCCCTCACCCGCCGCAACCTGCAGGACGAGCTGCTGCGGATCTGGACCGAGCTCAGGAAGACCATCCTCTTCGTCACGCACAGCATCGAGGAGGCGCTCTACCTGGCGGACCGCACCGTGGTGATGACCTACCGCCCGGGCACCGTCAAGTGCGACATCCCCGTGGACCTCCCGCGCCCCCGGGATGTGGCCAGCCCCGCCTTCAACGCCCTGAAAAAGGACCTGAGCCAGCTGCTCATGGAAGAGCAGAGTCGGCACAACCAGGCCGAGTTCCGCGGCGCGGCCGTGGACTGAGAGTGCCTCCAGGCAGCGGTCAGGCCACCGGTCCCGGCGGCAAGGCCGGGGCAGGCTCGCCGCGCCCCTTGGTGGCCAGGGCCACCGCCAGGGTCCAGAGGGGCGCCATGTTGAGATAGGGAACCCACTCGGTCAGGAACGAGGGCAGGAAGGCCCAGTGGAAGCCCACCAGCGCCCAGAGCGCACCCATGGCTACACAATCCAGGCCAGCCCCCACGAACCAGCCAACGGGGCCGGCGGCTTCGGCGGGGATCTGGATGGCGTCAACCGTGAGGGCCACGGCCCAGGCCATGCGGATGCGCCAGACAGTGAGGGGTGGCTTGGGCTTCGACATGACGGCAGTCTACAGGATTTGCTCGCCAGTCGAAGGCGGCCGGTGGACACTTCAGGCACAGGAACGCCATGGTCCAGCTCCAATGGAAAGACCGCTACAACATCGGCTACGGCGAAATCGACGCCCAGCACCGCGGTCTGCTGGACCTCGTCAACGAGCTGGGCGGCCTGATCGGCGAGCGCCAGGATCCTGCGGTGGTTGGAGCCGTCTTCAGCCGCCTCTGCGACTACGTCCGGGTCCACTTCACCACCGAGGAGAGACTGCTCGAGGCCTGCGGCTATGCGCGGCTGGCCGAGCACCGGGACCTCCATGCCCGCTTCATCGACAAGCTGCTGGAGCTGAACCGCAGCTTCGATCCCGCCGACCCCCACCTGCTCACCGACACTGCGGACTTCCTGAAGCAGTGGTACCTGGAGCACATCACCAAGGCCGACCAGGACTACGCACCCACCCTCCAGCGCCACCCGCCCGAGAGCCCGGTCCGGGCCGTCATCTTCGACTTCGGCAACGTGCAGTACCGCTTCGACAACAACCGCTTCCTGGCCGCGCTGTCCCGCCTCTCCGGTCGTTCGGCTGAAGCCCTGAAGCAGGCGATCTACGATGGCTCTTCCCTGAGCCAGGACTACGAGTCCGGGCGCATCGACTCCCAGGCCTTCCTGGCGGGGGTGTCTGCAGTCTGCGGCCGGGACCTGACCGAGGCGGAATTCCTCCCCGGGTTCACGGACCTCTTCACGCCCATCGACAGCACCCTGGAGCTGATCCGGAAGCTGAAGCCCACCTACCGCATCGGCCTGCTGTCGAACACCAGTCCCTGGCACTTCGAGCACGGCATCCGCACCACTCCAGTCTTTCCCCTCTACGACACCGTCACCCTCTCCTACGAGGTAGGGGCCAGCAAGCCGGATCCCCGCATCTACCAGGACGCCCTGGCCAAGCTGGACCTGCCGCCGGCGGCCTGTGTCTACATCGACGACCTGCCGCCCTTCGCCGAGGCGGCCACCAAGCTGGGGCTGATCGGCCTCACCTACACCACGCCCGTGGCCCTCATGGCCCAGCTGCGCCAGCTGAAGGTCGCCTTCTGACCGGATCCGTTTGGCGCCAGAGCTTGCCGGTCCCGCGCTCAATCTCGCGACCCCCCCGCCCGCGTCGGCGCATGGGATGTTGGGGCGCGCTCAGGACCGCTTCCCGGCGATCCAGTTCAGCGCCTCCAGGGGCGTCATGCGGTTCAGGTCCAGGGCCTCCAGCTCGGCGCGGAGGGGATCGGCCTCCACCTCGAACATCGGCAGGGCCGGCTGCGAAGGCATGGGCGGCCGGGGCGGCGCCTCGGGCGTCTGAGCCAGCAGGCGCTGGGCCTTCTGGATGACGGACTTGGGCAGCCCCGCCAGCCTCGCCACCTGGATGCCGTAGCTGCGGTCCGCGGGCCCCTGCGCCACCCGATGGAGGAAGTGCAGCTGCTCCTCCCACTCCTGGACCTCCACGTGGAGGTTCTGGATCCGCGAGTCCTCCGCGAGCTTGGTCATCTCGAAGTAGTGCGTGGCGAACAGGGTGCGCGGCGCCCCGCCTTTCAGGTCCCGGAGGAACAGCGCGATGGCCTCGGCCAGGGCCAGGCCGTCCCGGGTGCTGGTGCCCCGGCCGATCTCGTCGAGGATCACCAGGCTGGCGGCGGTGGCCTGGTTGAGGATCCGGGCCGTCTCGGTCATCTCGACCATGAACGTGGACTGCCCCTTGGCCAGCTGGTCCGAGGCGCCGATGCGGGTGAAGATGCGGTCCACCAGGCCGAAGCGCATGAGCTCCGCGGGCACGAAGGAGCCGCTCTGGGCCAGCACCACCAGCAGGGCCGAGGTGCGCAGGAACGTGGACTTGCCGCCCATGTTGGGCCCGGTCACCACGGCCATGGGCTGGGCGGCGCTGAACTGCAGGTCGTTGGGGATGCACTCGCGCCCCATCCGGGCCTCCAGCATGGGATGCCGGGCCGAGGCCAGGGTCAGCTCCCGGTCGTCGCCCAGCTCGGGCCGGGTCCAGCCCGAGAGCCGCGCCCGCTCCGCCAGGGCCGCCAGCACGTCCAGGGTGGCCACGGCGCGGGCCAGGCCGGTCAGGTCCGCGCGGTGCTCCAGCACCAGGGCCAGCAGGCGCTGGAACTGGACGGCCTCCAGGCGGGCCTGGTCGCTCTCGGCGCTCAGCAGCCGCTGCTCGAAGGCCACCAGCTTCTCGGTGGTGAAGCGCTCGGCGTTGGCCAGGGTCTGCTTGCGGAGAAAGTGCGCGGGTACCGCGCCCAGGTTCGACTTCGTGATCTCGAAGTAGTAGCCGAAGACCCGGTTGTATTTGATCTTCAGGCTCTGGATGCCGCTCAGCCGGCGCTCCTCTTCCTCGAGCTCGAGCATCACCTGCCGGGCGTCCCGCGCGAGGCGGCGCACTTCGTCCAGCTCGGGGTCCACGCCCTCGCGGATGACGCCGCCCTTCTCCAGATCCAGCGGAGGCGCTTCCGCCAGACTCTGCTGGAGGTCCAGGAGCAGCTCTCCGCAGAGGGGCGTGTCTCCGGGCCAGAGCCCAAGCTCGGCCACCTCTGGAGCCCACCCCTCGTCCTGCAGGCGCGCCGGCAGCTTCTGAAGCACCGCGAGGCCATCGCGCAGCTGGCCCAGCTCCGGCGGAGAGGCGAGACTCAGGGCCACGCGGCCCAGCAGGCGGTCCAGGTCCGGCACCTGGGCCAGCAGCGTCTGGATGGGTCCCCGGCGACGGTCCTCTGTGAGCCAGGCCACCTGGGACCAGCGCCGCTCCAGGGTGCCGCGGTCCCGCAGGGGTTGCTCGAGCCAGCTCTTCAGCAGGCGGGAGCCCATGCGCGTGCGGCACTGGTCCAGAAGGGCCAGCAGCGACCCGGCGCGGCCCCCGTCCATGCCGTTGGCCAGCACCTCCAGGTGCCGGGCGCTGGTGGCGTCCAGGAGCGGCCCCGCGGCGCCCAGCTCCAGGCTCACGCCCTGCAGGTGCGCGGGCCGGCCCTTCTGGGTGGCCTCGACGTGATCCAGCAGCGCCGCCAGGGCGCCCAGGGCCGCGGGATAGGGATCCAGGCCCACGCCTTCCAGGTGCTGCCAGCCGAAGAAGGCCAGCACCTGCTGCCGGGCCCGGGAGGCCTCGAAGCGCCAGGCCGGCAGCCGGGTGCGGGCGGCTTCGAGTTCTGCCAGCTCCGGCGCACCCTCGGCGAGGATCAGCTCCTGGGGGGCGAGCCGCTCCAGGGTGGCGTGGAGGGCCTCGTCGCCCTCGCCGGGGATCACCCGCAGGGCCCCCGAGGCCAGCTGCAGCAGGGCCAACCCCCAGGCCGGGCCCACACGATGCAGGGCGCAGAGCCACCGGGCGTCATCATCCAGCCAGGTGCCAGGGGTGATGATGCGCTTGATGGCGCGGGGCAGCAGGCCCTTGACGTCCTCGGCCTTGGCCGTGGGCTCGGCGATGGCAGCGGAGAAGCCCGCGGCCAGCAGCTTGGGCAGGTAGGACTCCAGGGCGAAGTGGGGCACCCCACACATGGCCGTCTCGGCCTCGGTGCCCTTGCCGCGCTGCGTGAGGGCGATCTCCATGACCGGCGCCGCGCGTATTGCGTCCTCCCCGATGAGCTCATAGAAGTCACCCATCCGCGTCAGCAGGATGGCGTCGCCCGCCTCGCGCTTGAGGCCCGCGATCTGCTGCATCATCGGGGTGGACATGGGGAGCCTGGGGAACCGTGGGAACCCCGATCTTCCCACAATCGGCGGGAACCCGCTGACGCTAGGATGGTTCCCATGGAACACGTGGAGTGTGTGGTCATCGGTGCGGGCGTGGTGGGTCTGGCCCTGGCGCGGGAGCTGGCCCTGCGGGGGCGCGAGGTGGTGCTGCTCGAGGCGGAGGACCGCATCGGCACGGGCATCAGCTCCCGCAACAGCGAGGTCATCCACGCCGGCATCTACTACCCCACGGGCTCGCTCCGGGCCCGCCTCTGCGTGGCGGGCAACCGGGCCCTCTACGCCTTCTG
>JAAXXS010000074.1 GCA_013334395.1 Holophagaceae bacterium | reverse complement strand
TCAGGAGGTTCAGGCCGCCTTCGCTGAGGTCGTGGCACTGGCCCTGGGTTGCGACCTGGACTTCGGTAGCACCGGCCTCGCCGATGCGGTCAAAGCACACCGTCAGGTTCACGGGCGTTCGGCTATGGCATCGTGTGTTGAGGTAAGTATTCATGCGTATTGAACTCTAACACCCGACGCTTCTGCTTCCAGGCCGAAATGGGGGTAACGATGGCGTGGTTTGCCTTCCGCGCGGAAGGAGGCTACGGGCGGACGGCAGCCCTTCGCGGGGCGCTTGAGCCAACCCATCACGCCAGGAACTGGAGGCCGCTGGAAAAGCCGCCATCCTCTTCCTTGGTCCAGAGCACCTCGGAGGAAACGGGCACGCTGGAGGGTCCCCCCGGCAGGGGGACGTGGAGCCGCAGAACCTCACCCCGGCGCAGGGGGGTGGCGGTCCGGAGGCTCATGCCACCTTCGCTGATGTTGTGGGCCATGCCCTGGGCGACGGCCAGGGAGGAGGGGCTAGTCGGGGCCGAGGCAGACTCGTAGCGCACCATCTGGCTCATGGGCCTGCGGGGGCTGGTGCGTTTTTCATGGGCAAGGATCATACGTAATTTTACCTAGCTCTTGACTCTAGCATCATCAATGCCCGTTGGGGGAGCGAGTTGGTCTCGGCCTCAGCGGGACAGGGCGCCGCCGGAGAGGCTGCCGGCCTCGATGGGGGCCACCTCTTCGCGCAGGTAGGCCGGGTGCCACATGGCCTGGGCGATGGCCGCCGGGATGTCCTCGTCCGCGATGGACCTCCCCGCGACACCGGAGTTTCGCGCCTCCTTCACCACCGCCTCGGCCACGGAGGCGGTCACCTCGCGGATCCGGGCGGTCGGCGGGAAGAGGCTGCCGACTTCCAGCTCGCCGGCATGGACGTTCTCGGCGAGGCGCCGCGCCGCCGCCGTGAACATGCCCGTGGTCACCTCCATGGCCTCGGCGACCAGGATGCCCAGGCCCATGCCGGGGAAGATGAAGACGTTGTTGCTCTGGCCGATGACGTGCACGCGGCCGCCATAGTGCACCGGCTCGAAGGGGCTGCCGGTGGCCACCAGGGCGCGGCCCTCGGTCCAGCGCAGGATGTCCTCGGGCCTCGCCTCACACTTGCTCGTGGGGTTGGACATGGGGAAGACCAGGGGGCGCTCCACGTGCTTGGCCATCTCGCGGATGGCCTCTTCGGTGAAGGTGCCGGGGTCGCCGGAGGTGCCGATCAGCATGGTGGGGTGGTAGGCCCGCACCACCGCGAGCAGGTCCCGGGGGCGGCCCAGGCCCAGGCCGAACTGCTCTGCCAGCGCCGCGGGCCAGGCGAAGTCCTGGGCGTGGGGCTCGAGGTTGGGATCGTCCTGGGTCAGCAGGCCGTTGATGTCCAGGTTGGCCGTGGCCGCGAGCAGCCGGTCACCCTCAAGCCCCGCCTGCCGCAGGGCGGCCCGGACCAGCCGCGTGATGCCGATGCCGGCGGCGCCGGAGCCGAAGAACAGCACCCGCTGTTCCTCGAGGGGGATGCCCGTGGCGCGGCTGCCGGCGATCAGGCCAGCCACACCCACGGCGGACGTGCCCTGGATGTCGTCGTTGAAGCTGGTGATGACCTTCTGATAGCGGTCCAGGAGGCGGAAGGCGTTGGCTTTCTTGAAGTCCTCCCACTGCAGCAGGACGCGCGGGAAGCGCCGTCGGACCGCGTAGACGAACTCCTCCACCAGGGAGTCATACTCGGGACCCCGGAGCCGCGGGGCCCGCCAGCCCAGGTAGAGCTCGTCGGCCAGGAGGTCCTGGTTGTCGGTGCCCACGTCGAGGCTGATGGGCAGGGTCTGCCAGGGCGGGATGCCCGCGGCGGCGGTGTAGAGGGCGAGCTTGCCGATGGGGATGCCCATGCCGCCGGCGCCCTGGTCGCCCAGGCCCAGGATGCGCTCGTTGTCGGTGACCACGATGAGGCGCACGTCATCGAAGGGCGCGTTGCCGAGCACCTCAAAGATCCGGCCCCGGTGCTCCGGGGTGATCCAGATGCCCCGGGCGCGCCGGAAGATGTGGCTGAACTCCTGGCAGGCCTGACCCACCGTCGGTGTGTAGACGATGGGGAGGAACTCCTGGATGTGGTCCAGCAGCACCCGGTAGAAGAGGTGTTCGTTCCGGTCCTGCAGGGCCGCCAGCCCGATGTATTTCTCCAGGGGATCCTGCTTCCGGCTGATGTTGGCGTAGGCCCGGGCGCACTGCTGGTCCTGGGTGCTCACGGTGTGGGGCAGCAGACCCTCCAGCCCGAAGGCGACGCGCTCCTCCTGCGTGAAGGCGGTGCCCTTGGTGTAGATGGGATGCCTCAGCAGCCGTGTGCCCCGGTAAGGCACGGCCAGATGAGGATTCCCGTGCTTGTCGAACTTCAGGCCGAAGCGTTCCATGGCAGCTCCTTCCATAAGGCGCGGACCACCCAGTGCCTGCCCTGATGCGGGCAGGCGGCGGCTCTCACCAGCAGAGACATAAGGCACCTCTCTGGAAACGGCGTCAGGCCGAACCCAGCAATCCACCCAGAGATGAACGGCCCAAATATGCAGTCCGGCACTAGGAAAGTCCAGACCTTGAGGTCCTGTTCCCCGTCGGCGGGGCTTCTGTCATGGAGTTGTCAAACGCTGGTTCTAAAGATCCATGGGTGAGGTATTCTCTACTGGCTCAAGGAGCCTGCACGTGGCCATCGCAAGCTGGAATTCCCGCTTTCTGACCGGTATCGAGATCATCGATATCCAGCACGAGGCGCTCTTCGAGGCCGTGAACACCCTTGCCGACGCGGTCAAGGTGAACAATGCGTCTTTGCGGGTGGGCGGCTACCTGGAGATGCTGGTCGGGCAGACGCAGGAACACTTCACCACCGAGGAGCGCTACCTCACCGAGACCGGCAACCGGCAGCTCCGCTCCCACCTGGAGGAGCACCGCGCCCTCAACGCCAAGCTTCATGAGCTTCTGGCGAAGCAAAAAAACGGTGGCCTGGTCTCCGCCGACGTGGCGCTGTTCTTCGCCGAGTGGTTCGCCCACCACATCGCCGAGGTGGACATGGCCAACGGGGGAACCGGCAACAAGCCCGCTCCCCCCATCGAGGCCTGACGCAGGCCCAGCTAGGGGTCAGCTGCGGAGCAGCTCCCGGCGGATGGACTCGGCCACCTGGCGGACCGCCTCGGAGCCGGAGTCGTCCCCAGAGAGCCGGTGGGCCTGCTGGATGCGGCGGGCAATGGCGAGGCAGGCCTCGGCGGTGGTCTTCTCGATGACTTTGACGGGGGGCTTGGACAGGACGTTTCCCGGTGGCACGGGTCCTCCAATGCAGTTCCGGCGGGTGAAAGAAGGTGTTTGAACTGGCTTGCCCCTAGGATGTCCGGAACACGAGGTTCGTTCCGGTGTTTTTCCGGCACCTGTGGTGACAGGAACGGGCGGCTCGGGCCGCGGGGAGCCTCCTGCTGTACCATCCGGCCCGTTCGCTGCATCCAACTCCCATTCAGGAGGCTCGCCATGCGACCACGCACAGCCCTTGGCGTCCTTGCCCTGGCCTTGGCCCTGGCGGGCTTTGGATTTGCCGTATCAACCCCCCGGAGCGCCCGCGCGGCCGCTCAGGGCCCTCGTGAGGATTCCAAGGTGACCGACTCCCCGAAACCATCCCCTGCGGAGCTGAAGCAGAAGCTCACCCCCATGCAGTACCACGTGACGCAGGAGGCGGGCACCGAGCCGCCCTTCCGCAACGAATACTGGAACGAGCACCGGGAGGGTGTCTACGTCGATGTGGTGAGCGGGAAGCCGCTCTTCAGCTCGAAGGACAAGTTTGACTCGGGCTGCGGCTGGCCCAGCTTCACCAAGCCCCTGGCCGGGCAGGACGTGGTCGAGAAACGCGACATCTCCCTGGGCATGATCCGGACCGAGGTGCGCTCCGGTGCCGCGGACAGCCACCTGGGCCATGTCTTCGAGGACGGCCCTGCGGATCGGGGCGGCCTCCGCTACTGCATCAACAGCGCCGCCCTGCGCTTCGTGCCCGTGGCCGACCTGGAGAAGGAAGGGCTGGGCAGCTTCCTGCCCCTCTTCGGCAAGGCTGCCTCGGCCCCCAAGGAGGAGCTGGCCACCCTGGCCGGCGGCTGTTTCTGGGGCATGGAGGACCTGCTGCGCAAGCAGCCGGGCGTCCTGGGCACCGAGGTGGGCTACACCGGCGGGGCCCTGCCCAAGGCCACCTATGAGCACCACGAGGGTCATGCGGAGGCGGTGCAGATCCGCTTCGATCCCTCCAAGACCACCTACGAGGCGCTGCTGCGGTTCTTCTTCCGCATGCACGACCCCACCACCCTGAACCGCCAGGGCAACGACACGGGCAGCTCCTACCGCAGTGCCATCTTCTTCCACTCCGAGGCCCAGCGGCAGGCTGCCGAGAAGGTGAAGGCTGAGGTGGAGGCCAGCGGCAAGTGGAAGCGTCCCCTCGTCACCGAAGTCACCGCCGCCGGCCCCTGGTGGCGCGCCGAGGACTACCACCAGGACTACCTGATCAAGCACCCCGGCGGCTACACCTGCCACTGGGTCCGGGACTGAGCCGACCGGAAACCGCTTCACCACAAAGACCACAAGGCGGCCGCAGATTGTCACTTCCTTCGTGAGTCTGGTTTTCAGGAAAAGATGGTTTAACCACAAAGAACACAAAGGCCACCAAGGTTAGCAGGGGCTGGATAGAAAGGCCCTTCTCTGTGCCCTTTGTGCTCTTTGTGGTTCCTATTTTCTTGTGAAGACGGATTCACCACGAGATTTTAAATCTCGTGGTTAAGGGTCTTTGACCCCTCACACCCGGAAGGTGTCGGGGCGCCAGGTCTGGATGCGCTTCTTGATGGCTTCGCCGTCGAGCTTCTGGTCGAGGGCTTCGCGGACGCGGTCGGCGAGTTCGGCGTCGGCGGCGAAGCGCAGGCCCACGCACTGCTTGGGCGTCAGCTCGGCGATGCGGCCCTGGAGGTCGGAGGGCAGCAGGCGCTGCATGCGCAGGGTCTCCTCCAGGCGGATCAGGCGGTCCTGCACCTTGAGGGCATAGCCCCGGATGGTCAAGGCCAGCAGCACCAGCATGAGGCACAGGACCATGGCCCAGGCGGCGTGGAGGCTGGGGTACTTGATCAGGTGCCAGATGCTCGTGAACCAGCTGACCAGCAGCACCGGCATCACGACGAAGTGCATCAGGGGATCGAAGCGGCGGTGGTTTGCATAGGACTGTTGTTCGGACATGTAGGCTCCTCAGCAAAGGTGAAGATTTCGGCACTGGACCCTCAGGAAGGGCCTTGAAGAAGAAAAAACAAACAATGATACCCAAAAAGGTATCAATGTATTTCGCTGAAATCGCTAGAGGGCACCCGCGGGTTATTTTTCGAGCAAAGGATAGATCAGCCACCGATGAACACCGATAGTGGCATGATAAAAACAAAATATTGTATCTGTGTAGCTCTTTATTTATCAGCTTTTAATCAGCATTTATCGGTGTCCATCGGTGGTTGATAAGCTGTTGTTTGCTAGTCGAGCGGTCCACTGCGGCGACGCTTCAGGTCGGAGGCCTTCTTCTTGGCGTCCAGGCGGCGCTCCTTGGAGGCCCGGGTGGGGCGGGTGGCCCGGCGGGGGATGGGTCGCACCAGGGCGGCCCGGATGCCCTCGGCGACCTTCTCCCGGGCGTCCTCCAGGTTCTTGAGCTGGTCCCGGGTGCGGTCGCTGACCACCATCCAGAGGCCCTCGGCGTCGAGCCGGTTGCGCTGGGCCGCGCGGAGCCGCAGCAGGGCGTCCTCGGGGAGTCCCTCGATGGCCGTGAGGTCGATGCGCAGCTCCACCTTGGAGGACACCTTGTTGACGTTCTGGCCCCCGGCGCCGCCGGCGCGGACCGCCTTGAAGCGGATGGCCTCGCCGGGGACCCGGACGGAGGCGGTGACGGAGATGGGATCGGCCATGGCAACAGCCTAGCGCATCGCCTCCATGGGGCTGAGCCGCATGGCGCGGAAGGCGGGGTAGAGCCCGAACAGCAGGGCGAGGGTCAGGGCGACGATCCAGGCCGTGATCAGGCCGACGGGGTTGACCACGAGGCCGAAGGGGAAGTTGGACGAGAGGGCCTGGCAGAGCAGGGCGCCGGACAGGGTGCCGAGCAGCGCCCCCAGGGCCGCCAGCACCAACGCCTCGAGCAGGAACTGGATGAAGATCTCGTGGTCCGAGGCCCCCAGCGCCTTCCGGAGGCCGATCTCGAAGCGGCGGTCGCTGAAGCTGATCAGCATCACCGACAGCACCCCCACGCCGCCCACCAGCAGCACCGTCCCGGCCAGGCTCAGGAGTACGACCTTCCAGCCGTGCATCTGCTCCAGGAAGTTCCGGTAGCCCTTGGCGGCTTCGGCGTCGAGGTCCATCACCTCGGCATCCTCGATGCCGTGGTGGGCCTGGCGCACGCGGCCCAGGAGCATGGCTGAGATCTCGCCGGCTTCCTGGGGGTTGCGCAGCTTGACCGTGACCTGGGCCAGCCGGTGGCTCGGGTCCATGCGGTCCATGTAGGTCTCCAGGGGGATGAGGATCCCGTTGGCGTCGTAGTAGTTTTCGTCATTGAAGATCTGGCCCGGCGCCTGCACGCCCACCAGGCGGAAGGGCACGCCGTCCACCACCAAGTCGCGGCCCACGGGATCGGCGCCGCCAAAGAGCTTGGCCGCTAGGCTGGCGCCCACCACGGCGACGGTGGAGCGGCGCCGCTGGTCGTCCTCCGTGAGGCCGCGGCCGAGGCCGATGGGGCGGTTCATCCACTGGGCGTAGTCGGGGCTCACGCCCATGACGTAGATCCGCTCGGCGCCGCCGGGGGTCCGCACGGTGCTGGGCTTCTGGGCCCGGGGCAGGAAGGCCAGGATCTTGGGGTTGGGGGCATTCAGGCGGCTGAGGTCCTCGTAGCGCAGCCCCGGGCTCATGGCGAAGCGCTTGCGGTCCTCGCCGGTCTCAGGGGTCTTGGGGGCGATGCGGACGGTGCCGTCCCAGCTCATGCCGGCAAAGCCCGTGCTGATCTTGTCCATGAGGCCGTCCAGCACCGAGGTCATGACCACCAGCGCGAAGACGCCGAGCATGAGCAGGGTGAGGGTCAGGAGGCTGCGCAGCTTGTGGGCCCAGAGCTCGACCAGGCCGGTGCGGATCACCTCCCAGAACATGCCCAGGCTGAAGCCGCGGGCCACGGGGCGGAGGACGGCGCCCTCACTCATAGCGCAGGGCCTCCATCGGTGACAGCCGGCTGGCCTTCCAGGCCGGGTAGAGGGCGAACAGGAACCCGAAGGCCGCGGCCATGCCGTAGGCCCAGAAGAAGCTGGCGGGGGTCATGTGCAGCGGGACACCGATGCTGCGGGTGATGGCCCAGGAGAAGCCCACGCCGAGCACCAGGCCCGCGGCCCCGCCCAGGGCCGTGATGAGAAGGGCCTCAGTCATGAAGCTCTTGAATATCTCCCGGCCGGAGGCGCCGATGGCCATCTTCACGCCCACCTCCCGGACCCGCTCCTTCAGGCTGGCCATCTGGATGTTGACGTTGACGATGCCGCCGCCCACCAGGGCCAGCACGCCGGACAGCAGGAAGACGAGGTCGTAGACGCTGCCCTGGCTCTGGCGGCGGCGCATGCGGGCGGCCACGTCGTCCAGACGGAAGTCGTCCTGGAGCCGGTGGTTGGCGGACACGAGGCTCTTCAGCTGCTGGGCGAAGCCGCTCATGGCGGACATGTCGGGGATGCGGAAGGTGACGCGGTCCACCCGGCGGTAGGCGTCCCCGTTCATGCGCCGCTGCACCAGGTTGGCGGGCACGGCGATGATGCGGTTGCGCCACCAGAACTGGTTGCCACCACCTTCGCGGAAGTGGAACACCCGCTCCTGGAAGGTGCCGATGACCGTGACGGGGATGGAGCCGATGCGCAGGGACTGGCCGAGGGCGTCACCCTTCGGGAAGAAGGTGGCGGCGGCCTCGGTGCCGAGGATGACCACGGGCGCGCCGCCCTCCACTTCCGACAGGGAGAAGCCGCGGCCCTCGGCCAGGCCGTAGCCGTTGGCCGGGATGTAGTCACCGCCGATGCCGCTGACCTGCCGGTCCTGGTCCGCGAAGGCCGACACGATCCGGGCCCGGGCGCTCTTCTGGCGGCTGACGCCCTGGATGGCGTCGGCCTTCAGGGCCTCGCCGCCGATGGCATCCGCATCGCGGAGACCCAGGTTCGCCTGCTGCAGCGCCGACGGCTGGCCGTCCTTCATGGCGGTCCGGGGCATGACGTTGAGCTTGTCGAGGCCGCCCATCTTGATGAACATCTCGTCGGCCCGCTTGCGCTGGCTGTCGGAGATGGAGAAGCCGCCCAGTACCGACGCCACGCCGAGCAGCACCCCGAGGGCCTGGAGGACCGAGCGGCCGAGGTTCTCCCTCAGCTCGGTCCAGGCTCCCAGCAGCCGCTCGCGAAAGGCGCCGGAGGCCTTCATGGGGCCGTCCGGGATCCGGCTTGGGCGTGGGACGCCTCCCACTCGCCAACCGCCGCTCCCTGGTGATGCGTGGTCATGCGGGTGCCCGGCTCCTGGGAGGCCATCGAGGCCTCCCACTCGCCACCCGCCGCGACCACGCCATCCCGAATCTCAACCCGGCGCTCGGCCAGGGCGGCGATGTGGGGGTCGTGAGTGACCAGCAGCAGGGTGTTCCCCTGGCGGTGCAGCTCCTGGAAGAGCTCCAGCACCTCGGCGCCGGTCTTGGAGTCCAGGGCGCCGGTGGGCTCGTCCGCCAGCAGCAGGGCAGGGCCGTTGGCCAGGGCCCGGGCCACGGCCACTCGCTGCTTCTGGCCCCCGGAGAGGGTGGCGGGCAGCTTGTCGGCCTTGTCGGCGATACCCACCTTCTCGAGCAGGGCCAAGGCCCGCTCGCGCCGCTCCTTGCGCCCCACGCCGGCGTAGAGCATGGGCAGCTCCACGTTCCGGACGATGCTCGCCTTCGGCAGCAGGTTGTAGCTCTGGAACACGAAGCCGACCTTTTCGTTGCGGATGCGGGCCAGCTCACCCCCGCTGAGGCCCTGGACCGCGTGCCCATCCAGGGTGTAGGTGCCCGCCGTGGGCAGGTCCAGGCAGCCGAGGATGGCCATGAGCGTGGACTTGCCGGAGCCGGAAGGGCCGACCAGCGCCACAAACTCGCCCTGCTGGACGCTGAGGTCCACGCCGCGCAGCGCGTGGACGGCCGCGCCGTTGGCGCCGTAGACCTTGGTCAGGCCCAGGGTCTCGATGATGGGGGAGGCGGAGTCCCTAGTTGTTCTCATCGTCCTTCTCGACCTTCTTCTTGCTGGGGTCCTCGAGGCTCACCTGCTCACCGGCCTTGAGCCCGGCGAGGATCTCCACCCGCTCCAGGGTGGCGATGCCGGCCGAGACCTGGACCACGTCGAAGTATTCCTGCCAGTGGTCCGCCAGCCAGATGAACTTGCCGCGGCCCGTGAGGCCCTCCTTGGCCTTGGTTAGCTCCTTGGGCGGCAGGTCCGCCTTCAGCCGGTAGACCACCGTCTGGCCGTTGCGGCGCTGCAGGGCTTCCAGAGGCACGCTCACGGCCTTGTCCCGCTTCTCGCCCAGGATCTCCACGTTGGCGCTCATGCCGGTGCGGAAGGACTCCGTGAGCTCGTCCAGGGCCACCTCCACCTTGAACACCTTGATCTTCTCGACCAGATCCGCAGCTGGTGCGACGAAGCGCACCTTGCCCGTGAAGGCCCGCTGGGGATAGGCGTCCAGGCTGATGCGCACGGGCTGGCCGACGCGGACCTTGGCGATGTCCACTTCGTTGAGGTTCACCCGGACGATGAGCGAGGCCAGGTCCGCCACGGTGAACACCACGGTGCCGGCGCTGAAGGAGCTGACGCCGGAGGTGATGGTGTCGCCCAGTTCCACGCCCTTCTTGATGACCACGCCGTTCAGGGGGGCGGTGACCCGGGCCAGCTGGGTGGAGGCGTTGCCGCTGATGGGAATGCCGCGGTCCTCGACGATCTGGTAGCGCGTCTGGGCGCTCTTGTAGGACTCCTCGGCCAGGTCCCGCGTGGTCCGGGCGGCACGGTAGACCTGGTCCGAGATGAGGCCCAGGCGGAACAGCTCCGCCTGCTGGGCGAAGTCCCGCTCGGCGTTCTTGAAGCTCACGTTGGCCTGGGACACGCTGCCCTTCACATCCGAGAGGGTCTGGGCCTGGTTCACGTCGGGTTCCACCTCGGCCAGGACCTCGCCCGCCCGGACCGTGGCGCCCTCCCGGACCTTCAGCCCGACGATGCGCCCGGACACCGTGGACTTCACATCCACCTTGGTGAGGGGATCCACCACGCCCACCTCGCGGACACTGACCTGGAGGTCCTCGGCCTGCACCTTCCCGAGCCGGAAGGGCGTGGAGGCCTCGGCCTTCTTGCCCTTGCCGTCACTGCCCCTCAGGGTGAGGAACATGCCCGCAGCCAGGGCCACCCCGGCGACCGATGCAATGATCCATCGCTTCTTCATGGAACCCCCTGATGGGAAAGATGCCGGGCGAGCCGGAATGCTGCATGAACTACGAGGCAGAGTCTGGGGCCGTTTAGCAGGCGTGTGAGCGGGCGTTCGGCCAGCGGCGGTCCCGGGTCGGCGAGGGAACTCTGGGAGCCGGCAAAGGGCGCCGTTGCACCTCACCTCACACTAGTGGCGACTATCCACCTATCGGATCCATAAACCATTTCCATAAGCAGGAATGGCTTGGGTAACTGCACCGTTAGAGCCCCCGCTACCGGGTCTGCGGGACGAATCCACTTCGCGGCCCGGCCGCACCAGGAGCAACCATGTTCAACCTCTCGCAGCGGGAGGCCCTCATCGTGGCGGCCGGCCTCATCGGCGCCTCCCTCATGGCCCAGGCACCCACCGGCCAGCAGGTGGAGAAGAGGGGCCGGTAGGTTCTTCTTGAGCAAGCAGGGACTATGCCTGATATTTCTCATTGGATTCAACCTGGCAGAGGGGAAACCCGATAGAGGAATCAAGGACCCATCGGTCCGATGAGCCAGGGAGTCCCCATGGTGTTCGAGGTCGGTTCCACGCGGGTCGGGCCGCTGAGCACGTTCTTCGCCCCTCCTGAGCGGAGCTCTGATCAGGAGCTGCGCATGGAGGCCGAACTCTGCCTGGCCAATCCCGTGGTCTGCTTCCTCCTGGAATCCATGGACGGGCTGGTCCTTATCCTGGATGGCAATCGACAGGTGCTCGCCACCAATAACCGGGTGCGGGATGTGGTCGGCAGTTCCGTGGAGCCCATGGGGCATCGGCCTGGGGAACTGTTTGGCTGCATCCACCAGAAGCAGGGGCCCAGCGGCTGTGGCACCGGCTCAGCCTGTGCCCACTGCGGGGCTGTGGCGACCATCCTCGAGGTCCAGCGCACGGGGCGGGCCGTGGATGGCGAGTGCCTGCTGACCCTCCGCAGCGGCGAGCTGACCCAGAGCGCGGAGTTCGAGCTGGCGGCCAGCCCTCTCCAGGTAGGGCTCCACACCTTCATCGTGGTAGTGCTGCACGACCAGAGCGCCCTGAAGCGACGCGAGGCCCTGGAGCGGCTGTTCTTCCATGACGTGGCCAACCTCATGCAGGGCATCCGGGCCTGGGCGGAGCTGCTGGCCTCGGATACCACCACCACGCCTGGCGCGGCCCAGAAGGTCGCGCACCTCACGGACCTGCTGGACCGGGAGCTGCGCTCCCACCGGGCCATGGCCATGGCGGAGCAGGGTGGCCTCCAGCCCCAGACGCGGGCCATTCTGCCCCTGGAGATCCTCCGGGACGCGGCGGACCTGGTGGCCCGCCACACGTCGGCCGGGGACCGGAAGGTGCGGCTCCTCGCGGCGCCGGAGCTGCTCATCCACACCGACCCGGAGCTGCTCTCAAGGGTGGTGCTCAACATGGCGGTCAACGCCCTCGAAGCCTCCGCACACGGTGAGACCATCAGCCTGTCGGCGGTCCTGGAGGAGCAGACGATACGGTTCCAGGTCCATAACCCGGGCGAGATCCCCGAGGCGAACCGCAGCCGGATCTTCCAGCGCTCCTTCAGCACCAAGGGCAGCGCTGGCAGGGGCCTGGGCACCTACGCCATGAAGCTATTCGGTGAGAGCGTGCTGGGGGGCCTGGTGGGTTTCGAGACCAGCGCCGAAGGCACCACGTTCTGGATTCGCCTGGCCCGGTAGGGGCCGGCGTCCGAACGTGATGGGTCTGTAGACGGGTTTTCCGCGCCTGCTTGGAGGAGGGACTAGCGGATGGTCTCCCGGGCGATCATGAGCTCTTCGTTGGTGGGCACCACGGTGACAACCACGCGAGAGCTGGGGGTGGTGATGATGCGCTCTCCCGTGCCGTGTTCGTTGGCCTCGTGGTCCAGCTCCACGCCGAGGAAGCTCAGCTTGCTGCAGACCTTGGACCGGACGTAGGTGCTGTGGGTGCCGATGCCCGCCGTGAAGGTGATGGCATCCACGCCATTGAGGACCGTGGCGTAGGCGCCGATGTACTGGCGGACGTTGTAGGTCAGGAGGTCGCGGGCCAGACGGGCCCGGTCGTTGCCGGCGTCGGCGGCCAGCTCGATCTCGCGGAAGTCGGAAGAGACGCCGGAGATGCCCAGGAGGCCGGACTTCTTGTTCAGCAGGTCCGTGATGGCGTTGTAGTCCAGGTGCTCGTATTCCATGAGCATCTCCACGA
>JAAXXS010000073.1:10137-12711 GCA_013334395.1 Holophagaceae bacterium | reverse complement strand
AGTGGATCGCGGGGGCGGGCTCGGGCTTGGGCTTGCTGCTGTTGAAGAAACCCATGGGGCACTCCTTCGATCAGGATTTGCGGATGGCCTGGAGCCACTGGCGCTGGAGGCGGAGGTAGGGCTGGGGATTCACGGGCTGACCGTTCCGGCGGACCTCGTAGTGCAGATGGACCCCGGTGGCGTTGCCGGAGCGGCCCATGGTGCCGAGGATGTCACCACGCGAGAGCCGCTGTCCCAGGACCACGTTGAGGTGGTTCAGGTGGGCGTAGAGCGTCTCCTGCTCCTCTGAGTGGCGCACCCGGGCGCCCCAGCCGTAGCGGTCCATCCAGCCGGCCTCCACCACGATGCCATCCGCCGTGACCTGCACCGGGGTGTCGAGGTTGTTGCTGATGTCGATGCCCGAGTGGTAGCCCAGGAGGCCGTCGTCGGACTCGTTCTTGCGCATGAAGGGGCTGAGCCGGACGCCGTAGCCGGAGCTGAGGTAGCCTGCGGTGGGAGGGATCGAAGGGGTGTGGGACCAGGCGCGGATGACCGGTTCCATGCGGGCCCGCACCACGGCGGCCTGCTTGGCGGTGTAGTCGAGGTCCTGGCGGAGCCGGGAGAGCTTCTCCTGGGTGCCCGGGGGCACCGGCGCGGAGGACGGCTGGCCCGGCGGGGCGGGCAGGGCCGTGCCTGCGGGGGCCTTGGGGTCCAGCAGCCGCATGAGGTCGGTGTGCTGCTTGCGCAGGGCCGTCACCTCGTTCTCCAGCGCCTGCGCCTGATCCAGGGAGGACCGCAACTGGTCCTGCTGCTCCTGGGTCTCCTTCTGCAGGCGGCCAAAGCTCATGATCTTCTTCGTGGCCCAGAAGCCGTAGCCGGAGCCGATCATGGCTAGGGCCCAGAAGCCCAGCACCAGGCCGATGGCCCAGAGCAGGTTGCGGCGAGTCAGCGACCAGCGGAAGGTTCGGTGGCTGAAGACGACCATGACCGTCAGCCAGCGCATGGAGTCTGGGCGGCTGAGTCGGAGGGCTCGGCGGCTGGCGGGTTTGGGCGTAGGCATGGCCTTCCAGCATACCTGGGACGTCCAGGAGTGGCGACGGCTCATGTCTGGACAGGGGCCTAGAGGGTCGCCTGGAGCGTCCTGGCCAGCACGTATTCCACCGCGTGGCCCACGAAGAACACCAGCCCCACCAAGCTGTTCAAGGTGAAGAAGGCCTGGTCGATGCGCGTGAGGTCGCCGCTCCGCACCAGCCACTGCTCCCGGCCCAACATGACCGCCACCGTGGCCCAGGCCGCCCAGGGCCAGAGGTGGCCGCCCATGAGGTGGTTGAAGGCGGCCCAGCACCCCAGTGCCACCAGGTGGAAGAGCCGGGAGAGCAGCAGGGATCGATGCACACCAAGCTTCGAGGGGATCGAGTGGAGCCCCCGGGCCCGGTCGAAGCCTTCATCCTGCAGGGCATAGATGATGTCGAAGCCCGCGGTCCAGGCCAGGACGCCGCCGGACAGCCACAGGGCCGGGGCCTCGATGCGGCCCGCCACGGCGATCCAGGCGCCCAGCGGCGCCCCCGCGAGGGACAGCCCCAGCACCACGTGGGCCCAGGCCGTGAAGCGCTTGCAGAGGGAATAGCCCAGGATGATGACCAGGGCCAGGGGCGAGAGTGCCCAGGTGAGGGGCCCGAGGGCGCCTGCCGAGAGACCGAAGAGCACGACCCCTGCGCCCAGGAGCAGCATGGCGCCCAGCCTGGAGACCCGGCCTGCGGGCAGGGCGCGGCCGGCGGTGCGCGGGTTCTCGGCATCCAGGTCCACATCTACCAGGCGGTTGAAGGTCATGGCCGCCGTGCGGGCGCCGATCATGGCCGCCAGGATCCAGAGCCCCGTCCGCAGGGGCGGCAGGCCCTGCGCCGCGCCCAGGGCGCCGAGCAGCGCGAAGGGCAGCGCGAACACCGTGTGCTCGAACTTGATCATGTCCAGGAGTTCGCGCAAGTTATTGAAAATATATCTATTTGGGATCGATAAATATTCAGTGCGAACCATTTGCGAACTGGAATCAGGAATCAGGCTCTCGCTCTGCCGTGGGGTTTCGGTTTGAGTGGTTGGCTGCAGGCCGGGATCTGGGAGCGGGGATTCAGTTTCCATTGCATCCATGATCAAACGATTCTTCCCGCTTGTCTTGGGTAGATCGGAACGGGGCAGTCCGGTCTCATCGCTCGCCGATGCCATTCCCTTGATCTAGGAGCCACTCCGACTGTCCCTGATGCACATCGGTTGCTTCCATCAGAATTGGACGCTGACCCCCACCACGGGCAGGCGCGGCATCGTGGTATTTCGGGTCACCAACACGGTTGTCCCTGTGCCAGGGACTGGATATTGGTAGTCGTAGTAGCGCCAGTTGTTGTGGTTGAGGATGTTGTCAATCTCGAATTTGACGGTGAGCTTGTACCGGTCCCGGTTAAAGACCTTGTTCACCCGCAGGTCGATGCGCTGATAGGAAGGAACCCGAGATCCGTTGGGGGTCGATGACAGCGCAAACGGCAAGAGTGTGGAACTTCCTGAGCCGCCCGCGTTGGGCCCCGAGCCTCCCGTGTTGGGTAGCGA
>JAAXXS010000073.1:0-10037 GCA_013334395.1 Holophagaceae bacterium | reverse complement strand
ACCTTGAGGCGCTCACCCAGGAGGCGGAAGGTGTCTTGCAGATAGGCTCCAGTCTCCGATGAGGACTGCGAGAAGTCAGCCACGGGCAGCAGCGCAGGCGCCAGAGTTCCTGCTGTGTAATTCCAGATGGAGGTCTCATAAAGCTGGGTACTCAACTTGCGGGCGCTGATGCCTGCTTCCAACGATTGCCACGCTGACAGGTCATGGGTGATCGTTGCCTTCAGCCCTGTCTGGCTGGAGGTGGAATCAAGCAGGACAGCGTCGCTGGGATTGTGATGGATCTGGCTGTCACGGGTCCAGAACACCTGGGCCTGGGAGGTGGTCGCCGGGGTCAAGTTCCATCTCCATCGCAGCGTGGAAAGATCCTGCCTGCCAAAGCCCCGCGACAGGTAGCTTTCGCTCTGGTAGCCCGGAGGAACCGTATCTCGCGAGGCCTTGCTGTAGCCGAGCATGGTCGTAAAACTCAGGTGATGATTTTCGGCAAGGTCGCAGGCGAACTTCAGATCCAAATCGCCGTACCCCATGGAAACGCCGCTGGCCTGCAGCTTCGAGGTGAGGTACTGCAGGTAGCTCTGCCGGGCTGAGACAAAATACGAACCTCGCCCCTCCTTCCCAAGTGGGCCCTCCGTCGTCGCGGAAAGGCTCAGCATGTCGGCGTCTACGCGGGTGGAGGTCTTGTCCCGACCGCCGTCCCTTGTCTCCACCTCCAGGGTGGCCCCCGACCGCCCGCCGAATTTCGCCGGATAGGCACCGCTCATCAGGGACATGGTCTCCACGGCATTGCCATTGATGATCGACACGGAGCCCAGGTCGCCCTGGTCCGTGAAGCCATGCACGGGCTGATCCACCAGGACACCATCAATCACCACGCCGATGTGCCTGGGGCCAGCACCTCGCACCGCGAATTGGCCGTAGAAGTCATCGCTCGCGGTGACCCCTGGCAGGTTCTGGACTGCCCGGAAGGGATCATTGCCCAGCGCTGTGGACAGGTTCTGCAATTCCGTGTTGTCCTTGGCTGTGATCAGTTGTTGAAAGGACAACGGTTCGGAAAGCGAATCGAAAACCACTTCGACGACCGCCTGCGCTTCGGCATCCAGGCTGAAGTTGCGGGCGAGGGTCTGGCCAAGGGTGACCTCCAACCTGGGGTCCTTGGCGGACTGCAACCCGGTCGCGCTGACTGTGAGCTCGTAGGTGCCCTCGGGCAGGAGACTCAACTCGTAAGAGCCGTCCGTTGTGGTTTCCACGGACTGCTCGAAACCCGTCCCAGGATTCCGAACGGTCACCTTTGCTGCCTTGACCGCGCCACCCTTCTTGGCACGAACGACGCCCCGGACCGAACCGGTGGTCTGGGCAGTCTGGGCGTGGGCGGCCAAGGTGCAGACCAGGGCGCTGAGCATGAGGGTGCATGGCATTCGTGGGTTCATTTCGCATCCCGCACGAGGCGCACAAAGTTGTAGCAACGATTTTGTCCGCCAGGCGTGCCGGCAATTTTTGTGTCGAAGCGCACAGCGCCCGCCCCATGGAGGTCCTTCCCGTCGCTGCCGACAGCGCGCCCAAAGGCGACGTACCAGGCAGATTTACACGCTCCACTGGCCTGGGCAATCGCCGAGGTGCTCGTCCAGTACCAGGGATAGTCGGCGGCGCCAGCTTCGTTTGTCATCCCCGTGCAGGTGAACAGCGGGTCGATGGCCGGGCCAATATTGGCTGGGTCGGTGGCTCCGGGTGACCGCGTGTAGTCCACCAGGCTCTGGAGTTCCTTGGAGCTCGGCAGCCGCCAGTCACTGTGGCCCAGGTAAGTCGCGGCATTCTGGGTCTGGGCATAGGCCAGCGCGTGTTCCCAATCCATGCCCGAGCCGCTGTCGGTCTGAGCCCACATCAAGCCCGTGGCCTGATCCGTGATGGTGCCGTCGCCTTGGTTCAGGAAGCTGTTGACCCCGTAGCTTGCGCCGCGCACACAACGGATGAGGTGCCTCGGCCCCGATGCGATGGAATAGGACTTGATGTGTCCTGTGCCGAAATTGACGCCGAAAGCCAATTCTGCACCGATGTTGGAGGCCCCGTCCTCCGCGCTCTCGAGGAGTCCCGAATACTTGTTGCTGCTCCAGAAGATGGCGTGGCTTAGCTCATCCTCGCTTGCGTAACTGATGGTGAAATAGCTCGTGTCGATGTATGGCCAGCCTATGCTGCCATTCCAAAGGGAGTACAGCTCCTTGATGGTTGGGAGTCGCCAGTCGCTGTAGCCGCCGTAGTTCGCCGCGTTCATGGTCGTTGCAACAGTTGCAGCTTCCGCCCAATAGACCTGGCCGGTGTAGTGGCTCTGCTGCCAGGTCAGGCCCGTGACATTGTCCTTCACCGTGAGGCCGTCGATGCTCTTGGTGTAGTTGGGTTGGGTGCCGGAGAACTGGGCATCCTGGCCATAGAACGCTGCCCCAACCAGGGGTGAAGTGATCACCGAGGTGGCATCGAAACATTTGGTCTGGCTGGTGTCGACGATGGGAAAGGCACCTGCTGTGGTCGGGCTGCTGACTGTGATGTCCTTACTCGTCTTCGCGCTGCCAGCGGCGTTGGTGGCGGTCAGGGTCACCGTGAAGGTTCTCGCCGTCGTATAGGTATGGGTTGGGTTCTGGGCCGTGCTCGTTCCGCCGTCACCAAAGGCCCAAGCCCAGGTGGTTGGACTCCCGGTGGTTTTGTCGGTGAAGGACACCGATTGACCCGCCGTAACGGTTCCAGACTGAACGGAGAAACTGGCCACCGGTGCTGCCGTCGTGGTGGAAGAACTTTTGCCAGCGCATCCCACGAGGATGAGGCTGGCCGCGCCGAGACAGACGAAGGTTTGGGGTCTAACAAGACGCATGACGCGCTCCTGAATGGGGTTGATTGGAGTGTCGTAGGGAGGGTGGGCTGGGCCCGCCACACACAAGGAATACGCTGGGCTGGCGTCAGGTGCCGGCCCCGATTCCGAACTGCTCTTTTGCAGCAATCAGATGCAGATGAGGGGGAACGAAATGCAGGTGATCCGCCTGCTGGTCAGCAACCTGAATTCAGGAAAGCCCCAACCGTTTCTTCAGGGCTGGCGCGGCGCCTCGGCTGACTTCCAACTCCACGCCCCCGGCGAGGCGGGCCACGATACGTCCGAACTCACCCGCACGAACGCCGACGACCGCCTCCGGACGCAGCAACAAATGGCGATGGCTCCGCAGCAAACCTCGCCCTGCCAGGGCCGTCTCCGCTTCGGTCAAGGTCTGCCAGAGGGTGCGGAAGCGGTCCCCGGCGTGGGCCCAGACGATGCCATCCTCGAAGGTGAAGTGGGTGGTCTTGGCGAGGTCCAGGAACACCAGCCCCTGGCCCGCTTTCACCGGATAGCGGAAGGGCCCGGTGGGTTTGGGGGCCTCTGGGGTGGCGTGCTCCCGAGGGCTGCGCAGGCGCTCCAGGGTTTTCGCCAGGCGCTCGGCGGTGACGGGCTTCAGCAGAAAGTCCACCGCCGCCTGCTCGAAGGCACGGACCGCATGCTCTGAGTAGGCCGTCACGAAGACGATGGGGAAGGGCCTCGGCAGATCCGCCACCACATCCAGGCCCGAAAGCCCCGGCATTTGGATATCCAGGAAGAGGGCATCGACCGCTTCACCCTTGTTCAGCCACTCAAACACGCCGGGACCATCCGTGACTTCGGCGACGATCTCGCACTCCGCCGCTTGGAGCAGCCGCGAGAGGCGGGCGAGGTTCAAGGGTTCATCCTCGGCGATGAGGATTCTGAGGGGCTTTGTCACTGCGAAGCCTCCGGGGTCAGACCGAGGTGCAACTCGGCCACGGTCCAGGCTTCCTGCTTCCGGAGCGTGAGGCATTCGGGTCGTTCGCCCAGGAGGCTCAGGCGTTCCCGGAGGTTCCGAAGGCCGATTCCTTCCGGACGACCTTCCTCGAAAGGCGCTCCGGTATTGGCGACGCCAAGGCAGAATCCGGAACCTTCGGGTCGAAGGAATATGCGCAGAGCTCCTCCGTCGCGGGAGGGCGCGATGCCGTGCTTGATGGCGTTCTCCACCAGGGGCTGCAGCATGAGGGGCGGCACGAGATGGGATTCAAGGTGCTCGTCCCAATCCCATTCGACCCTGAGGCGTGCACCCAGGCGGATGCGCTCCACCGCGAGGTACTGCTCCACGATGGCGCGTTCGGAGGTGAGCGGATCCACGGGGCGGGTGCTGCTGTCCAGCAGGTTCCTCAGCAAGTGCGCCAGGTTCACCAGCGCCTCTTCAGTGGCCTTCTGGTCCTTCCAAACCAGTTCGGTCAGCCCGCTGATGGCATTGAACAGCACATGGGGGCTCATCTGGGATTGCAGGGCTCTGGCTTTGGCAATGGTCGCAGCCTGCACGGCTTCGGCTTCCCTCTCCTCGGCACGTTCCTTGTTCGCCAGGATCCAGCCGAGCAGCACGGCGAACGACAGGTTCGTCAGAAGCAGGGCCAGCATCCTCGGATGGAAGATGCGAGCGAGGAAGGTTTCTTCACCTGGCGGGGGCTGACCGGACTTGGGGCCCACGCCAGATGGCCGCTCCGGCGCCCCGAAATCTGGCAGTGGCCCTGATTCAGGAGGCGGCCTGAACTCGGGATGGGGCCTGGATCCTTGGCGGGCCTGGGGTTCTGCCAGGCCCCGTTCCGCAGGGGGTTGACCCAGACCCAGCAGCAGAACAATCCCCCCCATCCAGAACAGGTTCCATGTGATGGCCTGCAGCAACCCACGGGGTGCCGGGGCGATGGGACGATCATCGCCGGTCCACTGCCAGGGAAGGGGCGAGAGCACGAGGTAGACGAAGGGCACCGCGAAGGGGAAAAGCAGATCCTGCCATCGGTTCATCGGGATCCCGACGCCCCACCTCGTGATTACCCAGAGCAGTCCGAAACCAAGCACAGCGCCCCAGGTGGTGGGGCGCTGGAGCCTTTGCAAGGCGGTCTTCTTGAGATCCATGGTGCGCATCGGCCTGCAGTCTACCTCTTCTCGGGCGGTGGCATCCCCGGTCCTTCGAATCCCACCATTCCGCGCATCCTTCCCAGACCGAGTTCCTTCTGCAATGTCGCCAGTTTGGCCTTCTGATCCGCTGTCAGCAGCGCGAGGGCTTCCTGCAGCACCGCCCGGTGCACCAGCAGCATGTCGAACTGGGCCTGGGCGACCTTGTCATGGAGGGTCTTCACTTGCTCGACCGTGGTGGCGGTATCGAGCATCCCAGCGTCAAGGGCCTCATGAGCCATGCGTGTGGCCTCGCCCTTCGTCTTCGCATCAGGCTGATGCTTGTCCAGGATGGCCTTCAAGGCCGTCTTCTGTGCCTCGCTGAGATCGAGCGCCTGCGAAATCATCGGGTCCGGCCCACGGCCAGGGCCACCACCAGGGCCAGGGCCGCCTCGCTGGGCCACCAAAGGCACGGACAGCAGCGCCGCCAGAGTCAGGCAGGAAAGGGATCGAAACAACATGGTCACCTCCTATGAGTCGCATCGGGAACGCCCGGACTCAGCCAAGGTATGGGACTTGGAACGCTCATGGAACGCGCTGCCTGCGAATTGCCTTCCGAAGGGCATCAGATGCAGATGGGCGGTCATGGATTGCATGGCGAGCGTTGTGCCGTGCCCTAGGAACGGAACCCGGCCCGGGAGTAGAAAGTGCCTGCCTCAGGCAGATCGCTTGCAGTTCGATTCCTGAAAAATCGAACTGCTCAAAAGACCGAACGAATTGCACTTTCCTGGAATCGAGATGCACCTGGGGACCCTCCAGGGGGTTTCCAGGTCTGCCAATGATCGATGTGCAAGTCGTTCAATAACAAATTTTTGCGATCCAACGCGGCACCGTCACCTGAAACGGCATCTACCTTTCATCGGTGGAATCATTCCCGGAGCCTCCAGGTGATTCCTGCCTTCCGCAACGACCGCGCACATAGCAGGACGAGTCACCACCATGGGGGGCACGATCCCCCGTCCCCTTCCTCCGGTCCGGCCCTTCAACCCAATCATTCGAGGTAAATCATGAACATCAATAGCATTCAGGCCTCGCAATCCAGTTCCCTGGCGGCCTACGGCAGGGTGGGAAGGCCGCAAGGTCCACCCCCACCTCCACCACCGCAAGGTTCTCAGAGCGACTCTGTGGAGATTTCCTCTGACGCGATGAGCCAGTATCTAAGCAATGTGTCTGATTCCGTGAAGGCCGCCACCAGCGATCTTCAAGGCAGCAAGACAAACCTGATGCAAGACCTCCGGACCATCGGCGACTACTTCCGCGACAACGGCGGTCGCCAGGCCCTAGACGCCTATATGCAGTCCAATTTCAGTCAGACCGACCTAGCCAGCTTCCTCGAAGCGGCAGGGCAGGGACCCGGCGCAGGAGGGAGCGGTCCTCCAAAGTGACGTCCGCAGTTCCTTCTGCGCAATCAAGCGTTGAAACAGGATCGGGCTGGGGGAGAACTCCAGGCCTATCCTGTTTCAATGGTCCTGTTAGGTTGGGCTGCTCGAATCCCACTGGGTCAACGGCAGAACTGCTCAAGTTTGATCATGTCGAGCAACTCGCGGAAGTGGCGGAGAAAGGCGCCGCGTGGCGCCTTCGACAGGGCGGCTGCAGGGGTTCCGGCCCCGGTCAGGGACGTGGATTCCGTGTCGGGTGCAGTGTCTTGGTCGAGTTCAGGCGTGGCCATCACGTTCCATGATCGGATGAAACTTCCGGTTTGTCTCCGGGAGCACCGGGACCGTCCCCTCAGACCTGTTGATCAGCGGGGCGCAACCTCATGTGGGCAAGGATGAACTCGGCGATGGCTCCGGGATCGTTCAGGTCCAGTCGCGGGATGGCCAGGTCTGGCAGGGGGCCGTCACTGGCTACTGCCACGATCCCGGAGTCCTCCGAGCAGAGCAGGGCCTTGCCTTCGGATTCCCGGTAGATCTCGATCTTGGGGTGTTGATGGGTCTTGAAGCCCTCGATGAGGAGCAGGTCTACGGGGGTCATGCGCTCGATCAGGGCTTCGATGCTGGGCTCGGGCTCATCCCGGGACTCGTGCATCAGGACCCAGCGCGAGGAGGTGACCACCAGGACTTCCGAAGCCCCGGCCTCCCGGTGGCGGAAAGAGTCCTTGCCCGGCTTGTCCACGTCAAAGCGGTGGTGGGCATGCTTCATGGTCGAGACCCTGAGCCCACGCTCCTTCAGGAGCGGCAGCACCTGGACCACCAGGCTGGTTTTCCCGCTGCCGCTCCAGCCGACGATGCCCATCACCTTCATATCCGCCTCCCAATGCTGACGCTAGTCTTCCAGCCGAAGCCGGTAGCCCACGCCTGGCTCCGTCTGCAGGTAGCGGGGACGGGAGGGATCCTCCTCCAGCTTGTGCCTGAGCTGGGCCATGTAGACGCGCAGATACAGCGGCTGAGCACCCGCCACGCCGCCCCAGACTTCCTTGAGCAGCTGGCGCTGAGTGACAACCTTGCCCGCGTGGCGGATCAGGGTCGTGAACAGCCCGTATTCGAGGGGTGTCAGGTGCACGTCCTGTCCCGCCACCATCACCTGGCGCTTGGTCAGGTCCACCTGCCAGCGGCCCAGCCTGAAAACAGGCTCTTCGGCGACCCCGGGGTCGGCATGGCGGAGTGCCACCCGGATGCGGGCAAGCAGCTCGCCGGTGCCGAAGGGCTTGGTGAGGTAGTCATCCGCGCCCACGTCCAGGGCCCCGATCTTGTCGGTCTCCTGGCCCCTCGCCGAGATCACGATCACGGGCGTCTGGCTCCAGGCGCGGAGCCGGGTCATGAGCTCGAGCCCATCCATGTCAGGCAGGCCCAGGTCGAGGAGGATCACATCGGGCCGATGCTGGACGGCCAGGGCCAGCCCCTCCTGGCCGGTTCCGGCCTCCAGGTACCGGTAGCCGCTGCCCTCCAGGGCCACCCGGAGGAAGCGCCGCATCTGGGGCTCGTCCTCGACGAGCAGGACCTGGAGCGGCGCGCCGGTCATGGGCCCTCCTCAGGAATGGCCGGGGGCGTCCCCAGCGGCAGGCTGACCAGGAACTGGGCCCCACCCTGGGGCCGGTTCACGGCCTGGATCTGCCCGCCGTGGGCGGTGACGATCCCCTTGCAGATGGCAAGGCCCAGCCCTGCTCCAGGTCGGCTGGTGCCCGCCTCGCCCCGAGTTAGCTTCTCGAAGATCCGCTCCTCCTCGCCAGGCGCGATGCCCGGCCCCTGATCGGTCACCGATAGGGTGAGGGACTTCCAGGCGGCCCAGGCCTTGATTTCCACGGGGGAACCAGGCGGCGAATACCTGAGGGCATTGTCGAGGAGGTTCACCAGCACCTGCTCCATCAGCACGGCGTCCAGGGCCACCAGGGGCAGATCCCCCGGCAGGTGCGTTCTCACCCGGGCGGCTTCGGCTCCCAGCTCGCGGCGGTTCAGGGCGGCGCCGACCACTTCCTCCATGGGCATCCACTCGGTGCGCAGCTCCAGGGAGCCGGACTCGAGACGCGTGATATCCAGCAGGTTGCTCACCAGGCGCTGCAGCCGCTGGGCCTCTTCCTGGGCGGAGAGTAGGAGGTCGCGGCGTACCGACTCAGAGAGGTCGGGAGTCTCCAGCGCTGTGCTCACCGCCCCCGTGATGACCCCCAGGGGTGTCCGCAGGTCGTGCGAAACCGAGCTCAGCAGGGCGTTCCGGAGGCGTTCCTCATCCGCCCGGCGCCGGTCGGAGGTGCTCTGCTCGGCCAGGAGCGAGCGCTCAAGAGCCAGAGCCGTCTGGTTGGCGAATGCCTCCAGAAGCTGGCGCTGATCCGGCTCGAGCCACTGGGGGGCGTCCTCGGGCAGGACACCTAGCACCCCCAGGCTCCCCTTGGAGCCCTGGAGCGGGAGATAGGTGGCGCGGCCCCCAGGCAGCGTGACGGTACCGAGCCCGGCGGGTTCACAGTGGTCGAAGACCCACTGCGCCACCCCTCGCTCCGCCTCGTCCAGGGGGAAGGCGAACTGATGCTGGGGGGCATCGACCATCCCCGTGGAATCCGGAAGCATGATCACAGCTCGGCTCTGGAACTGGGTGGCAACCTTCTGGATTGCAGAGGCCACCAGGGCAGAAGTCCCGGCGCTCCGGGCGAGCTCCTGACCCAACAGGAAGAGGGCCCGGGTCCGCTGTTCCCGGGCCCGCGCCAGGCGGGCCTGGGCCCGGATGCGCTCGGTGAGATTGCCGATAACCACACCCACCAGGAGCATCACGGAGAAGGTTCCGACATGCCTGAAATTCGTCACTGCGAAGGTGAAGTAGGGGGGCACGAAGATGAAGTCGAAGGCGGCGACGCTGAGTAGGGAGGCGAGCAGGGTGGGGCCTCGGCCGAAGCGCATGGCGACGATGATCAGGCCCAGCATGTAGATCATGACGATGTCGGCCAGCTCCGTTCGCTGGAAGACCAGCCCCGCAATGGCCGTGGAGAGGACCACGGCCGTCGCGGCGAACAGGTAGTTCCGCAGAGGGCTGGTGATGCGGGAGCGGAAGGTCTGGGTGGCGGTCTCCTTGGAGGCCTCTCCGGTGATGACGTAGATGTCGATGTCGCCGCTGCTGCGGATCAGGTCATCCACCGGGGAGCCCGCGAAGAGATCCATCCACCTGGGGCGGGAGGGCTTCCCCAGGACGATCTTGGTGATGTTGCGCGCCCGGGCGAAGGCCAGGATGTCCTCGTCGGTGCTCCCAGCCCCCTCGATGACGGCGGTCTCCCCGCCCAGCTTCTCCGCTAGGCGGAGGTTCGCCTCGACTCGGTTTCGCTGCTCCTGGCTGAACTTGAAGTGCTTGGGGGACTCCACGTAGAGGGCGATCCAGGGGGCGCCCAGGGCGCCAGCCATGCGGCAGGTGGCTCGGATGAGGCGCTCGGAGAGGCCGTCCGGTCCCACGCAGACGAGCAGGTGGTCCCCCGCCGCCCAGGTCTTCCGGATACCCTCGGACTCCATGTAGCGGCGCATCTGGGCGTCTACGTTCTCCGCCGTATGGCGCAGTGCCAGCTCACGGAGGGCCAGGAGGTTGCCCTTGCGGAAGAAGTGCTCCCGGGCATGGCGCGCCTGCTCCGGCA
>JAAXXS010000249.1 GCA_013334395.1 Holophagaceae bacterium | reverse complement strand
GCCCAAGGCCCCTGCCCCGTGGACCCCGGCCAGATGGAGGCGATCGTCCACCGTCTCGCCACGGATCTGCTGACCCGGGTCAAACCCGAAGAAGAAATCGTCCTGCTGGGCATCCGCTCCCGGGGCATGCCCCTGGCGGAGCGGCTGGCGGTCCTCCTCCGCCAGCTGTCGGGCGCCCCCGTCCCGGTGGGAACCCTGGACATCACCCTCTACCGGGACGATCTCACCGAGATGGTGGGCAGCCCCATCGTCCGGCCCACGGAGATCCCCTTCACCCTGAAGGAGCGCACCGTGGTGCTGGTGGACGATGTGCTCTACACCGGCCGCACCGTGCGCGCCGCCCTGGACGCGCTGCTGGACCACGGGCGCCCCCGGCGCGTGATGCTGCTGGTCATGGCCGACCGCAGCGGGCGCGAGCTGCCGATCCAGGCGGACCTGGCGGGCCTCACCGTGGACGTGCCACCGGGCCACCGGGTGGCCGTGCGGATGAAGGAGATTGACGGCGAAGACGGCGTCACCGTGGAGGCCTGCTGATGACCTCGGAACGCTACGTCTTCCCCCACCGGCACCTGCTGGGCATCGAGCCCCTCAGCCCCCGGGACATCACCGCCCTCCTGGACCAGGCCCAGGCCTTCGAGGAGGTCTGCGAGCGGCCCAGCATCAAGATCGTGCCGGCCCTGCGCAAGAAGCTCGTGGTCAACCTCTTCTTCGAGAACAGCACCCGCACCCGCAACAGCTTCGAGATCGCCGAGAAGCGGCTGTCCGCCGAGATCATCAACTTCGACGCCGACACCAGCAGCCTCAACAAGGGCGAGACCCTCATCGACACGGCCATGAACCTCCAGGCCATGCACCCGGATCTGATCGTCATGCGCCACAGCGCCCCCGGCGCCCACGCGCTGCTGTCCCGGCACATGAAGGCCAGCATCATCAACGCCGGGGACGGCTCCCATGAGCACCCCACCCAGGCCCTGCTGGACGCCTATACCCTGCGCAAGCGGTTCGGCAGGCTGGAGGGCCTGCGCGTCGCCATCGTGGGCGACATCCGCAACAGCCGCGTGGTCCGCTCCAACCTCTGGCTCCTGAACCGCATGGGCGCCAAGGTCACGCTGGTGGGCCCGCCGACCCTGGTGCCCCAGGAGATGAAGGCCACCTGGCCCGCCATCGAGATCTGCCACGACTTCGACGCGGTGCTGCCCGAGCAGGACGCCATCATGATGCTCCGCGCCCAGTTCGAGCGCGGCACCGGCGCCTACATCCCCGGCCAGGGCGAGTACAGCCGCTTCTACCAGCTCAACACGGCGCGGATGCAGCGCGCCCGGAAGGATGTGGTGGTGCTGCATCCGGGCCCCATCAACCGCGGCCTCGAGATCACCAGCGACGTGGCCGACGGGCCCAACAACCTCATCCTCGACCAGGTGACCAACGGGGTCCCGGTCCGCATGGCCGTCCTCTACCTGCTGTCCAACCCCCACGGGGAGCAGGTGCCCTGAGCACGCCACCGCCGAGAGAAGGACCCATGATCCCAGGCCCCATCACCCTCCTCATCCTGGACGGCTTCGGCGACGGCCCCCGGAACGCCTTCGACGCCACCTTTGTGGCCTCGATGCCGCGCTTCAACGCCCTGCGGAAGGACTACGCCACCACCCAGCTGGCCACCAGCGGCGAAGCCGTGGGCCTGCCCGAGGGGCAGTTCGGCAACTCCGAGGTGGGCCACATGAACCTGGGCGCCGGCCGCGTGGTCTGGCAGGAGCTCACGCGCATCGACGCCGCCATCCGGCGGGGCAGCTTCCGCGAGAATCCCCCCATCACCGCCCTGCTGGCCGGGCTGAAGGCCTCGGGCAAGCGGCTGCACCTCCTGGGTCTGGTGAGCGACGGCGGCGTGCACAGCCACCAGAACCACATCGTCGCCCTGGCCCAGTGGGCCCAGGCGGAAGGCATCCCCACCACCATCCATGCCATCACCGACGGCCGGGACACGGGCCAGAAGAGCGCCGACGGCTTCCTCCAATGGCTCACCTTCCAGCTCCGGGCCTGCCCGCTGGTGACCCTCGGCTCTGTCTGCGGCCGCTACACCGCCATGGACCGCGACAAGCGCTGGGACCGCACAGAGCAGGCCTGGAAGCTCTACGTGGACGGGGAGACCGCCCAGCACGCCCCGGATGCCCTCGCGGCCATCGCCGCCGCCTATGCGCGGGGCGAGACGGACGAGTTCGTGGCGCCCACGGCCCTGGACGCCTTCCAGCCCTTCGCCGACGGCGACGGGGTGCTGTTCTTCAACTTCCGGGCAGACCGGGCCCGACAGCTGTGCCACGCCCTGGTGCATCCGGGCTTCACGGCCTTCACCCCCCGGCACCGCCCCGCGGTGAAGCTGCTCACCTTCACGGCCTACGACGGCGAGCTGGAGCCCTACCTCGCCGTGGCCTATCCGCCCCAGAGCCTCGACCTGATCCTGGGCGAGCTCATCAGCGCCCAGGGCTGGAAGCAGTTCCGCACCGCCGAGACGGAGAAGTACGCCCACGTGACCTACTTCTTCAACGGCGGGCGGGAAGTGCCCTTCGACCATGAGGAGCGCCGCCTGGTGCCCTCGCCCAAGGTGGCCACCTACGACCTGCAGCCCGAGATGAGCCTGGCGGACGTGAGCCAGGGCCTAGAGGCCGCCATCGGCTCCGGCGCCTACCGGCTGCTGGTCTGCAACCTCGCCAACCCCGACATGATCGGCCACACGGGCGACCTCGCCGCCGCCGTCACCGCCTGCGAGGCCGTGGATGCCGCCGTGGGCCGCATCGCCGACGCCACCCTGGCCGCCGGGGGCGCGCTCTTCATCACCGCCGACCACGGCAACTGTGAGTGCATGCGGGATGAGGGCGGCAACCCCCACACGGCCCACACCCTGAACCTGGTGCCCGCCGTGCTGATCGCCAAGGGCTTCGAGGCCCGGCAGCTCCGCGCCGGCGGCGCCCTCAGCGACGTGGCCCCCACCCTGCTGAAGCTGCTCAGCCTGCCTCAGCCCGAAGTCATGGATGGCTGCAGCCTTTTCTGAGCCCAAGGTGATGCAGAACACATCTCCGGGGTGCCTGGCCCCGGGATACTGGAAGCATGAAAGTCGCATTCATCGGCACCCACGGCGTGGGCAAGACCACCCTCTGCTATGAGCTGGCCGCAGCCCTCAAGCGGGAGGGCGTCCACGTGGACATCGTGAAGGAGGTGGCGCGGCTCTCGCCCCTGCCCATCAACCAGAAGACCTCGCTGGAGGCCCAGACCTGGATCTT
>JAAXXS010000072.1 GCA_013334395.1 Holophagaceae bacterium | reverse complement strand
GGGATGCCTACGTGGTGCAGCCCAGTGACCTCGCGGCGGACAGCGCCCTCCTGGGCCACCTGAGCGCGGGCACGCGGCTCACCAACCGGGATCTGGCCCTGTTCACCATCGTTGTGAGCGACAACAGTGCCAGCAACATCCTCGCGGACCGCGTGGGCATGGCGCGGGTGAACACCACCCTGACGGGGCTTGGCCTCACGAAGACCCGGCTGCGCCGGAAGATGATGGACCTCCAGGCGGTGAAGGAAGGGCGGGAGAACCATGCCACGCCAAGAGAGCTGGCCGAGCTCCTCACGGCGATCCACCAGGGTCCCCTGCTGAACCCCGCCTCGCGGGCCGACCTGCTGGGCCTCCTCCGGACGCCCAAGGAGGGCTACCTGACCCGCCTCCTCCCCGAGGAGCTCACCGTCGCCAACAAGCCCGGGAGCCTGCCCGGGGTCCGGAACGACGTCGGCCTCCTCACGCTGCGGGGCCAGAGCTTCGTGATCGCCATCCTGACCTCGCACCTCCGGGATGAGCGGCAGGGCGAGGCCGCCATCGCCCGCATCGCCCGGCGCGCCGCCGCCTGTTTCGACGTCGCGGGCGCCTCCACGCCCGAGGGGCGGCTGCTCCGTCCCCTTCTGATCCCCTGAGGCATCTGCGAAGATGAGCACTCCCTCGAACGGGCTGCGTGAGGTTTCCCGATGAGCACTGCCCTGCCCCGCCGCCTGCTGGCCTGCCTGCTGTTCGCCCTGGCCGCGGTCCCGGGCTGGACCGCCGAGCCCATGGCCCATGTGGTCCTGAAGCCCGTCATCAACTTCTTCTCGGCCCCCCGGGAGGACAGCGACGTGGTCACCCAGGCGACCCTGGGCGCCCGGCTGGTGGAGCTCGACCGCAAAGACGGCTGGGTCCGCGTCAAGGGCGATGACGACTATCCCGGCTGGGCCCCCCTGGCGGCCCTCCGGCCCCTGGCGGCGACCGAACGCTATCCGGCCTCCCTGGAACCCGGCAAGGCCGTGGAAGTGGACGCCCTGGCCGCGAACCTCTATCAGGAAGCCGATGTCACCAAGCATGCGCCCGTCCTCACCGCGCCCTTCGGCGTGCGCCTGGAGCGCCTCAACGGCGGCCGGGACACGCCGCGCTGGATCGAGGTGCGACTGCCGGACCGCCGAGTGGCCTGGATCCAGAGCGGCGATGTGCGCACGGACCTCCGGCCCCTGAGCCTCGAGGCCTCCCTGGCCCTGGCCAGGCGATTCCTCGGGATCACCTACACCTGGGGCGGCAGCTCCACCTTCGGCTACGACTGCTCCGGCTTCACCCAGGCGATCTTCCGCCGGCGCGGCGTCATCCTGCCCCGGGACGCCAACCTCCAGGCGGAGTGGTCTGGCCTGGCCGCCGTCGCCGACCGGACGCTGCTCCAGCCCGGGGACCTGCTGTTCTTCGGCAAGGACGCCGCCCACATCACCCACACGGGGATCTATCTGGGCCAGGGCTCGTTCATCCACGACACACCCAAAGACCGGCCCGTGATCCAGGTCTCCGGGCTGGGCGAACCCTATTGGTCCAAGCTCCTGGTGGCCATGCGGAGGCTGAAGTGAAGCGGCGGGAACTCTTGCAGGCCCTGGCGGCAACGACCGTCGGCGTGAACCTCATGGGCCGGGAGGCCTTCGACGGAGCGGCCAGTCCCGCCTCTCGGAAGGGGGCGACCTTCACCACCCGCATCCGGCGGCTGGAGCTGCGGCACACCTGGACCACCACCATGTCCTCCAGTGCCACCCGGGACACCCTGCACACCCAGTACGACCGGGACGGGATCACGGGCTACGGCGAGGGAGCGGGCATCGTCCGCTACCAGCAGAGCGCCCTGGGCGGCCAGAAGGCCCTGGAGGCGCTGCTGCCGCTCATCGCGTCGGCGGATCCCTACAGCTACGAGAAGCTGCTGAAGGACCTGGACCGGCGCCTGCCGGGCCAGCGCGCGGCGCTGGCCGCCGTGGACCTGGCCCTCCTGGACTGGCTGGGCAAGCGCCTGGGCGTGCCGGTCTACAGGCTCTTCGGCCTGGACCCCAGAGACACGGCCGTCACCAACATGTCCATCGGCATCGACACGCCAGAGATCACCCGCCAGAAGGTCCGCGAGGCCGAGGACTTCCCCGTGCTGAAGGTCAAGGTCGGCCTGGCGACGGACGAGGCCACCATCGACGCCGTGCGCAGCGTCACGAAGAAGACCCTGCGTGTGGACGCCAATGAGGGCTGGACCAGCAAGGAAGAGGCCGCCCGCAAGATCAACTGGCTGGAGTCCCAGGGGGTGGAGCTCATCGAGCAGCCCCTGCCCGCGCATCTGGTCGAGGAGACCCGCTGGATCCGCAGCCGCGTGCACATCCCCATCTTCGCGGACGAGGCCTGCCACTCAGCCGAGGACATCCCCAGGCTGCGCGAGGCCTTCGACGGCATCGTCGTGAAGCTCGACAAGTGCGGCGGTTTGATCGAAGCCCAGCGCCAGATCCACGTGGCCCGTGCCCTGGGCATGAAGGTGATGCTCGGCTGCATGGTGTCCAGCTCCTGCACCATCACCGCTGCGGCCCACCTGTCTCCGCTGGTGGACTACGCCGACCTGGACGGTCACCTGCTGATCGGCAACGACCCCTACCAGGGCGTCACAGTCCAGAAGGGCAAGCTCATCCTCACGGACGCTCCTGGCCTCGGCCTCCGGCTGATGCCGGACGCGAAGAACTGAACCTCGACAGGGAGTGCCGAATGCGCGCTGGAACCATGCTGCACCGCCTGCTGGGGATGGTCCTCGGGCTGGCCCTTGGCCTATCCCTGTCCGCCCGCAACCTGGAGCGGTTCCTGGACGCACCGCGCCCCCAAGGCGACGGCGCCCGCCTGGTGGTGTTCAACCCCACGGTCCACAACATCCGCTGCCTGGCGGCGCTGCGGGAGAAGGGTCTCCTCGAGGTCAAGGACCTCACCATCGTCGGGGTCTTCCACGACCGGCAGACCGAGAACTTCGAGGCCGCCAAGACCTACACCACGGAGCACGGCTATGGCTGGCTCAAGTTCCACGCGGTCACGGCCGAGCTCAGCGAGCCCGTGCTCTTCAAGCGGAATGCCTGTACGCCCGAATACGAAGCCATCCTGGCGAAGGCCGATGGGGTCATCTTCTTCGGTGGCTCCGACATCCCGGCGTCCATCTTCCACCAGAAGACCCACCTGCTCTCGGAGGTCGAGGACCCCTACCGGAACTACCTGGAGCTCTCCGCCATCTTCCACTTCCTGGGCGGCAGCCAGGACCGCACCCACAAGGCCCTGCTCACCGCCCGGCGGGGCTTCCCCGTGCTGGGCATCTGCCTCGGCTTCCAGAGCCTGAACGTGGGCACCGGCGGCAGCCTGATCCAGGACATCCGCACGGAGATCTACGGAAAGCAGAGCTTCGAGGACATGGTCGCCCTGGGCGCCGAGCAGTGGCACAACAACCCCTACAAGCGGCTGCAGCCCCTGGACCGGCTGATGTCCTACAACTTCCACTCACTCCAGCTGAAGGGCCCCAGCAAGCTCACGAAGGAGCTGGGCTTCAAGGCCACGGACCACCCCCGGGTGCTGAGCTCGCACCACCAGGCGCTGGGCAGGCTGGGCCTCGGCTGGGTCACCATCGCCACCTCCCGGGACGGCAAGGTGGTGGAGGCCATCGAGCACCAGCAGTTCCCCAATGTGCTCGGCGTCCAGTTCCACCCCGAGCACTACCAGCTGTTTGATCCGGAGCTCCGCACCCGGCAGAAGCCCGGGGACACCCCCACCAGCTACTTCGAGCTCCTCGCGGGCACCCCGCCCAGCCTGGCCTTCAACAAGGCCATCTGGACCTGGTTCAGCGCCCGCCTCCAGGAGAGTCACGGCCACTGAGTCGGCTCGGGGTGAGGCCCTGCCATGAGGGCATTTCTTTGTGCCCTTTGTGTTCTTTGTGCCCTTTGTGGTCAATCTTTCTTTGGCTTTAGAAGCCTCAGCCCCACCTGGGCATCAGCGACTTGGCTGGACCCAAGGCCATCTCTGCGACATCAGCGCCATCTGCGGTTCAATGCTGTGAATGCTGAAGCCTACCGAGGTGTTGGTGCGACCGGGGTCAGGCTGCCGAGGTCTTCTTCAGTCACGACCGGCGCGGGATCGTTCGGGAACATGGTCTTCGCCAGCTGCCGAGTGACCGGGCCGTTCTGGCCGCTGATGGTGATGTTCGCCCGGGCGGTGCCGAGGAGCGCCTGGAGCTGCTCAGCCGCGAGGGGCACCTTGCGCTGGCGGCCCTGCAGGCGCTCCTCGGCCATGCCCTGGAAGATCCGGGCCATGAGCTGGCCCTGCGAGATGTAGGTGGGCGGGCGGGGCGTCGGCAGCTGCAGCGCCACCTCGGCCCGGATCGTGTCATCGAAGATGGGGTAGTGGGTGCAGAAGTAGCCCACCACATCCGGGCCGGCCGCCTTGGGGAGCTGCTTGGCCAGCAGACCCAGGTCCCGCTGGACCGCTTCCCGCTTGAGCTTCGCGTCGGCGCCATGCTCGATGAGCTCGACCCAGTTCGCCGGGGCCAGCTGGATCACGTCGATGTGGCGCCCGCCCGGCAGGTTGATGGCGCTCTTCTGGATGAGGCTGTCGATGGTGGGTCCGTTGGCCGTGTACCAGCGGGGCTGCGTGAAGACCCTGGGCGCCTCCTCCACCAGGGGCGCGGCGTAGAGCCGGGCCAGCTGCCGCGGATAGACCATGGCCCTGACTGTGGCCGGCGTGGCCATGATCAGGAAGGTCGCGGTGGGCCGCTGGGCGAGGCTCTGGTCCAGGAGCCGCTTGGCCTCCTTCGCCGAGGCATCGATGATCGAGACCACGGGCTTGACCTGGCCAGGATAGGCCGCGTCCACGGCCTGCCGGATGCGGTCGTACTGGGTCGAGGCCGTGTTGCAGGCGATGAAGACCATGTCCGCCCCCTGCTCGAAGGCCCGCAGCACCCCGGCGCTGCCGAGGGTCGCGATCTGGCCCGGCGTCTTCTCGCCGTAGGGCAGGTTCTTGGTGTCCCCGTAGTGGCGGATGGTGATGGCGGTGTCGTAGTGCTGCAGCAGGGAGGCCGCCGAGACCTCGATGCTCTTGGCGGTCAGGTAGCCACCGAACCCGGAGTCGAAGGTCGCCACCCGGAGCGGGGGCGCCGCGGGTGGGGCGACGACGGCCTGGGCAAAGGCACTCAGCGCCACCAGCGCCGAGCTGGCCGTGGCGAGCGCCAGCCTGCGGAGCCTCAGCGGCACCCGCGCACCCCATTCCAGCGTCTTGTCCATCCATCGCATGAGCACCCCCCGAGGGAACGGTGAAGAAAGCCAGGTGCCGCAAGCTGATCCCTGGCCGGTGGTCAAGATTACCTGAAGCGGCGGGGTCTAGCGGAGCTTCCCCGGCGGCGTGGTCAGGACGTCCAGAATCGCCGCGGTCTCGCCATCGGGCAGGCCGTCGTAGCGCGCGGGCCGGTACTTCATCTGGAAGTTGGCCAGGACCTGCCGGGTCGTGGGGTCCAGGCTGCCCGTGACCGGCAGCGCGTAGCCGTGCTCGACCAGCCTGGTCTGGAACCAGGTGACCTCCGGCAGGCTGGCCTCGTGGCGCACCCGCCGCTCGGCCACCGCCGCGGCATCGGGCCAGGGGATGAGGCCCTCGTCGGCCAGCCGCTTCCAGGGGAAGGTGGGGCCTGGGTCCACCTTGCGGGTGGGCGCGATGTCGCTGTGGCCGAGGATGCGGTCGGGCCGGATCTGGTGGCGGGCGACGATGTCCTTGACCAGGGCGATCACGGCATCCATCTGCGCCTTGGGGTAGTCATGGAAGACCACCCCGTCGGGGCCCTGGATGTCCCCCGCGTTCTGGATCTCGATGCCGATGGAGGCGGCATTGAGCTGGGTCTGTCCCTGCCAGGAGCTGCGCCCGGCGTGGTAGGCCCGCTGGCCCTCGTCCACCAGCTGATAGACCTGCACGGGGTTGTCCCGCACCAGGTAGTGGCTGCTCACCGGACCCTCCGTCAGGATCTTCACCGAAGACTCCCAGGTGCCGCCCGTGAAGTGCAGGATGAGGAACTGAGCCCGGCTGTCCTGGCTCTTGGCCCGGTAGGTGTGGTCGATGGCCGGCGGGCGGACGCAGCCCAGCGCAGCCAAGAGCAGGAGAAGGCAGGCGTAGGTCCGGGTCATGACTCGAGCTCCTGGAAAAGGGGGCGGGGCGTGCCCGTCAGGGCGCCCAGGGCGAGGCGTGCGGCGGCGTGCTCGCCTTGGCTGGTGCGCAAGGCGAAGGATGTGCCGCCGGGCAGCGCGGCCTGCAGGGTCTCGGCGATGAGCGGGTGCAGGGTGGCGGCCCGGCCGCTCAGGGCCACGGGCCGGGGGCCGTAGCGGCTGATCAGGGTCTGGGCCAGCCGCGCCAGCTCCATGCCCGCCGCGCGCAGGATGTTCCGGGCTGCGGGGTCCCGATCCGCGGCCCGCGCCACGGCCAGGGCCAGTCGGCCGATGTCGCCGCGGTTGCCGCCATACACGTGCTTCCGGGTGTGGGCCCAGTCGGAGCCGCCCACCAGGGCGAACAGCTCCTCGGCCAGGGGCGAGCCGTGCCACGCGCCCGGGTGCTCATCCTCGGCCCGCCAGACGTGGCGCAGGCCCTCCCGGGCGATCCAATAGCCGCCGCCGCCGTCATCGATGAGCACGCCGCGGCCGCCCGCGCGGTGGAGCACCCCCTCGCTGTCGAGGTAGGCGGCGACCGAGCCCGTGCCCGCATAGACCAGGTAGCCCTGCCCCGGGGCGAAGAGATCCAGGTAGGTAGTCTCGATGTCGCTGCTCAGGGTGATGGCCTGATCGGGCAGCCCCAGCGGGGCCGCGAGGAGCTGGATGAGCACGTGGCTGTTGGCGCCGAGGCCCGACAGGCCCGCATGGACCCGGTCCGGACGGCCCATGGCCAGCACCGCCTGGGCCAGGACGTCCAGGGTCGCCGCGACTCCGGCCTGCCCGGGTCCGGTCAGGTCCAGCGCGCTGATGGCCGGCACCTGGCCCTCCGCGACGATGCCTCCGAGAGGGCTCGCCAGCGCCCACCGGGTCGCGGTGCCACCGGCATCGATGCCGAGGGCCAGGAGACCGGTCTGTTCTGGAGTTCCCTGCTGCATAGGCTGCCCTGTGAGTTCAGTTTCGCGCGTCCGTGACCAGAGAGGGGGGACTTTCCAGGCCGGTCCGGCCCACGGAGGAGGCAAAGGCCCGGTCGAGCGGGCTGCCCTGGAAGGTGGCGGGGAGATCGCCCGCTCCGCCCGGCAGGGTGAAGAAGCGCCAGCTCCGGCCATACCGTGCCCAGACTGCCAGCAGCAGGTCGGTCGGGCCCTCGGTCCGCTCCACCCGCAGGGCCGTGGCAGATGCCCGCCGGAGCCGCACCCTGGGCGCAGCGGGCACCACGCCCGGCAGCCACGCCGCTGCGGGCACCAGGGCGGGGCCATCGTAGAGCTCGGCGAGCGGTCCCGCGATGCCGCCGTAGTCCTTCTTCAGCGCCACCAAGCTGAAGTGGGCGTGGCCCAGGCTGCCCGGCCGGAGGCGCGTGAGCTGGATCTGGCCCGTGATCTCGCCGACAGGCCAGGGCTCAGCGGCGCCCAGCCGGCTGGTGAAGAGCCCGGGCCAGACCGGTCGGCCCTTGGGGTTCTGGGCGCGCCAGCCATCCAGCAACGGGCCGAAGGGCTGACCCGGCGCCTCGGTGCGCCAGTAGAGCTGCGGCACGAAGTAGTCCAGCCAGCCCTCCTCGAGCCACCGCTCGGCGTGGGCGTAGAGCTCGTCGTACTGGCTGAACCCGGTGACGCCCGGGGGCCGCCGGTCCAGCCGGCCAAGGCCGAAGGGACTCACTCCCACGCGGACCTGGGGCTTCACCCGGTGGACCTCCCGGTAGACGCGCTCGACGAAGCGGTCCACCTGGTCCCGGCGCCAGTCCGCGCGGGCGAGGGTGCCGCCCCGGGCCAGATAGCCCTGCCAGGGGGACTCATCCGGGAAGTCGGCCTTCAGGCCTGCGGCATCCGTGACCGGATAGGGGTAGAAGTAGTCGTCGAAGTGCACGCCGTCCACCTCGTAGCGGCGGACCACATCAAGGATGACCGCGAGCACGTGGTCGGCGGCGGCGGGCTCGGCGGGATCCAGCCAGAGCTGGTCGCCGTAGGTCCGGACCAGCTGCGGGTGCTGGCGCGCCATGTGGCCGGGCGCCAGGGGCGAGCGACCGGTGGAGTGGCGGGCCCGGTAGGGGTTGAACCAGGCGTGCAGCTCCAGGCCCGCGCGGTGGGCCTCCTCGATCCAGAAGGCGAGCGGATCGTAGAAGGGCTCCGGCGCCTTGCCCTGGGTGCCCGTGAGATACTCGGACCAGGGCTCCAGGGCCGAGGCATACAGCGCGTCGGCGGCGGGCCGGACCTGCAGGATGAGGGTGTTGAGCCCCAGCTCGCGGGCCCGCTTCACCAGGGCGCGGGCCTCGGCCTTCTGGGCCTCGGTGCTCAGCCTCGGGCTGCTGGGCCAGTCGATGTTGGCCACGGTCGCCACCCAGGCGCCGCGGAACTCTCTCGGCGCCGGGGGCGGCGTATCGGAAATGGCAGGCAGCGTGCCCGGCGTGGGCCTCAGGCAGCCCGCGAGGACCACCAGCGCGAGCAGGGCCAGCAGAGGAGCGCCGAGGCGGCGCTTCAGGCCTTGATGAACCACTGCTTCCTCCACATCAGCACGGCCACCGCGAAGATGCCCAGGTTGAATAGCACCGCGAAGGCCAGCGAGGCGTTGGCCGGGGACAGGGGCAGGGTGGCCAGGGCCAGGAACAGCTTCTCCTTGAGCGTGATGGAGCCCGCGTGGCCCGCCACGTGAACCGCCAGCAGCAGCCGGCCGACCAGCCCCGACAGCACGAACAGGGCCAGCGCGTTCATGCCGTAGATCGTGAGCGGCAGGCAGAGCCGCCGCGCGACCCGGGTGACCGCGGGGCCCGCCTCGTCCAGCAGCGCGTGGAAGGCGCCCAGGAACAGCAGGGCCCAGCCGGCGGTGAACACGGCGTAGGAAGGGGTCCACAGGTTCTTGTTGATGGGCAGCAGCACCGCGCCCAGGCCCCACCCCAGCGCCAGCAAGACGAGTCCCGCCAGCAGCAGGCCTGCGGCCTTGGGCAGGCGCTGGCCCGGCGCCTGGAGGTAGGTGCCTGCCAGGACCCCGAAGAGCAGGCTGGCCGTGGCCGGCAGGGTGCTGACCAGGCCCTCCGGATCCCAGGTCCGGGCGCTGGCCCAAAGATGTCCACCGAGCAGCAGGCGGTCCAGCCAGGAGCCGAAGTCCAGTCCGGGCGCCAGCCGCCCCGCGGCCACGACACCATCCGCCCCCTGCACCGGCACCCCCAGCATCAGGACGAGGTAGAGGCCGCAGAAGCCGAAGATGCCCGCCAGGGCGGCCCGCCAGCGCCCCCAGAGCACCATGGGCGCCGCCAGCAGGATGGTGAGGGCGATGCGCTGCAGTACCCCGGGGATGCGCAGGGTGGCCAGATGAAAGGAGGGGATCAGGTTCAGCGCCAGACCGATCAGGAAGATCACCGCCGCGCGGCGCGCCAGAGTGCGCAGCAGCGCCCACCGGTTGCCGTTCTCCTGGGCCCGGCGGCCCAGGGAGAGGGTCATGGCCAGCCCCGCCGCGAAGAGGAAGAACGGGAAGATCAGGTCCGTGAAGGTGCAGCCGTTCCACTCGGCGTGGGCCAGTGGTCCATGGATGAACCTCCAGCTGCCCGGATTGTTCACCAGCACCATGCCCGCGATGGCGAAGCCGCGAAAGGCGTCCAGGGAGCCCAGCCGCTGGCCAGTCATGTCGGCCCCCGGCGGCCGAAGGCGGGGTCGATGCGCAGGAAGGCCGTGAGGATGATCGAGGGCACCGTCGCGCAGCACACCCAGATGAAGAAGTTCAGGTAGCCCAGCTGCTCCTGGATCCAGCCGCTCGCCATGCCCGGCAGCATCATGCCCAGGGCCATGAAGCCCGTGGCGATGGCGTAGTGGGCGGTCTTGTGGGCGCCGTCCGCGATCATGACCATGAACATGATGTAGGCCGTGAAGCCGAACCCGTAGCCGAACTGCTCGATGGCGATGGCGCTGGCGATGGTCGCCAGGCCCGTGGGCCGGAAGATGGCCAGCAGGACGAAGGCCAGGTTGGGGACATGCACCGCCAGGGTCATGGGCCACAGCCACCGTTTGAGGCCCATGCGGGAGATCATGAAGCCCCCGGCGAGCCCACCGGCCGTGAGCGCGAGCATGCCGACGGTGCCGTAGGCGAGGCCCACCTGCGCGGTGCTCAGGCCCAGGCCGCCCTTCGCGGCGGGATCCAGCAGGAAGGGCGTCACCATCTTGATGGCCTGGGCCTCCCCCAGCCGGAAGGTGAGCAGGAAGCCCAGGGTGAGGGCGAGGTCCCGGCGGGCGAAGAAGGTGCGGAAGGTCTCCACGAAGCCTGTGAACAGACCCCGTCCTTCCTCGGCGGGGCGGTCCACGACCGGGCGGGGTAGGACGAAGCGGTGCCAGGCGAAGAGGCTGAGGAAGAGCGCCGCCAGGAGCCCGAACACCGCCATCCAGGCCCGGCGGGGATCCCCCGTGCGCTCCGCGAGCTTGCCCGCCATGAGCACCAGCCCGCCCTGCCCCGCGATCATGGCGGCCCGGTAGAAGGCGCTACGCAGGCCTACGAAGGCCGACTGCCGCTGCTCGGACAGGGCCAGCAGATAGAAGCCGTCCGCGGCGATGTCGTGGGTGGCGGACGCGAAGGCGATGAGCCAGAACATGGCGAGCGTGTAGCGGAAGAAGGACGACCCGGGCACCGTGAGCGCCAGCAGGGCGAAGGCCGCGCCCACCACGCCCTGGAGCAGGTAGACCCAGGACCGCTTGGTGCCCAGCAGGTCCACCACCGGGGACCAGAGGGGCTTGATCACCCAGGGCAGGTAGAGCCAGCTGGTGTAGAGGGCGATGGCCGTGTTGGGCACCCCGAGGTTCTTGTAGAACACCACCGACAGCACCATGACGGTGACGTAGGGGAGGCCCTGGCCAAAATACAGCGAAGGAATCCAGGCCCAGGGGGAGGCGGTCCACCTCGCGGTGCGTAGGGAGGGTTCCTCGGGCACGTCAGTCCCGGAGCGCCGCGCGCACGCTGCCCTGCACCGCCGCCAGCCGCTCCCGCGCCTGGTCCGGACCGAGAGCCTTGAGCACGGCGACGATGGCCGTCTTCACCTGGCCGCCGCAGGCCTCGAAGGCCGCCTGCGCGCGCGGCTCGTCGGCGCCCGTGGCCAGACCGATGAGCCGCACCGCGCGGCGGACCAGCTTGGCGTTGGTGGGCCGCACATCGACCATGAGGTTGCCGAAGACCTTGTGGAGCCGGACCATCACCGCCGAGGAGAAGGTGTTCAGGGCGATCTTCTGGGACGTGCCCGCCTTGAGCCTGGTGCTGCCTGAGATGACCTCCGGACCGGTGTCGAGTGTGATGCCCACCTCGGCCCCGGCGGCCAGGGGGGAGCCCGGGTTGTTGGCGATGCCGATGGTGAAGGACCCGGCGGACCGGGCCGCGGCGAGGGCGCCCAGGGTGTAGGGCGTGGCGCCGGAGGCCGCGATCAGGAGCACGACATCGCTGGGACCCGGCTGCAGCGCCGCGAGGTCCCGGGCGCCCCGGTCCTGGTCATCCTCGGCGCCCTCCACGGCGGCGTAGAGGGCGGAAGGCCCCCCGGCCAGCAGGGACAAGGCCCGGTCCGAGGGCCAGGAGAAGGTCGGGTTCAGCTCGACGCTGTCGAGCAGGCCCAGGCGCCCGGAGGTCCCGGCGCCCACGTAGATGAGCCGTCCCCCGGCCTGGAGCCGCGGGACGGCGCCGTCCACGGCCTGCGCCAGCGGGCCGGCGGCCTTGCGGACGGCGACCACGGCGACGGCCTGGTCTTCCACGAAGGCCTCGATCAGCTCGCGACTCCCGTAGTCATCGAGCCGCTCGTGGCCTGGGTAGGGCTGTTCCGTGCGGGACGTCAGCATGGCATCACCGGGTCTTCGTGACTTTGGAGAGGTGGGGGGGATGGTCCGGATCGAAGCCCCGGGCCCGGGACAGGGCCTCGACCATGGGGTAAAAGCTCTGGATCGCGGAGATGGTATCCAGCTCGGGATGGGGCGCCGGGATGAGCGGCAGGTCGACGCCGGGCACCTCGGGCGGCGCCGCCAGGAGCACCCGCGCCCCCTGGAGCCGGAGGTCGTGGGTCAGGGCGAGCAGACCCGCCTGGGCCGGGCCGCGCGGGGCGAAGACCAGCAGCGGGAAGCCCTCCTCCACGATGGCCATGGGGCCATGCCGGACTTCCGCGCCGGAGAAGGCCTCGGCCTGGATGCCGCAGGTCTCCTTCAGCTTGAGGGCCGCCTCGCTGGCGATGGCGAGGCCGGTGCCACGGCCCAGGATGAACAGCCGGTCCACGCCGACGAGGGCCTTGGCGCCCGAGGACCAGTCCACGCGGGCGGCGGCCTCCAGGGCGGCCGGCAGGGCCTGGAGGCCCGCGGCGAAGGTCGGATCCTGCTCCCAGGCCGAGACAATCCGTGCCCCAGCCACGAGCTGCCCGATGAAGGACTTGGTGGCGGCGACGCTGCGCTCCTCACCCGATAGAAGCGGGAAGACCCGGCTGGCCTCCCGGGCCAGGGGCGAGCTGGCATCGTTCACCAGGGCCACGGTGGTGGCGCCGTTCCGGGTGAAGTAGGCCATGGGATCCACGAGGTCGGGGCTCTGGCCCGACTGCGAGAACGCCAGCACCAGCAGGCCCGGCTTGGCCAGGTTCGCGTGGTAGAGCGTCACCAGCGACATCGGCAGCGAGGTCACCAGCCGGCCCAGGCGCGCCATGATGAGGTAGGCCGTGTGCTGGGCCGCGTGGTCCGAGCTGCCCCGGGC
>JAAXXS010000071.1 GCA_013334395.1 Holophagaceae bacterium | reverse complement strand
GGGCAGCCTGCGCTCCCTGGACTTCGCCCACACCTTCTGGGTGGACCCCGCCATCCTCGGCTTCCCCGCGGGCGAGCCCCGCTTCAACACCGAGATCTGCTTCGCCATGGAAGTCTCCAGGGACGCCGAGGTCGTCCTGGCTCCCGACGAACACACCGAGTTCCTCTGGTGCAGCCTCAACGAAGCCCACGAGCGCATGCGCTGGGAGGGCTCCAAGGCCGCCCTGGCCCGCCTCCGCCGCGTCCTGGGCGCCTGAGCCTGGCAATTGCCTTTAGAACACCGATTAAAAGCTGATAAAAAGAGCTGAAAGAGTCTCAACCAGTGACTTCAATGAGGGGTTGTGAATAGCCCCACATAGGCACCGCTGGATGGAGCCCATGCTCAGGTGCAGCCTAGAAGCAGGGCTCTATCGGCGTTCATCAGCTTTCCTCAGTGTTCATCGGTGGTTGAACCTGTCATTGCGAAAACCCGGCAGCCCCCACCAGCTTGTGACCTCCGTCCAGGTCCTCGCAGGCGAGCTGACCCTGCCCGCTTGCTAAGCTAAGACCAACCCTGGAGCGCCCATGTTCCCCACGTTCACCGAGGACCAGACCACCATCCGCGAGGCCGCGCGGGACTTCGCGAAGTCCGAGATCGAGCCCGGCGCAGCCGCCCGGGACGCCAGCAGCGAGTTCGCGACAGACATCATCCGGCAGCTCGGCGAGATGGGCTTCATGGGCATGGTCGTGCCTGAGGCCTACGGCGGCGCGGGCGTGGACTTCCTGAGCTACATCCTGGCCCTGGAGCAGGTCGCCTACGCCGATGCCTCCGTGGCCGTGGCCATGAGTGTGAACAACTCCGTGGCCTGCGCGCCCATCCTAGCCTTCGGCACCGAGGCCCAGAAGCTGAAATACCTCCGGCCCCTGGCCAGCGGTGAGGAACTGGGCGGCTTCATGCTCACGGAGCCCGACGCCGGCTCCGACGCCACCGCCCTGAAGACCCGCGCCACCCGCGTGGACGGCGGCTGGCGGCTCAGCGGCGCCAAGGCCTGGATCACCAACGGCGGCGTCGGCCGCTACTTCATCACCATGGCCCGCACCGATCCCGACTCCACCAAGAAGGGCATCAGCGCGTTCATCCTGGACGCGGACCAGCCCGGCGTGGTCATGGGCCGCCCCGAGCACAAGATGGGCCTGCGCTCCAGCCGGACCGTGATGGTGGCCCTGGAAGACGCCTTCGTGCCCGACGACGCCCTGCTCGGCAACCTCGGCGACGGCCTCAAGGTGGCCTTCGGTGGCCTCGACGGCGGCCGCATTGGCATCGCCGCCCAGGCCCTGGGCATCGCCCAGCGGGCCATGGACGAGAGCGTGGCCTACGCCAAGGCCCGCATCTCCTTCGGCAAGCCCATCGGCGAGCACCAGATGATCCAGACCTACCTCGCCGAGATGGAGTCCCGGCTCCAGGCCGCGCGGCTGCTGGTATACCGGGCCGCCTCGCTCAAGGAGGCCGGTCGGCCCTGCACCAAGGAGGCCGCCACCGCCAAGCTGTTCAGCACCGAGAGCGCCGTCTTCCTCTGCGACCGCGCTGTGCAGATCCACGGCGGCTACGGCTACTCGCAGGAGTACCTGGTCGAGCGGCTCTACCGCGACGTCCGGGTCACCACCATCTACGAGGGCACCAGCGAGATCCAGCGCATGGTCATCGCCCGGGAACTGCTCAAGTAGATGTTTTCAACGCTTGATGAAATAACCCTTGCCCTCATCATACGAGGGAGGCATCCTGCAGAGGATCCGGGTCTAAACCAAGGACCCGTGCCCCCCGTAGGCAGTCTGTCCATGCGGCGGCTCTTGTTGATCTTCAAGGAGTGGTGATGATGCGTCCCCAGATTCTTCCGGCCATGCTCGTGGCGTTCTCCCTGGTCGGGCAGCAGGCGCCCAAGCCCGCCACCACGAAGCTGACCCTCCAGAGCGCCATCGAGACCTCCCTCAAGAACAACCTGCAGGTGCAGATCGCCAGCGAGTCCCGGGACTTCACCCGGGCGGGCCTCACCGTGGAAGAGGGCGCCTTTGACTGGAACCTCACGGCCGGCCTGAACCTCAGCAAGACCCAGGATGCCACCCGCTTCCAGGGCCTCGGCGGCAGCTTCACCACCCTGGATGGCACCGCCCAGTCCCGCAGCCTCAGCGTGGGCTCCACCAAGGCCTTCGGCTGGGGTGGCAACCTCAGCCTCAGCTACGCCCCCAAGTATTCCTCCGTCAGTGGCACCTACTACGGCGGCACCACGGCGACCCCCTACGACGGCAGCCTCACGGCCACCTACACCCAGAGCCTGCTGCGCAACTTCGGCCGGGAGGTCACGGAGAGCCGCCTCATCGTGGCCCGCAAGAGCGCCCAGGCCGCGGACCTTGGCTTCACCAGGGCCATCATCGACCTCGTGGCCAGCACCGAGTCCCTCTACTGGGACATGGTCTTCGCCCAGCGCAACCTGGAGAACAAGCGGCAGGCCCTGAACCTGGCCCAGAAGCAGCTGCGGGAGAACCAGATCCGCGTGCAGGTCGGCACCCTGGCCCCCATTGAGGTGACCTCGTCCGAGGCCTCCGTGGCCCAGCGCGAGCAGGACATCATTGCCGCCGATGCCCAGCTGCTGAACGCCAAGGACGCCCTCATCCGCGCCCTTTACCCCTCCACGGAGCGCCCCGCGGGCCTGGAGCTGGCCGACGCGCCCAGCGTCAAGCCCCTGGAGCTGAACGAGGCCACCGCCGAGAAGCAGGCCCTGGCCAACCGCCTGGAGCTGAAGAGCGCCCGCCTGGACCTGGAGTCCAAGCTGGTGCTGGAGACGGCCGCCAGCAACCGGCTGCTGCCCCAGCTGGACGCCTACGCCACCTACACCGGCAACGCCGCCTCCCAGATCCCCTCCGAGGGGCTGGCTGCTGTCAACAAGGACCTCACCAAGAGCGCCTATCCCGGCTACAGCGTGGGCATCCAGTTCGCCCTGCCCATCCAGAACCGCGCCGCCAAGGGCAGCCAGGCCCAGGCCCGCGCCAACCGCCGCTCCAGCGAGCTGAGCCTGCGCGACCTGGAGCTGGGCATCACTCTGGAAGTGCGCCAGACCTACCGGAACGTCGAGGCCTCCGCCAAGGGCGTGGCCGCCGCCGAGAAGACCCGGTACTTCCGCGAGAAGGACCTCGAGGCCGAGCAGAAGAAGTTCGAGAACGGCATGAGCACCAACTTCCTCGTGCTGTCCAAGCAGAACGACCTCGACACCTCCAAGAGCGCCGAGCTGCAGTCCCAGATCACCTACGCCAAGGCGGTCACCGCCCTGGAGAAGTCCCTGGGCCACCTGCTGGAAGCCCGCAAGCTCGAAGTGAGGTAGCTGCCAGCCTTCCCAAGAAGTGCCTAACCACAGGGGATACAAAGAACCCGAAGGAGGGCATTTATTGATTTCCGCCCGTTCTTCTCTCGGTGTCCTTGGTAGCCGTTTGGCTAGTTCATCCCTTTCCTTGGGGTGATCGGGTTGCTTCAGACGATGACGACTTCGAGCTCCCCGAGGCCGTCGATGCCGCAGCGGATGCGGTCACCGGGGACGAGGGGGCCGACGCCGGCGGGGGTGCCGGTGTAGATGAGGTCGCCGGGAGCCAGGGCCACGTAGCGCGAGATGTGGGCGATGACCTCGGGCACGCTCCAGATGAGCTGGTCCAGGTTCCCGCGCTGCCGCTCGGTGCCGTTCACGGACAGCCAGATGGCACCCGCCAAGGGGTGACCGCAGGCCGCTGCGGGGGTGATCGGCGAGATGGGCGCGGACTGGTCGAAGCCCTTGGCCGTGTCCCAGGGCTGGCCCTTGTCCTTGGCCTGGGCCTGCAGATCCCGGCGGGTCAGGTCGAGGCCCACGGCGTAGCCGAAGATGCAGTGCTCGGCCTCGGCGACCGGGATGTCGCGGCCACCCTGGGCCAGGGCCACCACCAGCTCCACCTCGTGATGGAGGTTCGCCGTGGCGGGCGGGTAGGCCACCGTGCCGCCGCCCGGCACCACCACGTCCTGCGGCTTGCCGAAGAAGAAGGGCGTCTCCCGGGAGGGATCGCTGCCCATCTCCCGGGCGTGGTCGGCGTAGTTGCGGCCGATGCAGTAGATGCGCCGCACGGGGAAGAGGGCCGCCGTGCCGAGGACCGGGATGGCGGGCGGAGTGGGAACGGGGATCACGGCTTCCATGGGCGAGCTCCGATGGCGGGGTTCAGGGTTGGTCGGTCCGGGCCCGGGGGTGGGCCTTCTCGTAGGACCGGGCCAGCTCTTCCAGTCCGAGGTGAGTGTAGCGCTGGGTGGTGCTGAGGCTGGCGTGGCCGAGCAGCTCCTGGATCGCGCGGAGGTCCATGCCGCGGTTGAGCAGGTGGGTGGCGAAGCTGTGCCGCAGGGCATGGGGGCTGATGCGCGACCGCAGGGCCGCCGAGTCCAGGGCCGAGCGCAGCAGGGCCCGCACGCTGGTGGGGGTGAGGCGCCCCCCTCGCTGGTTCAGAAAGATCGCCGGGCTGGGCGGCAGCACCTTGGCCGCCAGGAAGATCGACCGGTGGCGGAGGTAGGTCTCCAGGACCGCCGCCGCATGCACGTGGTAGGGCACCAGCCGCTCCTTGCGGCCCTTGCCCAGCACGCGCAGCGTGCGCTCCTCCGGGAGCAGGTCCTGCAGGTCCAGACCCACCAGCTCCGAGACCCGCAGGCCCGAGGCGTAGAGCAATTCCAGCAGGCAGGCCAGGCGGGCAGAGGGGAAGTCCGTGGCCGGGGGCAGGTCCAGCAAGGCCGTGCTCTCGCCTTCGGTCAGGAAGGCCGGCAGCCGCTTGGGCAGGCGGGGATTCCGCAGGCCCGTGGCAGGATTCCTCGGAATGCGCCCGGTCTCCCAAAGCCACTTGAAGAAGCTGCGAACCGTGGAGAGGATGCGGGCCTGGCTGGCGGGATCCAGGCCCCGGTCCCCCATCTCCAGGGCAAAGCCCCGCAGGGTCCGGGGACTGACCTCCCAGCTCTCCCAGCGGGAGCGCAGGGCGTGGTCCTGAAGTTTGTCCAGATCTCCCTTCTGGGCTCTGGCCGTGTGGGGAGATACGCCTCGAGCCCGCTGTTCCAGATGGAAGGCCCGGATTCCTTCACCCAGCATCGGCCTGTCCATACCTGTTACCATGCGGTCACTTCCCCAATCCCTGGAGTCATTGTGGCGCAGCCAATCGAAACGATTGCCCAACTTTTCTATCAGGCCGTCCAGCACAACCTCCCTGATGCCCTGGCATTCAAGCGCGACGGCGTCTACGTGCCCATCTCCCACGTCGAAGTCGTGGCCAGGGTCGAAAGGCTCGCGCTCGCCATGACGGCCCGGGGCCTCAGTGCCGGAGACCGGGTGGCGATCCTCTCCGAGAACCGCCCCGAGTGGTTCATCTCCGATTTCACCTGCGCGATCCTGGGCCTGCCGGATGTCACCATCTACGCCACGCTCAACCCCGCGCAGGCGGCCTTCATCCTGAGGGACAGCCAGTCCCGCTGGGTGCTCTGCTCGGACCGGACCCAGCTGGACAAGGTACTGGCCCACTGGGACCAGCTGCCGGGCCTGGAGGCGGCGGTGCTGTTCGACGGTGAGCTGCCGGAGGGTACCGGCCGGAACCTGGTCACCTGGGCCACGCTCATGGCGGAGGGCCAGGCCATGGAGGCGCGGCGACCCGAGGTGCGCGCCTGGGGCGAGCAGCGGAAGGCCTCGGACCTCCTCACCCTCATCTACACCTCGGGCACCACGGGCGATCCCAAGGGCGCCATGCTCACCCACGGCAACCTGGTCTCCAACGTGCTCACATCCCTCGAGGCTGTCCACATGAAGGAGGGCCACCGCGCCCTCAGCTTCCTGCCCCTCACCCACATCTTCGAGCGCATGGCCGGCCAGTTCCTCATGGTCCAGATCGGCGCCTCCATCTACTACGCCGAGAGCGTGCTCACCGTCGCCGCGGACCTCATGGAAGTGCAGCCCACGGTCATCGCCTCGGTGCCCCGCATCTACGAAAAGATCTTCGGTCGCATCTACGATGGCGTGGCCGCCGCCAGCCTCGTGAAGCGCCTGATCTTCCACTGGTCCATGGAGGCTGGCCGCAGCGTGGTGTCGGACCTGTACGCGAACCGGAAGCCCAGCGGGTGGAACGGCTTCCGCTACGGCATCGCCCGGAAGCTGGTCTTCGACAAGATCTCAGCCCGCCTCGGCGGCCGCTTCGAGCTGGCCGTCAGTGGCGGCGCGCCCCTGGGACCCCGGATCATGGAGTTCTTCTGGATCGTGGGCCTGCCCATCCTCGAAGGCTACGGCCTCACGGAGACCAGCCCGGTCATCACCATCAACCGCTTCGGCGAGGTTGTGCCGGGCTGCGTGGGGCGGCCCCTCTACAAGGACTGCGACGGGCGTCCCTTCGTGAAGATCGCCGAGGATGGCGAGATCCTCTGCCAGGGACCGAACGTCATGGTCGGCTACTGGAACAACGAGAAGGCCACCCAGGAGGCCATCGATGCCGATGGCTACTTCCACACCGGCGACATCGGCCACATGGACGACCAGGGGCGGCTCTACATCACGGACCGAAAGAAGGAACTCATCATCACCAGCGCCGGCAAGAAGGTGGCCCCCCAGCCCATCGAGAACATGCTGAAGGAGGACAAGTACATCTCCCAGGCGGTCCTGATCGGCGACCAGCGGAACTTCATCAGCGCCTTGATCGTGCCCAACTTCGACGGCCTGGCCCGCTGGGCCGGCTACAAGAAGATCCCGTTCACCACGCACAGCGAGCTCATCCAGAACCCCCTGGTGCTCGCGAAGATGGCCAGCCGGCTGGAGCGGATCAACGAGCATCTGTCGAATTTTGAGCGGGTGAAGAAGTTCACGCTCCTGGACCAGGAGATGACCCTGGAAGGCGGCCAGCTGACCCCCTCCCTCAAGGTGAAGCGCCGGATGGTCAACTCGCTCTATGCGAGCCAGATCGAGGCCATGTACGGCGGTTGATGGCCCGATCCCCCCTCTGTCCCGACAGCGGTTCTGGTAGCCTTGACGCTCATTCCTGCTCTGGAGGACCGTCGTGCGCACCCGTCTTGCCCTTCCCTGCCTCCTGCTGTCCCTGGCCGCCCTCAGCTGCCGCGCCCCGCAGTCCCCGGCACCGCTGAAGGCACCGGTGGCCGCCTGGTCTACCACCCCCAGCGGCCTCGGCATCCTGGACCTGGCTCCCGGAGCCGGCCCTTCGCCCACCCTGGGCCAGAGCTGCACGGTGGAAGTGCTGGGCTGGATCGAGGAGAAGGGCGAGAAGGGCCGCCTCATCCTGGATACCCGCCAGCGGGGCTTCCCGGCCAAGTTCCCCCTGGGGGTGGGTCGCGTGATCAAGGGCTGGGACGAGGGCCTCGCCACCATGAAGCAGGGCGGCAAGCGGCTGCTGAGGGTCCCCCCCGCCCTGGGCTACTCCCCCCGCGAGGCCAAGCAGGACATCCCTCCCGACGCCACCCTCCTGTTTGAATTTGAACTCGTCGACATCCGCTAGCTCTGAACCGCCTCCCTGGTTCCCGTGGCCCCGTCCGCTCCTCCACCCCTTGATCCAAACCGACGGCAGCCCGCACCGTTGGCAGCTCGCCTGGGGCAGAACCGGCCCCTCCTGCGGTCCTATCTGGCGGTGGCGGCGGTCATCGTCATCATCGAATTCACGATCATGGTGCTCCTGGAGCCGCTGTTCGGGGCCAGCCACCTGGTCATGGCTTTCGCGGACTCGGGTGCCCTGATCCTGGTGGCGGGGCCCGTCATCTACTACCTGCTGGCCAAGCCCATGGCCCGGGGCCTGTACGAGAAAGCCGAGGCCGAACGGGCCGTCCAGGAGCTGGTGCAGAGGAATCAGGTCCTGCGCCATGACGCCGATCGCCGGCTCCAGACCGAGGTCCGAGAGCGGACCAAGGCCGACGCCCGCATCCAGTTCCAGGCCCGGATCCTCGCGGTGGTCCAGCAGGCCGTGGTGGCCACGGGCAAGGGCGGGGTGATCCTCTACTGGAACCGGTTCGCCGAGTGGCTGTTCGGCTGGTCGGAGGATGAGATCCGGGGCCAGACCCTGGCCAAGGTCACCGGCTTCACCTCGGAGGCCGCGCGGACAGGGCTGTCCGGCTTTGGCGCGGTCAAGGGCTGGGCCGGGGAAGTCCGGGCCTGCCGCCGGGACGGCTCCACCTTCCCGGCCTATCTGACCTGCTCACCCATCTGGCGCGAGGATGGCTCCATCGCCGGCTTCGTCTACACCTTCATCGACATCACCGAGCGGAAGGGCGCCGAGACGGCCCTCCAGGACTCCGAAGAGAAATACAGCACCGTAGTGGAGAACTCCCCCACGGGTGTCTTCATCTACCGGAACGGGAAGCTCGTGTTCGGCAACCAGCGGTTCTTCCAGATGGTGGGGCGTACCCTGAAGGAACTGGCGGGCATGGAAGTGGCGGACATCGTCCATCCCGAGGACTGGCCTGGCGTGAGCGAACTCTTTCGACAGCGCCTGGCGGGCCAGGGGGCGACCCAGGACTATGAGTGCCGGATTGTGAATGCCCTCGGCGAGGTCCGCTGGATCGCCGGCCGAAGCGCCCTGATCCGCTACGGCGGAGAGCCGGCCCTGCTCGGCAACATCCAGGACATCACGGAGCGCCACAAGGCCGAGAAGGCCCTGCGGGACTCCCAAGAGGCCCTCCACCGGCTCTCGGCCCGGCTCATGTCCGCCCAGGAAGGGGAGCGCCGCCGGGTGGCGCAGGAACTCCACGACAGCATCGGGCAGTCCCTCAGCGCTGTGAAATTCATGGTAGAGCGGGCCCTGGATGAGCAGGAGGAGGTCGTCCCGGATTACGAGCGGGGCAAGACCCTCCAGGCGGTGGTCCCCGTGATCCAGGGCGCCGTGGAGGAAGTCCGCCGCATCTCCATGGCCCTGCGCCCCACGACCCTGGACGACCTGGGGCTGCTCGCCACCATCGCCTGGTTCACCCGGGAATTCCAGTCCACCTACCCGCACCTGGAGGTGGTCCGCCACATCGAGGTGGAGGAGTTCGAGGTGCCAGAGGACCTCAAGACCAATATCTTCCGCATCCTCCAGGAGGCCATGAACAATGCGGCGAAGTACAGCCAGGCCGCGACCGTCACCGTGATCCTGAGGCAGGTCCTCGGCGACCTCCAGCTGATGGTCGTGGACGACGGCATCGGCTTCAGGACCGACGAGCGGCGAGCGCCCGACCTCTCTGGCGGCTTCGGCCTGGTCTCCATGCAGGAGCGGGCAGAGCTCTTCGGCGGCTCCTTGATCGTGACCTCGGCCCCGGGCCAGGGCACCGTGATTCTCGCCCGCTGGCCGCTGTCCGAGGAGACTAGTTCGTGACCAGGCCCTTCTCGATGGCGTAGGTCGTCAGGGCGGACACCGTGTGGAGGTTAAGGCGGTCCATGAGGTTGGCCCGGTGCTTCTCCACAGTCTTGGGGCTGATGCAGAGATACTCCGCGATGTCCTTGGTCCGGTAGCCCTCGGCGATGAGCTTCAGCACCTCCCGCTCCCGGGTGGAGAGGTCGTCGAAGCTGGGCCGGAGCGGCTTCCCGTCCCGCGAGCCCAGGTAGCCCGAGACCACCGTGCCCGCGATGGCGGGACCCAGGTAGCGCTCGCCGTTCAGGACGCTCCGCACCGCCAGGGTCAGCTCCGACGCGGAGGAGTCCTTCAGCACGTAGCCATCAGCCCCTGCCTGGAGGGCCGTGAAGACGTAGTCCTCGGTCTTGTGCACGGTCAGGACCAGCACCTTGGTCTGGGGGCTCAGCCGCTTGATCTCCTTAAGCGCCTCCAGGCCATTGGACCGGGGCATGGAGAGGTCCAGCAGGATCAGTTCCGGGTTGAGCTCCTGAACGGCCCGCACCGCCTCCCGGCCGTCCGTGGCCTCACCCACCACCTCTAGGTCCGGCCGCGCCCCCAGCAGCGCCTTCAGGCCCTCTCGGAGGATGGTGTGGTCCTCCGCGATCACCAGCCTGTGCTTCGGTTCCGAGGTCATCAAGGGTCTCGATTCAGGGGGGCGTGCCTAGCGAGAGTAGCCAGCATACGGCATGTTTGCCCAGAGGTATCCCTGTCCAGAACCACTGTAGCGGGTCCGCGGGTTGGATAAAACAAATGTCGATACAAGGAACTTGGCAGGGGATGGGGCCTCCGGTTCGTGCTTCCCCGGGGGGTTTTCCACACCCCCCGGCTAGAATCAGGGGTCCTCCGGAAGGAAACCCCGATGCCCAGCACCCGCCTGCTCCTGTCCCTCCTGCTGGCCTCGGGCCTCGCGGCCCTCCCCTCGAAGCCGGCCGCCGGCGCCAAGGGTCCGCTGCCCAAGGGCAGCTGCGCCGTGTGCGGAATGTTCGTGGCGAACTTCCCCGACTGGGCCGCGGTGGTCACCTTCCGGGACGGCAGCCAGGCCTGGTTCGACGGCCCCAAGGACCTCTTCACCTACCTGCTGGACCTGAAGCGCTACGCACCGAAGCGGGCCGCCACCGACATCACCGGCATCCAGGTGAAGGACTACTACGCCCTGAGGCTCACCGATGCCCGGAAGGCCTCTTTTGTGATGGGCAGCGACATCATGGGCCCCATGGGCAAGGAGCTGGTGCCCTTCAGCACCGAAGCCGGGGCCCGGGACTTCCTGAAGGATCACCATGGCAAGAAGGTGCTGAGCTTCGCGGAAATCAACCTGGGCACCCTGAAGGACCTGGAGTGACGGCTATCCTGGGGGGGGACACCCTCCCGAGGTCCGCCTGATGCGCAAGTCCACCCTCTGCATGGCCGTCACCGGCGCCCTCGCGGCGCTGTTCCTGGCCATGCTCGTCCACGCCCGGGCCCAGGAGCGCACGGCAGCCTCGCGACGCCAGCCCAGCGCCGAGCTGGTGAAGCGGCTGGGGCTCACGGACCTCTGCCTCTTCACCGAGGCGCGCTACACCCGGCATCCCGCCATGGCCGACCGCCACGCGGCCTTCCAGGACCACCCCATGGCCCTGGACCACTTCCCCTCCGGCTCTCTCCTCGCCCCGCCCGCCTTCCCGAGTCCCCATGCGCCCCTCCCTCCAGCGGTACCGGAACATCCTTGATTTCGCCCTCTCGTCGCTGCTGCGGCGAAAGGGACGGAACCTCGCGCTGATCAGCGTCTACACGCTGGTGGTGTTCGTGATCGCATCGCTGGTCTTCTTCGTCCAGGCCCTCAAGCGGGAGGCCCACGAGCTGCTGGCCCAGGCGCCGGACATGGTTGTCCAGCGCATGGTGGCGGGCCGCCACGACCCCGTGCCCCTGGCCCAGGTGGAGGCCATCCGCAGCATCCGCGGGGTGGACGAGGTGCAGGCGCGCCTCTGGGGCTACTACTACGACCCGGTCTTCGGCGGGAACCTCACCGTGCTGGCCACGGAGGACGCGGCCCTCGCCCCCGACGCCATCTGGATCGGCCAGGGCGTCGCGCGCAGCATGCGGGTCAGAGAGGGCGATCTGATCCCCCTGCGCGGCTACGACGGCCAGTCCAGCCTCTTCAGCATCCAGAAGGTCCTGCCCGAGTCCTCCGAGCTGGTCTCTTCGGATCTCGTCCTCATGGCGCCGAAGGATGTCCGCGCCCTCTTCCACTTTCCTGAGGGGCTCGCCACCGACCTGGCGGTCCAGGCGGGCAACCCCCGCGAGCTGCCCACCATCGCCGCCAAGATCGTCGAGCTGTATCCCGATTCCCGGCCGATCCTGAAGGCCGAGATCCTGCGCACCTACGAGGCGGTCTTCGACTGGCGCGGCGGGCTCATGGTCGTGGTCCTGGGCTCCGCGGTGCTGTCCTTCATCATCTTCGCCTGGGACAAGGCCACGGGGCTGTCCGCCGAGGAGCGCAAGGAGATCGGCGTGCTCAAGTCCCTGGGCTGGGAGAGCTCGGACGTCCTGCTGCTGAAGTTCTGGGAGGGCACGGTCATCTCCGTGACCGCCTTCCTGACCGGCGTGCTGCTGGCCTACGCCCACGTCTTCTTCTTCTCGGCCTCGCTCTTCGAGCATGCCCTGAAGGGCTGGTCGGTGCTCTTCCCCCGCTTCCGCCTGATCCCCGCGCTGGACGGCTACCAGCTCACGGTCCTCTTCTTCCTCACGGTGCTGCCCTACACCGCCGCCACCCTGGTGCCCTCCTGGCGGGCCGCCACGGTGGATCCCGACGCGGCCATGAGGTCCTGACCATGATCGAGCTCTCCCAGGTCGTGAAGACCTACCAGGCCGGGCTGGCCACCCCGTTCACCGCCGTGGACCGGGTCACCCTCAGCATCCCCGCCGCCCGCCTCACGGTGCTCAAGGGCCCCAGCGGCTCCGGCAAGACCACCCTGCTCACCCTCATCGGCTGCATGGCCCGCCCCACGTCGGGCCGGATCCACCTCCACGGCCTGGCCGCGGACGCCCTGCCCCACCTGGCCCCGGCCGACGCGCTGGAGATCACCAGCCTGCCGGAGCGGTTCCTCACCGCCATCCGCCGCCGCACCTTCGGGTTCATCTTCCAGCAGTTCAACCTGGTGCGGGGCATCTCGGTCCTGGAGAACGTCCTGCTGCCCACCTACCCCACGGGCGAGGATCCCCGCGCCGTGGAGGCCCGGGCCGTGGAACGCCTCGAGAGCCTGGGCCTGGCGCGGCATCTGCGTGCTTCCGTGGACCGCCTCTCCGGCGGCGAGGCCCAGCGCGTGGCCATCGCCCGGGCCCTCATCAACGATCCCGCGGTGATCATCGCGGACGAGCCCACGGCCCACCTGGACTCCCGGCTTTCGGAGGACTTCATGGGCCTCATGAGCCAGTTCAAGGACGCCGGCAAGACCCTGCTCATCACCAGCCACGACCCCATCGTCTACGACTCGGAGCTGGCGGACCTCGTGGTCGAGATGCGGGACGGCCGCGTCGTGTCCGAATCATGATCCAGCACCCGGGCATCCTCGCCCTCCTCGTCGCCTCGGGCATCGTCAGCCTGCTGCTGGCCGCGGCGGGCTGGCAGGGCTTCCGGATCCTCCGGGGCTGGGACCTGCGCAG
>JAAXXS010000070.1 GCA_013334395.1 Holophagaceae bacterium | reverse complement strand
AGCGGCCCAGCACGTCCAGGACGTTGTTGGCATGGACCGTCGTGAACACCAGATGGCCCGTCAGCGCGGACTGGATGGCGATCTGGGCGGTCTCGGGATCGCGGATTTCACCCACCAGGATCTTGTCGGGATCGTGGCGGAGGATGGAGCGCAGGCCCAGGGCGAAGGTCAGCCCTTTCTTCTCGTTGACTGGGATCTGGGTGACGCCTTCGAGCTGGTACTCGACCGGGTCCTCGATGGTGATGATCTTGTCCTCGGGGGTCCTGATCTCGCTGAGCACCGCGTAGAGGGTGGTGGTCTTGCCGGAGCCCGTGGGACCCGTCACCAGGAACATCCCGTAGGGCTCATGGGCGAACCGGCGAAGGCGCTTCAGCTCGTGATCAGAAAAACCAAGGATTTCCAGGGTGAGTGACTGGAATTCCTCCGTGAGGTTCTCCTTGTCCAGGATGCGGATGACCGCGTCCTCGCCGTGGATGGTGGGCATGATGCTGACGCGGAAGTCGATGGCCCGGCCCCGCACCTTGAGCTTGAAGCGACCATCCTGGGGTTTCCGCTTCTCGGCGATGTCCAGCTCGGACATGACCTTGATGCGGCTGATGATGGGGGAGGCGAAGCGCCGGTCGATGGGGTCGGCGGCGGTGTAGAGGCTGCCGTCGATGCGGTACTTGATCTGGAAGCCCGTGGCCGTGGTCTCGAGGTGGATGTCCGAGGCGCGGCGCTGCAGGGCGTTGAAGATGGTGGTGTCCACCAGACGGACGATGGGGGCCTCGTCCTTGTCGGTCAGGCGCTCGAGGTCCAGGACCTCGTCATCCCAGTCCTCCTCGCGGAGCACCTGGACCTTGAGGGCCTCGCCGGCCTCGTCCATGACCTTCTGGCCGCTCTCGGACTTCTTGAGCACTTCCTGGATCTGGGCCAGGGGGGCGCCGGCGAAGCGAAGGGGCCGCTTGAGGCTTTGGCGCAGCATGTCCTGGGTGGGAATATCCAGGGGATCGGCCATGGCCAGCCAGAGGGCGCCGTCCCGCTCCTGAACCGGCACGAAGTGGTGCTTGAACATCAGGTCGAGGGGCAGGGCCTGGAACAGCGCGAAGTCCACCGGCTCGCGGGTGAGGTCAAGGGTGGGGTAGAGCTCCTTGGCCGGCTTGTAGTCGGTCAAGGCGCGATCGGCTGCCTCGGCAGAATCAGCGGGGCTCGGAGGGTTCGGCACGGACATGGAAGCATCCTACCGGATCGGGGGGCGGGACGAGGACCGAGAATAGGGCATGGGTCACAAAGGACGGTCGGGTTGGCTTCGAGCGTTGACCTTAGTAGCGCCAAGGCTCCACAATGACTGGTCCTGGAGGCTCCATGCGTGGGTACGCGTCCATCCTGCTGCTGATACTGGTAGCAGTGGCCCTGCCGATCATCATCTGGAATTTGTCGTGGCTGCTACGGCCCAACTGGCCAAGCGCGGCGAAATACTCGTCCTACGAGTGCGGCGTCACCCCGACGTCGGAGGCGAGGTCCAAGTTCTCGGTGCGCTACTACCTGGTGGCCGTGATGTTCCTCGTGTTCGACGTGGAAACGGTGTTCCTCATGCCCTGGGCGATCCAGATGAAGGAACTGGCGGTCTTCGGCTTCATCGAGTTCGGCCTGTTCCTCTTCCTGCTGCTGTTCGGCTACGGCTACATCTGGTCCAAGGGAGCCCTCACATGGGAGTAATGCAGCCCTCCGCCTTCGAGCAGATCCTTATCACCACCAAGGTGGAGAAGGTCATGAACTGGTCCCGCGCCACCAGTGTGTGGCCTGTGACCTTCGGCCTGGCCTGCTGCGCCATCGAGATGATGGCCGCCGGCGCCAGCCGCTTCGACTTTGACCGCTTCGGGGCCGGCATCTTCCGCGCCACCCCGCGCCAGGCGGACCTGATGATCATCGCCGGCACCGTCACCTACAAGATGGCTCCCGTGATCAAGACCCTCTACGACCAGATGCCCGAGCCCAAGTGGGTGATCGCCATGGGCTCCTGCGCCACCGCCGGCGGGCCCTTCGACTCGTACCACACCATCCAGGGCGTGGACAAGATCATCCCGGTGGATGTCTTCATCCCCGGCTGCCCGCCCCGGCCGGAGTCGCTCATCTACGGGTTCATGAAGCTGCAGGACAAGATCATGACCAGCAGCCTGGCCGACCGGTACAAGGACATCTTCGAGGAGGTCGGCTGATGACGGAACCGATCATCCCCCAGGCCCCCGAAGTGCCGGAGGCCCCTGCGGGACCCTATGTCTACGACTACGCCGCCTCGCCCCAGCGGCAGGTGGTGATGCCCAAGACGGTGCCCCTGCCGAGCTACCGCACCTACCTGGCCGAAGTGAAGGCCGCCGCCGAGGCTGACGAGGCCAAGTGGAAGAAGATGCAGGCCGACTTCGAGACCGCCAAGGCCAAGGCCGAGGCCGACGGCAAGGACGCCCCCAAGCCCCCCGTGCGGCCCGTGCCCCGCAAGGACGACAACGACCTGAAAGCCCCCTGGCCGCAGGAGGCGAAGGATGCCGACCTGCTGCTGCTCCAGGAGCTGCTCGGCGCCAAGGTCGAGGAGATCTTCGAGCAGGCCGGCGAGCTGACCTGCCAGCTGGAGAAGGGCGCCATCTATGAGGCCCTGCAGCTCTGCCGGGACCACGAGGGCCTCCGCTACGAGATGCTCGCGGACCAGTCGGCCACCCACTACCCCGCGGCCAGCGACTTTGCCTACAGCGTGGTCTACCACCTGACCAGCATCAGCCGCCGGAAGCGCCTGCGCCTCCGGATCCTCGTTCCCGAGGGCTTCGTCCCCGAGAGCGCCTGCTCGGTTTATCCGAGCGCCAACTGGATGGAGCGCGAGATCTACGACATGCTCGGCATCGCCTTCGCGAACCACCCGGACATGACCCGCATCCTCTGCCCCGACGACTGGGAGGGCCACGCCCTGCGCAAGGACTACCCCGTGGTGGGCTGGGGTCAGCGCGATGTCGCCTTCCGGGAAGACCGGGGCGGCATGATCGAGCGCATCGCCCTCCAGAAGGCCGGCCAGCTGGGCATCAACCTGAAGCAACCCAAGGCGGACTAGGAGCGGACGGTGTTCAAGAACGAGGAAATGGAGATCAACCTGGGCCCGCAGCACCCGTCCACGCACGGCGTGCTCCGGGTGAAGCTGCGGCTCGACGGCGAGACGATCACACACTGCAAGCCGGTCATCGGCTACCTGCACCGGGGCGTCGAGAAGATCTGCGAGAACCAGACCTTCTTCCAGGGCCAGGTCTGGACCGACCGCATGGACTACTGCTCCGCCGTGGCCAACAACCTGGGCTGGGCCGAGGCCAACGAGAAGCTGTTCGGCATCACGGTGCCCCGCCGCGCCCAGTACATCCGCACGCTGCTGAACGAGTTCAACCGCCTGGCGTCGCACCTGATCTGGCTGGCGACCCACGCCCTGGACATCGGCGCCATGACGGTCTTCCTCTATGCCTTCCGTGAGCGCGAAGACATCCTCGACATGAACGAGGCCTTCTGCGGCTCCCGCCTCACCACCACGGCCTTCCGCATCGGCGGCCTGCGCGAGGACATGCCTCCGGGCTTCGAGAAGATGGCCCGGAAGTTCCTGGCCAAGTTCCCCACCTGCCTCGAGGAATACGAGAACCTGCTCAGCGAGAACCGCATCTGGAAGAAGCGCACCGTCGGCGTGGCCATGCTGAGCGCCGAGGATGCCATCGCCCTGGGAGTGACCGGCCCCGTGCTGCGGGCTGCGGGCGTGCCCTACGACATCCGCAAGGCCTTCCCCTACGCCGCCTACGCCGAGATGGACTTCGAGGTGCCCACCCAGACCGCGGCCGACACCTACGCCCGGTACCTGGTGCGCATGGCGGAGATGCGGCAGAGCGCCCGCATCATCCAGCAGTGCCTCGACGGCATGCCCGAAGGGCCCGTCATGGCCAAGATCCCCAAGATCCTCAAGCCCGAGGTCAACGAGGTCTACCACGCCACCGAAGCCCCCAAGGGCGAGCTCGGCTACTACCTCGTCGGCGAGAAGGGCTCCACCAACCCCTACCGCTTCCACGTCCGGGCGCCCGGCTTCATCAACCTCCAGTCCCTGCCCAAGATGGCCGAGGGTGGCCTGATCGCCGACATTGTCGCCGCGATCGGGACCCTGGACATCGTGCTCGGCGAGATCGACCGCTAGCCGACGAGGATCAACAGCCATGCCGACTCCGACCCTCCTCCAGTCCATCGCGATCACGCTCATCCAGTGCGTGCTGGTCGTGCTCTTCGTCTTTGTCGTGGTGCCTCTAACCGTCTTCGCCGAGCGCAAGGTGCTGGGCCACATCCAGCAGCGCCTGGGCTCCACCCGGGTGGCCAGCGGCCACATCGGCATCACCGGCTGGATGAACCGCGGCATGTGGAAGTGGGGCCGCATTCCGGTGCTGTCCTACTGGCGCGGCATCCCGGGCCTCCTGGCCGACGTGCTGAAGCTGATCCTCAAAGAGGACATCATCCCGGCCAAGGCTGACAAGTTCGTGTTCTTCATCGCCCCGGCCCTGAGCATGGTCTCCGCGGTGGTGGTGTTCGCCGCCATCTCCTTCGTGCCTGGCACCTTCTTCGTGTTCCCCGCCTGGTTCCCGGGCCTCGGGGGCCTGCCGGTCTCTGGCGGCATCGCCGACATCAACGTGGGCCTGCTCTGGATCCTGGGTGTGGCCAGCGTCGGCGTCTACGGCATCGTCCTGGCGGGCTGGGCGTCCAACTCCAAGTATCCCCTGCTGGGCGGCCTGCGCAGCGCGGCCCAGATGGTGAGCTACGAAGTGCCCCTGGCCATCAGCCTGCTGGCCCCGGTGGTCCTGACGGGCAGCCTCAACTTCGGCGAGATGGCGCAGCGCATGGCCACGGGCACCTCCGCCTGGGGTCTGGTGCCCCAGGTCTTCGGCTTCCTGATCTACCTGACCTGCGGCTTCGCCGAGACCAACCGCCTGCCCTTCGACATGCCCGAGGCCGAGAACGAGCTGGTGGCGGGCTTCCACACCGAGTATTCGGGCATGAAGTTCGGCTTCTTCTACCTGGCCGAGTACATCAACATGACCGTCGTCAGCGCCCTGGCCGCGGGCTTCTTCCTGGGCGGTTCCTGGCTGCTGCCCTTCGGCCTGCAGGGCCTGGTCAACCAGCTCCTGCCCGCCGACGCCTGGATTGCCGGGCCCCACGCCATCTTCTTCGTAGCGAAGATCATCTTTCTGTTGTTCACCTACATCTGGGTCCGCGGCACCATCCCCCGCTACCGGTATGACCAGGTCATGAGCGTGGCCTGGAAGTATCTGATCCCCCTGGCGCTGGTCAACCTCCTGCTGGCGGCCTTCGTCCGCTGCGCCGTCTAAGGGGCCGTCCATGAACAAGTTCTTGAGGACCCTGATCCCCTCCGACATCGCCAAGGGTCTGGCCATCACCGGCAAGCACTTCTGCAAGGTGTTCTTCACGGCCAACCGCCGGAAGGTGCCCTTCCACATCGTCTCGGAGTATCCCGAGGTGGTGGCCAAGGTCCAGCCCCGCTACCGCGGCCGCCTCACGCTGCTGAAGGACGAGCAGGGCGAGATCAAGTGCGTGTGCTGCCTGGCCTGCGAGAAGATCTGCCCCACCCAGGTCATCACCATCGAGAAGGGCAAGAAGGAGGGGCGCAAGATGCCCTATCCCGTGCGCTATGACTTCGAGATGGAGCGCTGCATCTTCTGCGAGTTCTGCGTGGAGAGCTGCGGCTTTGACTCCATCATCCTGAACCACCAGTTCGAGCTGGCCACCTACAACCGGGAGGACTTCTCGCTGGGCATGGAGGGGCTGGGCCAGAACATGTTCGAGCCCTCTCCCGTGGGCAAGTTCAGCGTGGCTGACGACTGATCCCCATCTTCCGAGCAACCCGAGGACGCCCCATGGAACATTTCATCGAAACGATCGGCCGGAACATGTTCGCCATCTTTGGCGTCATGGCCCTGGGCGGCGCCGCCGTGGTGGTGGCCTCCCGGAGCGCCGTGCACAGCGTGCTGGCCTTCCTCTTCGCGATGCTCTGCATCGCCGGCTGCTTCCTCTCCCTGGAGGCCGAGTTCCTGGGCATGGCGCAGATCCTGGTCTACGCCGGGGGCATCGTGGTGCTCTTCCTCTTTGTGGTCATGCTCGTCGAGGTGAGCAAGGCCAAGGAGAAGGAGGTCTTCCAGCTCCAGTCCCGCTACGCCATCGGCGCGGTGCTGCTGGGTGTCGCCGCCTTCGCCGCAGTGTTCCGCAAGGTGATCTTCGGCGCGGCCTCCCCCCAGGCGCTGGTCCTCCGGACCGACCTGGCCCAGGGCCTCGACGTCGCCAAGCAGAACGCCCAGGCCGTGAGCCGGGGGCTGTTCGCGGACTACCTGCTGCCCTTCGAGATCCTCAGCGTGGTGCTGCTGGTCGCCCTGGTGGGCGCCGTGGTGCTGGCCAAGACGGAGCGGGTGTGATGGTCAACCTCAACGCGGTCCTCCTCATCTCCTTCGCGATGTTCTCCATCGGCATCGCCGGCGTGCTCATCCGCCGCAACGCCCTGGTGATCCTCATGTGCGTGGAGCTCATGCTCAACGCCGCCAACCTGAACTTCATCGCCTTCGCCCGCCACAGCGGGTCCGTCTCCGGCCAGGCCTTCGCCCTGCTGGTCATGGGCTTCGCCGCGGCCGAGGTGGCGGTGGGGCTCGCACTGGTGGTGGCCCTCTACCGCAAGCGCGACACCGTCCAGGTGGACGACATCAACCTGCTGAAGGGATGACGACGATCATGAGTGCCGACATGACCCTGGCGCACGCCGCGGCGACCGCCGCCTCCCAGCCGAGCAGCCTGCTCTGGCTGATCCCCTTCCTGCCCTTCTTCGGGTTCCTCATCAACGGACTCAGCGGCCGCAAGCTGCGGAACACCGCGGTGGTGGACTTCTTCGCCCTGGGCAGCGTGGGCCTCGCCTTTCTCCTCACCCTGTGGCACTTCATCCAGCTGATCGGAATGCCCGCAGACGGGCGCTCTCTGCACCAGAGCCTCTGGACCTGGTTCAACGTGGGCGGCGCCCATGTGCTGGGTGGGATGAGCACCGCCAAGATCGAGTGGGCCTACAAGTTCGATGTGCTGAGCGGCTGCATGGCCCTCCTGGTGTCCGGCGCAGGCTTCCTCATCCACCTCTTCAGCACCGGCTACATGGCCGAGGAACGCAACGACGGCCGCTACTACCGCTTCATGGCCTACCTGAACCTGTTCGTGTTCAGCATGCTGAACCTGGTGCTGGGCGCCAACATCATGATGATGTTCCTGGGCTGGGAGGGGGTGGGCCTCTGCTCCTACCTGCTCATCGGCTTCTACTTTGAGAAGGAGTTCGCCGCCGCCGCGGGCAAGAAGGCCTTCGTCACCAACCGCATCGGCGACTTCGGCTTCATGATCGGGTTCTTCCTGATCTTCCAGGTCTTCGGCAGCCTCGACTACGACACCCTGATGGGCTCGATCCGCGAGGTCGCCAACCTGCCCGCCATCACGCTCTATGGGCACACCGCCTCGCCCACCTGGTGGTTCAACCTCATCGGCTGCTGCCTCTTCGTGGGCGCCATGGGCAAGTCGGCGCAGATCCCCCTGTATGTGTGGCTGCCCGACGCCATGGCTGGTCCGACGCCGGTGTCCGCCTTGATCCATGCCGCGACCATGGTGACCAGCGGCCTCTACATGATCACCCGCCTGAACTTCATCTATGTGAACGCCCCGATGGCCCTGGCCGTGGTGCTGGCCTTCGGGTCCCTCACCGCCTTCGTCGCCGCCACCATGGGCCTCGCCCAGTACGACATCAAGAAGGTGCTGGCCTACTCCACCGTGTCCCAGCTGGGCTTCATGTTCATGGGCATGGGCGCCGGGGCCTTCAGCGCCGGCATGTTCCACGTCTTCACGCACGCCTTCTTCAAGGCCAGCCTCTTCCTCGGATCCGGCGCAGTGATCGCGGCCTGCCACCACGAGCAGGACATGCGCAACATGGGCGGCCTCAAGAAGCTCATGCCCATCACGGCCATGAGCATGATCCTGGCCACCTTCGCCATCGCCGGCATCTTCCCCTTCTCGGGCTTCTTCTCCAAGGACGAGATCCTCTGGAAGGTGTTCGAGGGCTGGTATCAGCACGGCCACTACACCGGTCCCACCCTGAACCTGGTGGCCTGGATCCTGGGCATGCTCGGCGCCTTCTGCACCGCCTTCTACATGACCCGCCTCATTGCCATGACCTTCTACGGCAACTACCGGGGCGGCGGCGAGGATCCCTACGGGCACACGGTCCAGTCTGAGGCCCACGGCCACGATGACCATGCCGCCCATGGCGCGCATGACGGCAACAGCCACGGAGCCCATGCACCCGTGCACGCGATTGAGAACCATATCCACGAGCTGGACAAGCCCCACGACCACCACGTGGACGATCCCGAGGACCACGACATCGTCCCGGGACACCATCCCCATGAGGTGTCCTGGCGCATGTGGCTGCCGGTGGCCACCCTCGCGGCTCTTGCCGTGGTCGGCGGCTTCCTGAACTATCCCGAGAGCCTGCACCGCATCCTGCCCATCGTGCCTGCGGACCTGTTCGGCAAGTGGCTCGAGCCGCTGCTCTATCAGGTAGCCCCCGTGCATCACGGCGAGCACATCCCGCCCGCCATGGAATACGGCCTCATGGCCTGGGCCACCCTGATCTGGGCCCCCGGCGCCATGCTGCTGGCCTGGTGGATCTACAAGGTGGATCCCACCTGGAGCCGCGCCATCGCCTTCGTGGAGCGCTTCCCGAACCTGTTCCGCTGGGTGAACGCCAAGTACTACGTGGACGAGTTCTACGACGCGGCGATCATCGAGCCCCTCAAGCGCTTCTCCGCCCAGCTCTGGAGCTTCGACACCTGGGTGGTGGACGGCATGGTGAACGGGGCCGCCCGCGTGACCCTGATCTGGGCTGAGCTCATGCACTGGGTGGACGAGTACCTCATCGACGGCAGCGTCGACCTCGTCGAATACATGGTGCAGGAAACCAGCGCGGTCTTCCGCGGCCTCCAGACGGGCCGGGTCCAGCACTACGCCTTCGTGATGTTCATCGGCTTCCTCGTGTTCGCCTTCTGGAAATTCATCGCCTAGTCCTCATTGGTTGGAGTCCCCATGTTCACCGCAAACACGACACTGATGCTGGTGGCGACCTTCCTGCCCGTCCTGGGTGCGTTGGTCCTGCTCCTCGTGCCCAAGGACCAGCGCCGGGTCTTCGAGATCGGCTCACTCCTGATCATGATCGCCAGCCTGCTGCTGAGCCTGCCCTTCTGGTTCGGCTATGACCGGGCCAGCGACGCGGTCCAGTGGGCCGGGGCCTGGAGTTGGATCCCCGCCCTGGGGGTCAAGTTCAGCGTGGGCATGGACGGCATCAGCCTCCTGCTCTGGCTGCTGACGACCTTCATTGGGCCCATCGCCATCGCCTGCTCCTTCAGCGCCATCCTCGAGCGCCACAAGGAGTACTACATCTGGATGCTGGTGCTGCAGACCGCCATGCTGGGCGTCTTCATCACCCAGGACATGTTCCTCTTCTACCTCTTCTGGGAAGTGATGCTCGTCCCGATGTATTTCCTCATCGCCATCTGGGGCGGCCCCCAGAAGCTGTACGCCGCCATCAAGCTGTTCCTCTACACCCTGGCCGGTTCCGTCCTGATGCTGGTCGCGCTGCTCGCCATCTACTTCCTGCAGCACCAGACGACGGGCGTCTACGACTTCTCCCTGGCCAGCTTCCAGGCCATGGCACCCGTGATCGCCCAGCAGAGCAAGAGCTATCAGACCCTCATGGCCCTGGCCTTCTTCGTCGGCTTCGCCATCAAGGTGCCGATGTTCCCCTTCCACACCTGGCTGCCGGACGCCCACGTGCAGGCGCCCACGGCCGGTTCCGTCATCCTCGCCGCCATCCTCCTGAAGATGGGCACCTACGGCTTCGTCCGCTTCCTGCTGCCCATCATGCCCACCGCCACGAAGGAACTGCTGCCCTGGTTCATCGGCCTGTCCCTGATCGGCATCATCTACGGCGCCCTGGTGGCCATGATCCAGAAGGACATGAAGAAGCTGGTGGCCTACTCCTCCGTGAGTCACCTCGGCCTCTGCATGCTTGGCCTGTTCGCCCTGAACCCCTACGGCATCAAGGGCGGCCTGTTCCAGATGATCAACCACGGCATCAGCACCAGCGGGCTCTTCCTCGCGGTGGGCATCGTCTACGAGCGCCGGCACACCCGCATGATCGCGGACTTCGGCGGGCTTTCGAAGAGCATGCCGATCTTCGCCACCATCTTCATGATCATGACCATGAGCAGCATCGGCCTGCCGCTGCTGAACGGCTTCATCGGTGAGGGCGTCATCCTCATGGGCGCCTTCCAGGCCTTCCCCTGGGCCGCGGTGGTCGCCACCCTCGGCATCATCCTGGGCGCCGCCTACATGCTCTGGATGTTCCAGCGCGTCATGTTCGGACCCATCACCGAGGTGAACGAGAAGATGGAGGACCTGAACCTCCGCGAGATCCTCTACTTCGCCCCGCTGGTCATCGCCGCCTTCTGGATCGGCCTCTATCCCAAGCCGGTCATGGATGTCATGGACGCGCCGGTCCGCAAGCTGGTCGAGCAGGTCACCCCCGGCTTCCATGCCGCCCAGGACCTGGCCGCCAAGCAGGCCGCCGCCGCCCGACTCGGCATGCAGGGCATGACCGCTCCGGCCGCCCACCACGGCGCCGCGCCCGCTGCTCATGAGGCTGCTCCCGCAGGTCACGCCGCGCCCCACGCTGAGCCCGCCCACGGCGCACCAGCCCACGGAGGGGGGCACCAATGACCGGCTTCTCTCAGGGGCTATTGGATGCGCTCCTCCGGGACACGCATCTGATCCTGCCCCAACTCTTCCTGATGACCGTGGCCACGCTCATGCTCTGGCCCGGGGACCTGATGTTCAGCCGGACCGAGAAGCACAAGTGGGCGCCCATCACGCTGCTGGTGCTCGCCATCACGGCAGTCCTGGTGACCCGGACCTCGGAGGGAGAAGGCTTCTCCCGCATGTTCCGCATGGACGGTCTCACCCGGGGCTTCCAGATGCTCTGCGTTCTCGGCTGCGCCGGTGCGGTGGCCCTGAGTGTGCGGCTGCTGGACAGCCTCAAGCAGCAGACCGTGGAGTACTACGCCCTGATCCTGTTCTCCCTCTCGGGCATGCTCTTCCTCTGCGGCGCCTCCGACCTGATCTCGATCTACTTCAGCGTCGAGCTGATGGCGATCTGCATCTACATCCTGGTGGCCTACCTGCGGGACCGCGCCACCAGCGTGGAAGCCGGCATGAAGTACTTCCTGTTGGGGGCCTTCTCCAGCGGCATCCTCGTCTACGGCATCAGCCTGCTCTACGGGGCGGCCGGCGGCGTGACCACGAATCTGGCGGACCTGAACCAGGCCCTGGCCCTCACCCCCAAGTCCAGCAGCCTGCTGGTCTTCTCCGGGGTGCTGATGGTGCTGGTGGGCATGGGCTTCAAGGTGGCCGCGGTGCCCTTCCACATGTGGTCGCCGGACGCCTATGAGGGCGCCCCGACGCCCATCACCACCCTCATGGCCACGGCCCCCAAGGCCGCCGGCCTGGCCGCCATCCTGCGGGTCTTCGGCACGGGCTTCCACGGGGTGTCCAGCGACTGGGTGCTGCCCCTCAGCTACATCGCCGGGGCAAGCATGATCCTCGGCAACATCGCCGCGGTGAACCAGACCAGCATGAAGCGCCTGCTCGCCTACTCCAGCATCGCCCACGTGGGCTACATGCTACTGGGCGTGCTGTCGGGCAACCCCCAGGCCGGCGCCCAGGCGGTCTGGCTCTACATGGCCATCTACATCGTCATGAACACCGGCGCCTTCGCCGTGGTGATCTACCTGCAGGGCCAGGGTGAGGGTGAGCGCATCGAGGACTTCAAGGGCCTTGGCCGCAAGCGCCCCGTGCTGGCCTTTGCCATGATGGTGTTCCTCCTCAGCCTGGCGGGCATCCCGCCGCTGGTGGGCTTCTTCGGGAAGTTCTACCTGTTCAAGCTGGCCATCGAGCAGGGTTACGTCACCCTGACGGTCCTCGCCCTGCTGACCAGTGCCGTGAGCGCCTACTACTATCTGGGCGTGGTCAGCCAGATGTACTTCCGCGAGCCCGAGGGCGAGGCCATCCCCATGGGCGCCACCTCGGTGTTCATCGTGAGTCTGGCCTGTGCCCTGATCCTGGTCGGCACGGCCTTCGGCCCCTGGCTGCTGGAGTGGGCTGGCAAGGTCTTCCTAGCCTAAGGAAGGATCCCGGGGTTCCTGCCTTAGACTTAAGGCGCGGGGCCACCCGCGCCTTAAGTCTTTCATGGGAGTGACGGGTGATCCTGAAACCGGGCAAGGAAGACGCCGACCCCGGGGAGCGGGCGCTCTGGGGGGACCTCATGTCCCTGGGCATCACCTTTCCGCTCTGCATCGCTCTGGGCTTCTTCCTGGGCCGCTGGATCGGCGGGTGGTTCGGCCACCCGGCCCGGGGGCAGTGGGTGGGCCTCATCTGGGGCATCGGTGCGGCCTTCTGGGAGCTCTACAAGCTGAACCGGCGCATGACCCGGCGGGATGCCGAAGAGCTGCGCAAGCTGAAGTCGAATCAGCCGGATGGCAAGGACCCCCATGGACGAGGGTGAACACCACCTGAGGCGGATCACCCAGGCCATGGTCGTGGTTGGCCTCCTGGGGGCGCTCCTGTGGGGGCTGTTCCGCTCCTGGACGGCTGCCCTGGCCTTCGGGGTGGGCTGCCTGACCAGCTTCGGTTTCTGGGGGCTCCACCGGGTGCTCACCTCCCGGATGCTGACCCCCTCGGTCCGCCTCCGGTGGGTCTACGGGTTCCTCTCCCTGGGCAAACTGGCGTTGATCGCACTGGTGTTGCGTGGGATGATAGCCCTATACCCGGCGGAAGCCCTGCCGCTGGCCCTGGGGGTCCTTCTCTTCGTGGCCGGCATCCTCCTCGAGGCCGTGC